>NZ_JAGIQL010000123.1 GCF_017813245.1 Streptomyces montanisoli
CCGCGCGCGCGAGTAGCCGCGCGCGGTGACGCCGGGGGCGCCCCCGCCTCCCCGTCAGCGGCCGACACCCGCGGCGCCCGCGGTCAGTACCACTTCTGCCACCAGCTCAGCGGGATGCACACGGTCCCGCCGAACCACGAGTCGAGCCAGTCGCCGAGGGACAACTCCGTGCAGTCCTGCCCACCGGTGGGCGGCTTCGTCGGCTCGGTCGGCTTCGTCGGCTCGGTGGGAGGCGCGGTGGGCTGCGACGGCGGCTGGACGGGGTGCTCGCCGCGCCCGTACAGCGCGTCCCTGAAGACCTGCGCCGACTGCGGGTTCTGCTTGCACTGCCACACGCCGTGCGGGCAGTAGTCGGTCAGCGTGTTGTACACGGGCTTGTAGGCGTCGATCCACTTGAGCATCGCCCGCATGTACGCGGGGTTGTCGCCGTTGCGGAACAGCCCCCACTCCGGATACGAGATCGGCTTGCCGTGGGCGGCCGCGAAGTCGACGTGGTCCTGCAGCCCGTACGGCTGCTTCACCTCCTGCTCGAACGTGGTGCCGGGGGGCTGGTCGTAGGAGTCCATGCCGACGATGTCCACGACGTGGTCGCCCGGGTAGCACTGGGTCCACGGCACGGCGTCCTTGCCGCGGCTCGGCGCGAAGTCGAACCGGAACTTCTGCCCGGGCACCGACCGCATCGCGCCGACGATCCGCTTCCAGTACGCCTTCCACGACGCGGGGTCGGGGCCGCACCTGCCGGTGTACGTCGTGCCGTTCATCTCCCAGCCCAGCACGATCACCGTGTCCGGCACGCCGATGTCCACGAGGCGCTGCGCGAGCGTCTTGTAGTGGGCGTCGAACTGCCCGGCCGCGCCCTGACGCAGTTCGGCGCGGACCTGGTCGTCGGGCACGTGCCCCTCGTTGTCGTCCAGCATCGGCACGTTGAGGACGAACAGCCGCCCCGCGCGCGCCTGCTTCCACTGGGCCCAGGGCTGAAGGAAGTCCACCTGCCCCTCGATGTCCGACCACGAACCGCCGGGCAGATAGGTGTGGCCGACCCGCAGGTCGGTGCCGCCGAGCCACTGCTGGGTACGGGCGATGGCCTGCACGCCCCGGGCACCGGAGTCGGTGAACGTGCCGAACGCCGGGTTCGCGGCGGGCGGCGGTTTCGCCGCACCGCTCGTCCCCGTCCCGCCCGGCTCGCTCGCGAACCCGGGGACGGGCGCGGCGGCGGCCGCCGCGAGGAAGGCGGCCAGGGCGGTACCCGTGCAGGTGACGGCGAGTCGGCGATGCGAAGTGGCCATGAGTGCTCCTCGGCTGCGGGACCGTTTCCCGTGGCCGTGTGCGGTCCGTGGCCACGCACTCACAAAAGTATTTCTATTGAGCCGAACGGGACGGCGGTCCAGCGCTCCAGTAGTCCGTTCGTGCAATTCCTCCCTCTGATGGGCCATCGGAACAAGCTGATGGGCCGTCGGGCGAATCCGAACGCACGAAGGCCGGGAGAGCCGGGCGGACTCTCCCGGCCTTGCCTGCCGGGGCGGGGGTGGGGCGGTTCAGCGGCGGGCGCGTGCCGCCGCGGTGCTGCGGCGGTAGAGGATGCCGCCGCCGAGCATCAGGCCGGCGCTCATCGCGGCGGCAGCGAGCAGGTGCGAGTCCGCGCCGGTGTGCGCGAGCTGCTCGACGTGCGGAGCCTGCGGCGCCTGCGGGACGAACGCGGCCGGGACCGCGGGGTGTTCGGGCGCCGGGTGGTGCACGGCCGGGACGGGCGGCGTGTCGTCGTGCGGCGCCGGCGGCTGCGACTCGTGGTGCGGCGGCGTGTGGACGTGCGCCGGGGCGGAAACGTTGGCGCAGCTGTTGCCGAACACCGGGTTGAGCAGGCCGACCACGTCGACGCTGTTGCCGCAGGCGTTGACCGGGATGTCCAGCGGAATCTGCGTCAGGTTGCCCGACAGCAGCCCGGGGGAGCCCAGCGCGGCTCCGGACGCCTGGGCGCCGCCGCCTGCGGCCGCGTGCTGGTCGCCCGCCGTGGCACCGGTGGGCCGGTGCTGCGCGGCCTGGTGCGCGTGGTGGTCGGCGTGCTCCTCGTGCTGGGCGTGCTCCTCGTGCTGCTGGGGGCGCGCGTGCTGCTCGTGGCGTCCGGCGTGCTCGGGCCGCGCGTGCTGCTCGTGCTGCTGCGGCGCGGCCTCGGGCCCCGGGATGCCGTGCGCGTCGGGGCGTGGCATGGGCTTGTGCGCGGGCGCCGGAAGCGTGTGCGGCTGCGGCGCCGCGGCGCGGTCCGGGCCCGGTGCGGCGGCGTGCGCACCACGGTCGCCCTGAGCGCCGTGGCCGCTCTGGTACGCCGGGTGGTAGTCGTGACGGTCGTGCACGTTGGCGCAGGTGTTGCCGAACGCGGGGTTGAGCACGCCGATCGGGTCGACGGTGTTCCCGCAGGCGTTCACCGGGATCTCCACCGGCACCTGCACGTCGTTGCCGGACAGCACCCCGGGGGAGCCGACGGCTGCTCCCTGCGCGTCCGACGCGTACGCGTATCCGCCGCCGAGCGACAGCACGCTCGTCGCGGCCGCGGCCGTGAGCAGCCCTTTGCTGATGAGGTCTCGCATCTGGTCTTTTCTCTCCTGCTGACAGGGTCCGGCGGCGCGGGCCGCCGGGGGTGCCGCGCCGTGCGGCCGGGGCCGGGGCCCCGCGCACGGTCGGACGCGCGCGGGGCCCCGCGAGGGAAGGACGTCAGTCGGCGTTGACGCAGGTGTTGCCGAACGTGGGGTTCAGCAGCGCGATGATGTCGATGGAGTTGCCGCAGGCGTTCACGGGGATGTGGATCGGGATCTGCACCACATTGCCGGACAGCACGCCCGGGGAACCGGCGGCGAGGGCGCCGGCACCAGCGTCGGCCATCGCGGGGGCCGCGGCGCCGACCGCCATGAGCAGCCCGGCTGCGACCGAGGCGGCCTTCATGCACTTCATGTTGAGCCCTTTCCGCAGCGGGAACGCGTCCGCACGACTCTCGTGGTCCGCGGGCTTCGAATTTCCTTCGCCCGTGCAGCCGCTGCGGGAACTCCAACGATCGGAAAGTGGCGAAGAAACTACCCCGCTTTATCACTTGCCTTCCGTTCACCCGATTGCCGCGTCACGGGTTTTCACCCGGGCAACGGAAAACGCGCGGCGGCCCGGAGGGTGTCCGGGCCGCCGCGCGCCGCGTCGCGCCGGTGGCGCATCGCCGCCTGCCGTCGGGCGTCAGCCGTTGGCCGCGCCGTTGGCGGACAGGATCGGGACCTGGTCGACGAGGTGCGAGAGGTCCTCGTCGCCCTTCGCCTGAGTCGAGTTGTCGGCGCACTGCTGGTTCTGCGGGTTGGACAGGACGTCGACGTCCTGGACCGTGACCGGCACGACGCCGACCAGGGAACCGGCGTTGACCTTGACCGGAACGCCCAGGCAGAGCTTGTTGAGCGAGCCCTGGACGAGGGCGCCCTGAAGGGACTCGTCGCCCTTCGTCGAGGCGTTGCCGAACGCCTCCTTCGCGCCGTTGCCGCTGGCCGAGGTGGTGCCGTGGCTGTCGCCGACGGCCATCGCCTGGGGGGCGAGCGCGGCCGAGGCGCCGACCACGGAGGCGGCGATCGCGGCGCCGGCCATCATCTTCTTGATCACGGTTGGCTGTTTCCTTTTCTCAGAAATGCGAAGGGGTGCGCCCTGTACCAACAGTGGCCCTCCCCGTTGGTTCCGTTTCTTCACCCGTTCGGCTTGCCGCGTCACATGAACTGGACCACTGGGCCATTGGAGTGAATGCGGAGAACCAAACACCGGGTCGGCAGTTGCTCAGGGGGCCCGCGAGTCTGGACTGTCCAGGGTCTGGGCGATCCACCAGAAGGGGACTCCTGTGATCAAGAAGATTATGGCGGGCGCCGCCATCGCGGCCTCCGTCGTCGGCGCGTCCGCCGCCCTCGCTCCGCAGGCCATGGCCGCGGGCGACGGCCACGGCACCACCTCGCTCAGTGGCAACGGCGCCGCGCAGTACTACGGCAACTCCGCCACCTACGGCAACATGAGCCCGCAGATCGCGCTCATCCAGGGCTCGCTCAACAAGCCCTGCATCGGTCTGCCGCTCAAGGGCAACGCCGGTTCGCTCGTCGGCATCGTGCCGGTCACGGTCCAGGACATCAACGTCCTGTCGAGCCCGCAGAACCAGCAGTGTGTCGAGAACTCGACGCAGGCCAAGGGTGACGAGGCGCTGTCGCACATCCTCGACCGCATCCCGGTGCTGTCCTCCAACGGCACGGCCAACCACTGATTCCTCGGCCCTGACCCACCGCGGTGGGCCATACGGGGGAATGGCCGCAACCAAACCCCGCACGGCCGAGTTGTACAAAACGGATTCCTCCGATGGAGTCCGACTTTCCGGAAAGGTATTGACATGAAGAAGCTGTGGGCAACCGCCGCCGTCGCCGTCTCGATCGTCGGTGGCACGGCCGCCGCGGCCGCTCCGGCCATGGCCACGGGCAACGACTCCGGCACGGTGTCTGCGAGCGGGAACGGCGCGGAGCAGGCCTTCGGCAACTCCTCGACCGAGGGCGACATGAGCCCCCAGCTGAGCCTGGTCCAGGGCTCGCTGAACAAGCCCTGCATCGGTCTGCCGGCCAAGGCGAACCTCGGTTCGCTCGTCGGCGTCGTGCCGGTCACGGTCCAGGACATCAACGTCCTGGCCAACCCGCAGAACCAGCAGTGCACCGAGAACTCCACCCAGGCCAAGGGCGACGAGCCGCTGTCGCACATCCTGGACCAGATCCCGGTCCTGTCGTCGAACGGTGTGAACAACCGCTGACACCGGCAGACAGACGCTGAGGGCCCGGTTCCGCGCATGCCGCGGGGCCGGGCCCTCTCGCGTGCCGGTGTGCCCGCGCGCCGTGTGTAGTGTGCTCGGGTGCTGACCGTGACCTCCGTGAACGTGAACGGTCTGCGCGCCGCGGCGAAGAAGGGCTTCGCCGAGTGGCTCGCGCAGACATCCGCAGATGTGGTGTGCCTCCAGGAGGTGCGGGCCGAGCCCGGCCAGCTGCCTGAGCAGGTCAGGGCCCCCGAGGGCTGGCACACGCTGCACGCGCCGTCCTCGGCGAAGGGCAGGGCGGGCGTCTCGCTCTACTCGCGCCGCGAACCCGACCGGACACGGATCGGCTTCGGCAGCGAGGAGTTCGACGCGAGCGGCCGGTACGCGGAGTTCGACCTGCCGGGCGTGACGGTCGCCAGCCTGTACCTGCCGTCGGGCGAGGCGGGCAC
Source organism: Streptomyces montanisoli (assembly GCF_017813245.1). Lineage (GTDB taxonomy): Bacteria > Actinomycetota > Actinomycetes > Streptomycetales > Streptomycetaceae > Streptomyces > Streptomyces montanisoli. The sequence goes on from NZ_JAGIQL010000123.1 coordinate 5,245, forward strand.
CCCGCGCCAGGACGAGAAGACGCGCTTCATGGAGGAGTTCGGCACCTACCTCGCCGGCCTGCGCGAACGGGCGGCGGCGGACGGCCGCGAGGTGCTGGTCTGCGGCGACTGGAACATCGCACACCGCGAGGCCGACCTCAAGAACTGGCGGGGCAACCGGAAGAACTCGGGCTTCCTGCCCGAGGAGCGCGCCTGGCTGTCGAGCGTGTACGAGGAGACGGGGTACGTGGACGTCGTCCGCGCGCTCCACCCGGACCAGGACGGGCCGTACTCGTGGTGGTCGTACCGCGGCCGCGCGTTCGACAACGACGCGGGCTGGCGCATCGATCTGATCTGCGCGTCACCCGGCATCGCCGCGCGTGCGGTGAAGGCGTACGTGGAGCGTGCGGCGAGTCATGAGGAGCGGTGGAGCGACCACGCGCCGGTCACCGCCGTGTTCGACACCTGGCTCTAGCTCACGCGGCCAGGCCGCGCAGCCGTGCCAGGCGGCGGTACGAGTCGTACAGCGCAGCTCGGTCGTACGTGCTCGTGGTGACGAGGAACTCGTCGGCGCCGCTGCGTGCCAGCAGTCCGTCGAGTGCGGGGCCGACCTCCTCGGCCGTGCCGTACAGGTGGCCACGCATGGCCTCGTCGAACAGCTCGCGCTGCCGGGCCGTCATGGTGGCGGGATCGATCCCGGCCGCCGGCCTCAGCGGGGGGAATTCGCCCCGCGTGCGGGAGTACGCCGTCGACCACGCCTCCGGCACGAGGACGCGGCGTGCCTCCTCGGTGGTGGCGGCGACCGCGACCGTGCCGGAGACGACGACATGGGGGTGGGCGCCCCAGGCCGAGGGCCTGAACCGCGCACGGTAGGCGTCGATGGCCCGCAGCATGGCTTCCTCTCCCCGCACCGCCGCGATCGCCAGCGGCAGTCCCGCCCGCGCCGCTACCTGAGCGCCGCGCCCCGTGGCGAGGACGAACGCCGGGACGCGCAGCCCCTCGGCGGGCCTGGCGTGCACCTGCGGGTAGCGCGCCTGCTCGCCGCTCATCCAGCCGAGCAGCTCCTCCAGCAGCTCAGGGAAGTCGTCCGCGTCCGCCTTGCCGTGACCCAGCGCCTTGCGGATGCCGTCGGTGAAGCCGACGGACCGGCCGAGGCCCATGTCGACGCGGCCGGGAAAGAGGGACTCCAGCACGCCGAACTGCTCCGCGACCACCATCGGCCGGTGGTTCGGCAGCATCACCCCGCCGGTGCCGACGCGGATCGTGGTGGTCGCCGCGGCCACCGCCGCCGCGAGTACGGTCGGCGCCGACCCGGCGACGCCCGGCACGCTGTGGTGCTCGGAGACCCAGAAGCGGTGGTAGCCGAGGGCTTCGGCCTCGCGCGCGAAGTCCACCGTGTCCCGCAGCGCCTGCCCTGTGTCCTGGCCCTCGCGCGTGCGGGAGCGGTCGAGGACGGAGAACGGGATCCGCGGTGAGGCGGGGAGACGGCCGGCTTCGGTGTTCACACCTGTGCCAACACGGCGCCGCCGCCGATGTTTCCCCGCCGGGCGCACGAGACACGTGCGGGCGCACGAGACGCGTGCGGGCGCACGACAGGCGCTCGCGCTCAGTCGCGGGCGGGGCCCTCGCCTGCCCCCAGGTGGTGGTCGAGCGCCAGCGACAGCTCCGCCTCCACCACGCTCCTGGCCAGCGGCCGCAGCTCGCCGGGTGCGGCGTCCGGTGTGTACGTGCGCAGCAGGCCCGCGAACAGGGTCGCCAGGGCGTCCGCGTGGGCGCGCACCTCGCGCCCCGCCGCCAGCACGGCGGAGAGCGGGACGCCCCGGTGGACCAGGGCCGACGAGGCGTCCAGCAGGCGGCGGCTCATGTGGACGAGATTGTCGCCGTCCGTCGCGAGGTAGCCGATCGCGAGCGCCTGGGACAGGTTCTCCGGCGTGGCCTCCGACTCGAAGTAGTCGGCCAGCTCCTCGGGCGTCAGGCGCACCAGCGTCTCCTCCGTCGGCGCGGCGACGCCGAGTACGTCGCTGATCTCCCGCCCGCTCTCCAGGGCCGTCGCCAGGTCGGCGATCCCGTTGAGCGTGTGGCCGCGTTCGAGCAGCGCCGCTATGGTGCGCAGCCTGGCCAGGTGGTGCTCGTCGTACCAGGCGATGCGGCCCTCGCGGCGCGGCGGGTGGAGCAGGCCGCGCTCGCGGTAGTAGCGCACGGTGCGCACGGGCACGCCGGCCGCCGACGCGAGCTCCTCCATGCGGTACTCGCGTGCGCCGTCCGTCGGTCCCTGCTGATCGCCTGCCATGCGGCCAGCTTAGAAGCTGCCGGCCCGCGCACGCCCAGGCTGTGGATACCAGCGGTAACTCTGTTGTGCGCGACCTCTACCCATCGGTACGGGCGTGCTCTACCCTCACAATCGTGCCAGTGATTGCTGGCGCGGTTGGGAGGAGAGAATGGGACAGCACAAGCATGTGCGCGTCGCCGTGATCGGGTCCGGGTTCGCCGGGATCGGCGCGGCGGTGCGGCTGCGGCGCGAGGGGATCACCGACTTCGTCGTGCTGGAGCGCGCCGACTCCGTCGGCGGCACCTGGCGCGACAACGAATACCCGGGGTGCGCATGCGACGTGCCGTCGCACCTCTACTCGTTCTCGTTCGCGCCCAACCCCGACTGGCCGCGCACCTTCTCGGGGCAGCCCTACATCAGGGCGTACCTGGAGGACGTCGTCGACACCTTCGGCATCGGGCCGCATCTGCGGCTCGGCCGCGAGGTCCTGTCGGCGCGGTGGGACACGCGGGAGCTGCACTGGGTCGTCGAGACCGACGGCCGGGGCGCGGGCCCCACCACGTACACCGCCGACGTCGTCGTCTCGGCCGGCGGGCCGCTGTCCGACCCGAGGATGCCCGACATCCCGGGGCTCGCGGACTTCCCCGGGCCGGTCTTCCACACGGCGCGCTGGGACCGCGACGCGGACCTGCGCGGCAAGCGCGTCGCCGTCATCGGCACGGGCGCCTCCGCCATCCAGGTCGTGCCGGCGATCCAGCCCGAGGTGGGTCACCTCACCCTCTTCCAGCGCACGCCCCCCTGGGTGATGCCGAGGCACGACCGGGACATCACGCGCTTCGAGCGCGCGGTGCACCGCGCCGTGCCCGCGACGGGCGCACTGCGCAGGCGCGGGCTGTGGACGATCAGGGAGCTCCAGGTCCAGGCGTTCACCCGGCACCCCGGCGAACTCGGCCTCGTGGAGGCCATCGCCAGGCGCCACCTCGCCAAGGCCATCGGCGACCCCGATCTGCGGGCCCGGCTGACGCCCTCGTACCGCATCGGCTGCAAGCGCATCCTGCTGTCCAACACGTACTATCCGGCGCTCGCACAGCCCAACGTCGACGTCGTCACCTCCGGGCTCGCCGAGGTGCGTGGCAGCGAACTGATCGGCGCGGACGGGTCGAAGGCCGAGGTCGACGCGATCGTCCTCGGCACCGGCTTCCACGTCACGGACATGCCCATCGCCGAGCGCGTCACCGGCGCGGCCGGACGCACGCTCGCCGAGACGTGGCGCGGTACCGGCATGCGCTCGCTGCGCGGCGCGACCGTCGACGGCTTCCCCAACTGGATGACGATCATCGGACCCAACACCGGGCTCGGCAACTCCTCGATGATCCTCATGATCGAGGCGCAACTCGACTACCTCGCCGACTACCTGCGCAAGCTCGGCTCCCTCGACCGCGGCGGCAGGGGGCGGCGCGCCGCGCTCGACGCGCGTCCCGGCGCCGTACGGGCGTGGAACGACCACGTGCAGGAGCGGATGGCACGCACGGTCTGGAACACCGGCGGCTGCACCAGCTGGTACATGGACTCCTCGGGCCGCAACACCACCATCTGGCCCGGCACGACCGCCGAGTTCAGGCGGGCGACCCTGCGCGTCGACCCCGCCGAGTACGACATCGTCAGGCAGGCGCCGGCCGACGTGCCCGCCGATGCCCACGCACCGGCCGCGAAGGAGGCCGTACGGTGACCGCGTTGCCCACACCCGCCCGCACGCTCGACGCCGTCTCCGCCGACGGATCACGCATCCACGTCGAGGTGTACGGCGACGAGGGAGCGCCACCCGTCGTCCTCTCGCACGGCTGGACCTGCTCCATCCGGTTCTGGGCCGCGCAGATCGCCGACCTCGCCACCGACCACCGCGTCATCGCCTACGACCAGCGCGGCCACGGCGGCACACCGCTCGCCGCGGCCGACGGGTACTCCACTGAGGCGCTCGCCGACGACCTGGAGGCGGTGCTCGACGCGACCCTCGCGCCCGGCGAACGAGCCGTGCTCGCCGGGCACTCCATGGGCGGCATGACGATGATGGCCGCCTCGGCGCGCCCCGCCTTCCGCGAGCACGCGGCCGCCGTCCTGCTGTGCAGCACCGGCGCGTCCCGGCTGGTCGCCGAGTCGCTCGTGGTGCCCATGCGCGCCGGGCGGACACGCACCGGCATCACCCGGCGCATCCTGGGCGCGCGCGCACCGCTCGGACCCGTCACACCGCTGTCCGTACGCGCCCTGCACTACGGGACGATGGGGCCCGCCACGCCGAAGGACCGGGTGCGGGAGTGCGTGGAGATCGTGCACGCCTGCCCGCGCGCGTCACGCGTCGCCTGGTCCCAGGTGCTCGACTCGCTCGACCTGGAGTTCGGCGTGCGGGAACTCACCGTGCCCACCGTCGTACTCGTCGGCGACGCCGACCGGCTCACGCCCCCGGTGCACGCGCGGCGGCTGGCCGCCGAACTGCCGGACTGCGCGGGGCTGATCACCGTGGCGGGGGCCGGGCACATGACCCCCGTCGAGGCGCCGGAGCGCGTCAACGCGGCACTGCGCGAACTGGCGGCGGCGCACCTGGGGCGGGTAGGCAACGACGTAGCGGCGATCGGCACGAAGGAGGACGTCGGATGAGCGGCATGGCAGGGCGGCGGCCCGCACGGCCGGTACGGCCCGGACGGCCCGGACGGCCCGTGCTCCAGGGGAAGGTCGCCGTCGTCACGGGCGCGGCGCGCGGTGTGGGCGAACTGCTGGCCCGCAAGCTGTCGGCGCGCGGCGCCACGGTGGCGCTGGTCGGCCTTGAGGAAGAACAGCTCAAGCAGGTCGGGGAGCGGCTGCACGGCGAGAGCGCCCACTGGTACGCGGACGTCACCGACCACGAGGCCATGGGCCGGGTCGCCCGCGAGGTCTCCGACCGGTTCGGCCGCGTCGACATCGTCGTCGCCAACGCCGGTGTCGCGAGCGGCGGTCCGTTCGCCGAGAGCGACCCGGAGACCTGGCGGCGCGTGATCGAGGTCAACCTCGTCGGCGGCGCCAACACCGGGCGCGCGTTCCTGCCCGCGCTGCTCGCGAGCCGCGGCTACTTCCTGCAGATCGCCTCGCTGGCCGCGATCGCACCCGCGCCGATGATGACCGCGTACTGCGCGTCCAAGTCGGGCGTCGAGGCGTTCGCTCACGGGCTGCGGTGCGAGGTCGGGCACCGGGGCGTGGGCGTCGGCGTCGCCTACCTGTCGTGGACGGACACCGACATGGTGCGCGGCGCCGACCGTGACGAAGTGATGCGCGAGATGCGGCAGAAGCTGCCGTGGCCCTCCAACCTCACCTACCCGCTCGGCCCCGCCGTGGACCGCATCGTCACCGGCATCGAACGCCGGGCGCCGCACGTGTACGGGCAGTGGTGGCTGCGCGGGATGCAGGGCGTACGCGGGTACCTGCCCGGCCTGCTGGCGACGGTCGGCAAGCGCGAGATCCGCCGCATGGAACCCCGGCTCGCGGGCGTCGGACGGGGGCTCGTGGGCGCCGGCGGGGAGGCCGACGAGGCGGGGCGCACGCAGCGTCACTGATCGAAATGCGCGCGGTGCGGGCCCGTGTAACTCTGGTCGAGCCCCCGGTCGGGGGTACCCCCACACCCCTTCCAGGAGTGAGTTCCATGGGCATGAAGGACCAGTTCCAGAACAAGGCCGACCGCATGAAGGACGAGGCCGGCAAGCGCATGGGCGACAAGGACGCGAACAAGTCGTCCGACCGCGCCCAGAAGGGCCGCGACCAGGCCGAGGAGCGCATGAAGCAGGGCCGCGACCAGGCGGAGGGCCGCATGGACGACGCCCGCGACGAGTACGACGACCGCTTCGACGGCTGACGTCGGGCACGGCGTAGTCGTACCAGTCGCAGCAGTCGCGGCAGAAGCGGCTGACGCAGGGGCCGCATCCGGGACGCCGGGTGCGGCTCCTGCGCTTGCGCGGCGCGGCTCCCGCGCGTGCGGGCGCGGCTCCCGCGCGTGCGTGCGCTCACGGCTCGGTGCCGTTACCGCCCCGGACGCGGTGGCAGCGGCGGGCGGCGGCGGTCCGGCACCGCCTGGTAGCCGGGCGGCTGCGCGGCCGGCTTCGCGGCCAGCAGGTCGAGCGCCACCCACACCGCGTCGTCGAGCTGCGCGTACCGGCCCTCCGCCCAGTCGAGCGGGGTGCGCAGCGCCTCGATGTCCGGCTCGACGCCGTGGTTCTCCACGGACCAGCCGTAGCCGTCGAACCAGGCCGCGTTCATCGGCACGGTGATCACCGTGCCGTCGCCCAGGCGGTGCCTGCCGGTCATGCCGACCACCCCGCCCCAGGTGCGCTGGCCGACGACCGGGCCGAGGCCGAGCAGCCGGAACGCCGCCGTGATCATGTCGCCGTCCGACGAGGTCGCCTCGTCGGCGATGGCCACGACGGGCCCGCGCGGGGCGTTCGACGCGTACGAGACGGGCTGCGCGTTGCGGGTGAGGTCCCAGCCGATGATCCGGCGGCTCAGCTTCTCCACCACCAGTTCGCTGATGTGGCCTCCCGCGTTGCCCCGCACGTCCACGATCAGCGCCGGCCGTGACATCTCCCTGCGCAGGTCGCGGTTGAACTGCGCCCAGCCGGAGCCCTGCATGTCGGGGATGTGGAGGTAGCCGCACCGGCCGTCGCTGAGCTCGCGCACGACCTCGCGGCGCTTGGTGACCCAGTCCTGGTAGCGCAGGGGGCGTTCGTCGATGAGCGGCACGACGGCGACGCGGCGCGCGGGCCGCTCGCGCACGGCCTCGGCGTCGCGTGCCTCTGTAGTGGGCGCCCCTGCGTCGGTGTGTTCGGTTCCGGTGTGTTCGGTTCCGGTGTGTTCCGTTCCGGTGTGTTCCGTTCCGGCCGGTTCCGTTCCTGCGGGAGCGGCCGTGCGGAACGTCAGCTCGACGGTCGTGCCGCCCGCCGCGGACAGCAGTGGGCCAGGGCCCGCGACCGGGTCCACCGGCCGCCCGTCGACGTGCGTGAGGAGCGCGCCCTCGCGGATGCCCGTACCGGCGAGCGGTGAACGGGCCCTGGAGTCCGACGAGTCGCCGGGCAGGATCCGCTTCACCATCCAGCCCTCGTCCCTGCACACCAGGTTGGCACCGAGCAGCCCCATGGGCCGCTGGTAGTGCGGTGGGCCCTCGTCGCGCCGCGCGGGCGACACGTACGCGTGCGATGTGCCCAGCTCGCCGAGGGCCTCACGCAGCAGGTCCGCGAACTCGTCGGGGGAGGCGACCCGTTCGACCAGCGGCCGGTACTGGTCGAGCACCGCGTCCCAGTCGATGCCGCTCATCCCCGGGTCCCAGAAGTACGCGCGCACGATGCGGCCCGCCTCGTCGAACGCCTGGCGCCACTCGGCCTCCGGGTCCGCGTCGTGCAGGATGCGCCGCAGGTCGAGGTAGGCGGAGCCGTCACTGTCGTTCGCGTCGGTGGCGGACATGACGCGCAGCTCCCCGTCGTCCACGACGACCAGCCGCGTGCCGTCCCCGCTCGGCGCGAACCAGTCGAGGTGGTCGACGAGTTCACTCCTGCGTGCCTTCGCGATGTCGAAGTGTTCGAGCGTGGGACGCCCCGACGTGTCGGCCGGGTTGACGAACGTCTCGCCGAGCGCGCCGGAGATCGGCCAGCGCAGCCAGACGAGCCCGCCGCCGCTGACCGGGTGGAGCGACGAGTACTTGGACGCGGCGACGGGGAACGGCGTGACCCGGCTCGCCAATCCTTCCACCTCGACAATGACCGCGCCGCCCTCCGCCTCGTCGTCGTCCAGGGGATCGAGGCCGCCGGCCGCGGGCCGTCCCTCGGGCGAGAGGGCGAAGGGGGAGGGCGTCGTGGACGACAGCGGCACCAGGTAGGGGCGGCAGCCGAGCGGGAAGGACAGGTCGCCGGTGTGCACGTCGTACACGGGGTCGAAGCCGCGCCAGGAGAGGAAGGCGAGGTAGCGGCCGTCGCTGGTGAAGACGGGGTTCTCGTCCTCGAAGCGGCCGTCGGTGACGTCCACGACGGTGTGCGCGCCGGTGCCGCCGATGCGCGCCATCCTGATCTGGCGCAGGGACCGGCCGACGGTGGGCTGGGACCAGGTGATCCAGTCGCCGTCGGGGGAGAAGGCCAGGTCGGTGACGGGGCCGTTGAGGGAGCGCACGACCTCGGTGACACCGGCCGTACGCCGCGCCCGCGCGAGCCCGCCCGGGGCGTGCGGGCTCGCGAGCGGGGTCCCCGCGCCGGCCGCGTTCCGTTCCGTCCCTTCCGGTTCCGTCGCCTTCGGGGCCGCTGCGTCCGGCGCCGGGGCGTCCGCGTCCGGGGCGTCCGGGCCCGTCGCGCCGGGGTCCGTGCCCGCCGAGTCCGCGTCGGCCGCGTCCCGTTCCGTCGCGTCCGGTTCCGCCGCGTCGGGCGCTGGGGAGCCCGCGTCCGGGGCGTCCGGGCCCGTCGCGCCCGCGTTCGGGATGCCTACGTGCGGGTCCGCCGTGTTCGCGTTCTGGGTGCGAACGCCCGGGTCTGCCGCGTCCGGGTCCGCCGCCTCCGGGTTCGTCGCGCCCGAGTCGGCCGTGTCCGCGCCCGGAACCTCCGCGCCCGGCGTCGGGGCCCCCGCGCCCGGAGCCGTCGCGCTCGCGTTCGGGGAGCCGGCCTCCTGGTGCGTCGCGTCCGGGGCCGCCGTGTCCATGTCCGGGGTCCCCGCTCCCGGGGCCGGGGTGCCGGCCTCCGGGGCCGTCGCGTCCGTGCCCGGGTTCGCCGTGTCCATGTCTAGGGTGCCCGCGCCCGCGGCCGCGTCCTCCGTCACGTCGAGGAGGAGCAGCCGCCCGTCGTGGGTCGACAGGGCGACTCGTCCGCCCTCCGGGTCCGGCTCCATCTCGTGGACCCGGCCGAGCAGCCCCGCCGCCAGCCTCCGCGGCGGCCGGTCGCCGCTCGCGCGCGGCAGGTACGCGATCTCGACGGCGTCGTCCCCCTCCGCGTCCGTGACGTACGCGACGCGGCCGCCGCTGCCGAGCATCGCGGGCAGCCGCACCCGCACACCCGGCGTGTCGGCGATCGCGCGTGCCGGGCCGTCGCGGTGCGTCAGCCAGTAGAGGCTGCCGCGTACGGAGACGGCGCTCGCCCTGCCCGTGGTGTCCACCGAGATCGCCCCGAGGTGCGCGGCCGCCGGGATCTGGTACGTGCGGCGTCCCGTGCGCGGCCCGCCGAGCCGCACGTCCAGCCTGCGCGGCCGCGAGTCGGCGGCCAGCCCGTCGACGATCCACACGTCGCCCGCGCACTGGTAGACGACCCGGCGCCCGTCGGACGACGCGTGCCTGGCGTAGAACGCGTCGTGGTCGGTGTGGCGCCGCAGCCCTGTGCCGTCGGACAGGCAGGAGTAGAGGTTGCCGACGCCCTCGTGGTCGGAGAGGAAGGCGATGCGGTCGCCGACGAACATCGGGCAGTCGAGGTGGCCGTCGAGGTCGGCGAGCAGCCGCTCGCCGTGCAGCCAGAGGCGGCCGGTGGCGCCGCCCCGGTACCGCTTCCAGTCGGCCGGCTCGTGCGGCGGCTTGCCCGTGAGCAGCAGTGTCCTGCGCTCGCCGCCGATGTCGCCGACCGCGATGTCGGAGACCGGGCCCCACGGCAGCTTGCCGCCGGGGGAGCCGTCGGTGGGGACGCTGTAGGCCCACGAGTAGTAGGAGAACGGCTGACCGTGCGAGGACACGGCGAGGATGTGCGGGGTGGACGCGGGGTCGCTCGGCTCGGGGGCGCTCCAGCCGCAGACCCGGGTGTCGGTGGAGCCCCAGTAGGTGAGGCGGCACGACGGACCGCCCTCGACGGGGGCCAGGTGGATCTCCGGATCGAGGCTGCGCCAGTTCGTGTACGCGATGGACCGGCCGTCGGGGGAGAATCGGGGGTGCCCGACCCTGAGCCGGTCGGCGGTCACCCGCCAGGCGCGCCCCGGCCGTGCGCCCTCGGGCACGACGGGGGCGACCCAGATGTCGTCCTCGGCGGCGAAGCAGACCAAGTCCTCGTGCAGATGCGGGAAGCGGAGATACGCGGCGTCGTCACTCACGGTCCAATGCTTTCCGCGGGCGGTGCCGCGGGCAACTCGTGACGGCGACTTCATCGCATCTGTTCGAGCGCCGGTACGTACCCGTCCGCGTGGCGGCTCAGACGATGAGGCTGCCGATGTGCTGCTCCACTTCGAGGTGGTCGGCCTCCTGGCCCGCCGGGACGACGGCGAACGAACTCCTGAGGAAGCGCCGCAGCGACGCGTTGTCGAACTGGACGAGCGCGACGCCTTCGGGGGCGCTGAACTCGAAGACGGTCTGCGCCCGGCCGCATGGCCACACATGGACGTCACCGTCCCCGGCGGGCTCGCGCAGGCCCACCTCGATCAGCTCGCGGGCGAAGGTCCACACGACCTCGCTGTCGTCGAGCGAGACCTCGGGCGGGAAGACGATGCGCACGGCGAGGGGATCGGAGCCGTCGTAGCGCAGCAGGACGGAGACGATGCGGGGATGCGGGGCGTCGCTTATCAGGCGGGCTTTGGCGGACTGCTCGACCACGGGTGACATCGGCGACTCCTCAGAACGATGTCCGGCGACGGTGACCGGACTCACAAAGCACCTCTCAATGGTACAAACAGTAGGAAATCTCGCATGACGTGCACGGACCGGTGGCTCAGCGGCCCGCCTCCGGCGCGGACGGGGACGCGGACGGGGACGGGGCCGAGGCCGACGCGGGTGTGGGCGCGGATACGGGGGCGGCCGGCCTGCCCCGGAGCGGGACCTCCCGCACGCACAGCGCCGCGACGAACGCCGCCGCGCACACCACGGAGCCGGCGAGGAAGATCAGGTGGGTCGCGTCGGCGACCGCGCCGGGCGCGGCCCCCGTGGCGGCGCCGCCGGTCGCCCGGGCGAAGAGCCCGCCGAACACCGCGACGCCCAGCGAACCGCCCGCCGTGCGGAAGAGGTTGGAGGCGGCCGACGCGGCGCCCAGGTCGCGCGGCTCCACGCTGTTCTGGGCGATGGTGCTCACCATCTGCATCTGGCACCCGATGCCCACGCCCACCAGCACCATGAACCATGCCGTCGTGGCCCTGGACGTGTGCGCGTCCATCGTGGAGAGCAGGAACATCCCCACCGCCATGCACGCGGCACCGGTCACGGGGAACGCCTTGTAGCGGCCGGTCGCGGACATGACCCGTCCGCCGATCTGCGACACGACGACCACGGGGGCCAGCATCGGCAGCAGCAGGAGGCCGGAGCCCGAGGCGGACGCGCCCTGCACCGTCTGCTGGTAGAGCGGCAGGTAGAGGGAGCAGCCGAACATCACCACGCCGGTCGCGAGGATCAGCCCCGAGGCCAGCGCGAAGTTGCGGTGGCCGGTGAAGATCCGTGGCGGCATCAGCGGCTCCTCGGCGCGGCGCTGCCGGACGACGAACGCGGCGAGGCAGGCAGCGGCGGCCCCAAGGAGCCCGATGATCTGCCAGGAGCCCCAGGCGTAGGTGGTGTCCGCCCAGTTGGCGGCGAGGACGAACGCGCAGACGGTCGCTGTCAGGGACGCGACGCCCGGCCAGTCGAGGCGTGCGGACGCGCGTCCCGGGCGCGCCTGCCCCAGTCCCTGCTCCTGCTCCTGCCCCTGTCCCTGCTCCTGCCCCTGCGGCTTCGGCACGGGGACGTGCAGCGTCACGGCGCACCAGACGAGGGCGACCGCGCCGAGCGGCAGGTTCAGCAGGAACGCCCAGCGCCAGCCGGCGTGACCGGTGACGAAGCCGCCGACCAGCGGGCCGCCGATGGTGCCGAGAGCCATCACGGACGCGGTCATGCCCTGGTAGCGGCCGCGCTCGCGGGGCGGTACGAGCGCGCCGATCAGCGCGAACGCGCCCGCGCCGATGCCACCGGCGCCGAGGCCCTGGACCACGCGGAAGGAGACGAGCTCGGACATGGATCCGGCGGCCCCGCAGAGCGCGGAACCGGCGACGAACAGCGCCACGGCCGCGAGGTAGGTGCGCTTGCGCCCGTAGAGGTCGCCGCACTTGCCCCAGACGGGCGTCGAGGCGGCGGTGGCCAGGGTGTACGCGGTGACGACCCACGCGAGGTGGTCGAGGCCGCCGAGATCGCGGACGACCGTCGGCATCGCCGTGCCGACGATCGTGTTGTCGAGCATGGACAGCAGCATGGCGAGCATGACGCCGAGGAGCGCCGTGCGCACGTTCTTGTTCTCCGGCATGGCGCCCAGAAAAGCAGACTCGATAAAAAAGTGCAACGAATCAACTTTCTGACCAAGGCAACCCAAGGGGTAGGGTGACGCCATGAGCGAGACAGAGACCGGCACGGGCAGCAGCCCCGGCGGCCCCCGCACGGTCGGGCGCAGGGAGCGCAAGAAGGCCGCCACGCGCAAGGCGCTGGCCGACGCCGCGCTCAGGCTCTTCCTCGAACGCGGCTACGACGACGTCAGCGTCAAGGACGTGGCGGAGGCGGCGGACGTGTCGACCACGACCCTGTTCAAGCACTTTCCCGGCAAGGAGGCGCTGCTCTTCGACGAGGACGAGTCCCTGGAGTCCGCGCTCGTCGCCGCCGTGAGCGAGCGGCCCCCGGGCCAGTCCGTCCCCGCCGCGCTGCGCGAGCACGTCCTGCGCACACGCCTCGACGCGAAGCCGGAGTTCGCGCGGTTCCTCGCGCTGGTCGACACCACCCCCGCGCTGCGGGAGCAGGCGCGGCGCATGTGGATCAGGCACGAGGCGGCGCTGGCGCGGGCCATCGCCGCCGACGCCGGGGCGCCCGAGGACGACGCCTCCTGCCGGGCGCTGGCCCGTTTCGCGCTGGAGGTGCCGAGCCTGGTGCGCGGCACGCCGGACCCGCGCGACGCCATCGAGCGCGCCTTCGAACTCCTCGAACACGGTTGGCACGCACGGCCCGTGGCGCCGGGGCCGGGCGGCGGGCCCCAGCGGGCTTCCTGACGGCCCGGGGGCCCGGTCGGGGGCCCGGTCGGGGCGCCTCAAGAAACGTTGCACCATAGAGGTGGCGGCACCGCACCCGGTGCCGCGCGGTACGCCGAAGTGGAATGACGAGCGGGAGTGCGGGCGTGGACGTCCAGGGCATGGTGGCGGCCGGCTTCGAGCCGGTCAGGGACGCCTTCGTACGGAACTTCGAGCGCCTCGGCGAACGCGGCGCGGCCGTCGCCGTCCACCGCGAAGGCCGCAAGGTCGTCGACCTGTGGGCGGGCGCGCGCGACGCCGCGGGACGTGAACCGTGGGCCGTCGACACCGCGCAGGTCGTACGGTCCGCGACGAAGGGCATCGCCGCCGCCGTACCGCTGCTGCTGCACCAGCGCGGCCAGATCGACCTGGACGCCCCCGTCGGCACGTACTGGCCCGAGTTCAAGGCGGCGGGCAAGGAACGCGTCCTCGTGCGGCACCTGTTGTCCCACCGTGCCGGCGTGCCGGTACTGGACGTCCCGCTGACGCCCGCCGAGGCGCTCGACGGCGAGTCGGGGCCGCGCGCGCTGGCCGCGCAGCGGCCCGTGTGGGAGCCGGGCAGCGACCACGGGTACCACGCGCACACCTACGGCTGGCTGGTCGGGGAACTCGTGCGGCGCGCGACCGGACGGTCCATCGGTTACTGGGTGGCCGAGGAGATCGCGCGCCCGCTGGGGCTCGACTTCTGGATCGGGCTGCCGGACGAGGAGGCGCGCAGGGTCGGCCGGATCGGCGACGTGGCCGAGCCGCCGGCGTCCGGTGGCGCACCGCGGCTGCGGCCGAAGCGGTCGGTGGCGGAGGCGTACGCGGACCCCGACTCGCTGACACGACGGGCGTTCGGCGTGATCAGGCCCGCCCTCGACGAGAACGCGCCGGAGTTCCACGCGGCTCAGATGGCCGCGTCGGGCGGCATTTCGACGGCGCGGGCGCTGGCGCGCGCGTACGCGGCGATGATCGGCCCGGTGGACGGCCACCGGCTGTTCGCCCCGGCGACGCTGACGCTCGCGCGCACGGAGGAGTCGGCGGGGCCCGACCGGGTGCTGGTGGTCTCGACGCGCTTCGGCCTGGGCTACATGCTGCACGGCCCGGCGGCGCCGATGCTGGCGAAGGGGTCGTTCGGGCATCCGGGACGCGGCGGCTCGCTGGGATTCGCCGACCCGGAGTCGGGGATCGCCTTCGGGTACGTGACGAACGGGATGCGCAAGGGCGTCACGGCGGACCCGCGCGCACAGGCGCTGGTACGCGCGGTACGCGCGTCGCTCTGACAGCGGCCGCGAGCGCGCCGCGTTCGCGTGGCGCATGTTTTATGAGCGCGCGGCGCCTGTGCCGCGCGAGCCGTGCTTGCCGAGGCGGGCGGGCCGCGTTCGCGTGGCGCATGCTCTACGAGCGTGCGGCGCCTGTGCCGTCGGGCTGTGCTTGCCGAGGCGGGCGGGCCGGGTTCGCGTGGCGCGTGTTTAGGGGCGCGGGGCGCCTGTGCCGTCGAGCTGTGCTTGCTGGGATGAGTACGCCGAGACCGCGCCGACTGGGCTGTGCCTGCCGAGGCGAGCACGCCGTGCTCTTGTGGCGATTGGCCTGCGCCCGTCCGGCGGATGCGCCGGGCGGGCGGGCTTCGGGCGCTCGGTGCTCAAGCGCGCCGGGCGCCCGTGCCACGCCTAGGCCGTATCCGTCTCCGGCAGGCCATGCCCGCCGCCGAGCACGCCGTGCCCGCGCCGAGCGGGCAACGCCGCCTGGCGAGCGAGCGCCCCACGGCCGCGCCGCG
>NZ_JAGIQL010000124.1 GCF_017813245.1 Streptomyces montanisoli
ACCCCGAAAGGCTTCATCGTTCGACTTGCATGTGTTAAGCACGCCGCCAGCGTTCGTCCTGAGCCAGGATCAAACTCTCCGTGAATGCTTCAAGCACCACGAGAGCGGAACAGGAGGAAGGAATAATTCCGTCCTGTTCACAGCGTCCTCGCTGTGTTACTACAAAGGAACCCAAATCCACCAGGCACACAGGCCCGGCAGACCAGGGGTATCAACATATCTGGCGTTGACTTTTAGCACGCTGTTGAGTTCTCAAGGAACGGACGCTTCCTTCGAAAACCCTCTCAGGCTTCCTCCGGGCGCTTTCCCTTCGGCCTTACGTTTCTGAACTCTACCAGACGCTGTTTCCGTCCGATTCCCCGTCAGAATGGGATCCTGCCGTTGTCTTTCCGGCCCTTTTGCTCGGCCGTTCCGACGAGTGAGACTTTAGCGGAATCAGGGGCTCCGACGCCAATCGGGGCTCCGGTTCTCTCGAACACGGATTCCTTCCTCCTCACTCGCGCAAAGAACACACAGAACGGCACGACGCGAAGTCGTTCGTTCTTCGTGGTTCCTGCGGAGTGGCTGCCCGGGGACCGACCTGGGTCGGCGCTCACGTCGAACAGCCCGGGGTACGTTACGGATCGGCGTTTGGTCTGTCAACTTGGGGCCGGACCGGCGTACACTCGCCTCCATGAACTCGCGTGTACGTATCCTTCGCACCCTGTGGCGGGCCGCCTGACGGCGGCCGGTACACACACGCACCCAACGGCCGCCGCCTCCCGGCGGCCGTTCTGTTTCTCCTCCCACTCGCTCCGGAGTGGCACACGGCCCGCCAGGCGGCGACGGTCCACCCACGGAGGCAGGAGACACAGTCCATGACCACCATCTTCAGCGGGATCAAGCCCACCGGGCACCTGACACTCGGGAACTACCTGGGCGCCATCGCCCGGTGGGTCGACATCGACCAGCACCAGTCCGACGCGTTCTTCTCCGTCGTCGACCTGCACGCCCTCACCGTGGAGCACGACCCCGCGCGGGTGCGCCGGCTCAGCAGGCAGACCGCGTCGCTGATGCTCGCCGCCGGTCTCGACCCCGCGGTCTGCACGCTGTTCGTGCAGAGCCACGTGGACGAGCACACGCGCCTGTCGTACCTGCTGGAGTGCGTGGCCACCGACGGCGAGCTGCGGCGCATGATCCAGTACAAGGAGAAGAGCGCACGGGCGCGCGAAACCGGCGACAGCGTGCGGTTCTCGCTGCTGTCGTACCCGGTGCTGATGGCGGCCGACATCCTCGCGTACCGGACGGACGAGGTGCCGGTGGGCGAGGACCAGACGCAGCACGTCGAACTCGCCCGCGACCTGGCGGTGCGGTTCAACCAGCGCTACGGGCAGACGTTCACCGTGCCGCGCGCGACGCGGCCGCAGGTGGCCGCGCGCGTCATGGACCTGCAGGACCCCACGGGGAAGATGGGCAAGTCGCACCGGGACACGGCTGGGATCGTCTACCTGCTCGACGACCTCGACACCGTCCGGAAGAAGATCATGCGGGCCGTCACCGACAGCGGGCACGATGTCGTGTACGACCGCGACGCGCGGCCCGGCGCGGCGAACCTGCTGGACATCCTCGCGGCGTGCCGTCGCGAGGACCCGGCGGCGCTCGCCGCGTCGTACGACTCGTACGGGGCGCTCAAGCGGGACACCGCCGAGGCCGTCGTCGAAGTGCTGCGGCCGTTGCAGGAGCGGCACGCGGTGCTCGCCGCCGATCCCGCGCAGGTGGACAAGGTGCTGAGGGACGGCGCCGAGCGCGCGCGTTCCGTGGCCAGACCTGTGGTCGACGCGGCCTACGCGGCGATCGGCCTGCTGCCCGCCGTTTGACGAGCTCCGCCTGACGCGCGCCGTTTGACGCGCGCCGCGCCGCCCGCCCGCCCGCCTCGCCGCGAGCGGGTGGCCGGCGCCGCCGCCGTCAGCCGTTGCCCGTGGCCAGTTCGCGGCTGCGGTCCCTCGCCGCTTCGAGTGCGGCGATCAGGGCCGCCCGTACGCCGTGGTCCTCCAGCTCGCGGATCGCGTTGATCGTGGTCCCGGCGGGGGACGTGACGGCCTCGCGGAGCTTCACGGGGTGCTCGCCGCTGTCGCGCAGCATGACCGCGGCCCCGATCGCCGACTGCACGATCAGGTCGTGGGCCTGGGCGCGCGGCATGCCGAGCAGGATGCCGGCGTCCGTCATGGCCTCGACGAGGAAGTAGAAGTACGCGGGCCCCGAGCCCGACAGGGCGGTGGCGGCGTCCTGCTGGGACTCGGGGACCCTGAGCGTCTTGCCTACCCCGCCGAAGATCTCCTCGGCGTGCGTGAGGTGGTCGGGCAGCGCGTGGCTGCCCCCGGAGATCACGGACATGCCCTGGTCCACGACGACGGGCGTGTTGGGCATGACGCGCACCACGGCGACGCCGTCGGCGAGCCTGTCCTCGATGTACGCCGTCGTGATGCCGGCCGCGGCGCTGATGACGAGCCGGTCGGCGGTCGCGTGCGGGGCGAGTTCGTCGAGGAGCTTGCCCATGTCCTGCGGCTTCACGGCCAGGATGAGGGTGTCGGCGCGCTTCGCCGCCTCCTCGTTGGTGACGGGCTCCACCCCGTAGCGGTCGCGCAGTTCGGCGGCGCGCTCGGGCCTGCGCGTGGTGACCAGCAGGCTCTCGGGGCGCCACCCGGCGCGGATCATGCCGCTGAGCAGCGCCTCGCCGATCTTGCCCGTGCCGAGGACCGCGACAGTCCTGTTCGAGCGGGCCTGGTTCGTGCCGGTCAATTCGGTCACCTCGCCGTGCGGGTTCGTGCGGCCTCTTCTGTACGGGGCCCGTACCGGGCCATCCTGGCACCCATGACCGAGTCCCCCGAGTCCCCCGCCACCGAACGGCTCCTCGCCCGCTTCACGGCCGACCTGCCCGCGTACGTGGTCGCCCTGTGGGCGCACGGCTCGCTCGCCATGGGCGACTACCAGGAAGGGCGCAGCGACCTCGATCTCGTCGCCGTCGTCGATACCGGCCGGGACGGGAACGGTGAGCGGGCGCTGCTGGCCGGGGTGCACCGGGCGCTGATGCGCGACGAGCCCCTCGCGCGCCTGCTCCACTGCACGTACCTGTCGCGTTCCCGCCTCGCCGACGCCGACCTCGACCACTTCACCTGGGCGCACGGCGAGCCCTTCGAGCGGCCCGTCACCCCGGTCGCACGCCAGGAACTCCTGTGCCGCGGCAGGGTGCTGCGCGGTCCTTCGCCGGCCTCGCTGCTGCCGCCGCTGGGCGAAGGGGAGTTGGCCGCCTTCGTCCGCCGCGACCTGCGGGAGTACTGGTACCCGGCGGCCGCGCGGGCGGAGTTGTGGACGCAGGACATCTGGGTGGCGCTCGGGATGGTGACCCTGGCCCGTGCGGCCGTCACCCTCCGCGAGGGCCGTCTCGTCACCAAGGGCGAGGCGCTGGGCGAGCTCGCGCGCATGGGCGCGCCGGCCGCGGTCGTCGAGGACGTGCGCGCCCTGCGCTACGACAGGGACCCCGTGCCCGCGGCCGAGCCGTGGCGCTCCCGGCGCGGCGAGGCGGCGCGCGCGTTCGTCCGTGCGGGCATCGACCACGTGCTGGGCGACGACGGCGAGGCGACGCCCGGGGCTGCCGGGCCGGTCAGAGCGGTGTGAGTTCGGCGGCTCGTACGTTGCGCAGCTTGTCCGGGTTCAGGACGCCGTCCATCGCCCTGATGCGGCCGTCGCCCACTCTGAACGCGTAGACCGCGACGACCCCCGCATCCGCCTCGCACAGCACCGCGCCCGGCGCGCCGTTGACGTCACGGGCCACCATGCGCAGCCGCCGCGGGCCGAAGTGGTGCAGGACGCGGGCTATGGACGTGGCGACCTTCTCGGCGCCGATCACCGGCCACCGCGCGGCGATGTCCAAGCCGCCGCCGTCCGAGCGCAGCACCACGTCGGGGTCGAGCACTTCGAGCAGCGCGTCGGAGTCCTGCGCCATGACCGCGTCGCGGAACGCGTCGACGGCGCGGGCGCTCTCCTGGCGGTCAGCGGCAGGGGCGGGCGCCTCCGCGCGGACCCTGCGGCGGGCGTGGGACGCCAGTCGCCTCACGGCGTCGGCGTCGCGGCCCACGATCCCGGCGATGTCCGCGAACGGCACGGCGTGCAGGTCGTGCAGGACGTACGCCGTGCGTTCGGCGGGGGTGAGGCGTTCGAGAACGCTCAGCGCTGCCGTCCCCGCCGTCCCCGCCGTCCCCGCCGTCGCGTCGAGTTCTGCCGCGTCCGTGACGAGCGGTTCGGGCAGCCAGATGCCGGCGTAGGCGTCCCTGCGTGCGCGGGCCTCCGTCAGGCGGTCGTGGCAGAAGCGGGCGACGGCGGCCGTGAGGTACGCGCGCGGCGCCCCGGCCTCCTCGGCGGGCAGGCGCTGCCAGCGCGACCGCACCTCCCGGACGGCGTCGTCCGCGTCCGTGACGGAGCCCGTGACGTGGTGGGCGATGGCCGCGAGGCGCCGGCGTTCCCGCTCGAATACCGCCAGTTCGGCCATGGCAGGCTCCCCGGGTGTCTGGTGTGTGTCCCGCGCCACCCATGGTTTCGTCCCGGAGCCACGGCGTCCAAGATCTTCGGCGTCTCGTGACGAGTCGCGTCCCTTATCGAAGCTGGTCAGCGGCGCGTGGTGACGAGGTCGACCACGTACGCCTCCTCGACCGTGCCGTCCGGGAAGACGTCGAGCAGTGCCTGTCGTTCGGCCGTCAGGAAGGCGGCCGTCGTGCTCTCGCCCAGCATGCGGAACACGGAGTGGGTGGACAGGTTGCCGAGGTGCTCGTCGAGCGTCACCTGGCGCGACCAGGAGACCCGGCGGTGGGTGGTGGGCACGCTGTCCGGCAGCAGCGGGCCCTGCTCGCGCGCGCCGTGCACACCATGGCCGCCGTCGCCGCCGTGGGCGCGCAGCCGGGCGTTCTGGGCCGCGAGCCAGGGGACCGTCTGGTCGGCGACGTTCCAGAAGAGGGCGAGCGTGCCGCCCGGCCGCAGGACGCGCAGCGCCTCGGCGAAGGCGCGCGCCCGGTCCGTCCAGTGCCAGGACTGGGCGTACGTGACGAGGTCGGCGCACGCGTCCGCGAGCGGCAGGGCGTCCCCGACGGCCCGTACGAGCGGGACGCCGGGCAGCACCGCGTGCAGCCGCCCCGCCATGCCGGGCCCCGGCTCCACGGCCGTGACGCGCGCGCCGCGTGCGAGCAGGGAGCGGGTGGCGATGCCGGTGCCCGCGCCGACGTCGACGGCGTGCGCGCCGGCGAGTGGGCGGCCCGCGGCGTCCTCGACGGCGTCGAAGAGGGCGGGCGGGTAGCCGGGGCGCGAGGTGTCGTACAGCTCGGCGACGACATCGAAGGACAGGGCGCGTGCGGTCATGGCACTCCTTCTTCGGCGTGCGGGGCGTACGGGCGTGCGGGCGGCGTGCGGACGTGTGGGCGTGTGGGGCTAGGCGTTCTCGGTGGGCGCCGCGGCCTTCCCGGTCCTTCCGGCCTTCCCGCCTGGCCGCTTCTTCTTCGCGCGGGCGCCCGGGTTGCCGCTGCGCGCGCCGCGCCGCTTCTCGTACGCGACGACGGCGGCCTCGTACTCGCGCCGCAGCAGCCCCTCCCCAGGCGCCTCGGTGAGCGAGCGGACGAAGTACGCGAGGAGTGAGCCGATGAAGCCGATGGTCTTGAGGCTGCGCAGGGAGTCCTCGCGTGCCTGGTCCGCCGGGCGCTCGCCGAACCCGGCCCACGTCCTGCGGAACGCGACGAGGCTGCACACCGCGAACATCGCGACGACCAGCACCCCGACGAACGACCCGACGCCGGCCAGCGCGATCCCGTCGTACGCGAACCGCAGGACGACGCAGGACGCGGCGGCCGCCACGAGCGAGCCCGCGGCGACGGCGACGCGGCGCACCGCGTAGCCGCCGTCGTGCCGCACCCACGTCGTGCCGAAGAAGCGCAGCTCCTCGGGCTCGGGCCCGCCGCCCCGGGCGGTGCCCCGAGCCGGCGCGTGCCGCACGGCCGTGTCCGCTGCGGGCGTGTCCGCCGCGGGCGCGCCGCCCGCGCTGTCGTCCTGCCCCGCGGGGCGCTGCCGCTGATCGCTCACGCGTCGATTATCCCCGACCGCCGCCGTGCGCCGAAGGCGTGCCGCGTGCCGGCGTCAGCCCAGGCGTGACACGTCGCGGACGGCGCCGCGGTCCGCGCTCGTGGCCATCGCCGCGTACGCGCGCAGCGCCACCGACACCTTGCGCTCCCTGGCCTTCGGCGCGTACACGCCGTTCAGCGCGTCGCGGCGCGCGGCCAGCTCCTCGTCGTCCACCAGGAGTTCGATCGAGCGCGCCGGGATGTCGATGCGGATGCGGTCGCCGTCGTGCACCAGCGCGATCGCGCCGCCCGATGCCGCCTCGGGCGAGACGTGGCCGATCGACAGGCCCGACGTGCCGCCGGAGAAGCGTCCGTCCGTGATCAGCGCGCACGACTTCCCGAGGCCGCGGCCCTTCAGGTACGAGGTCGGGTAGAGCATCTCCTGCATGCCGGGGCCGCCCTTGGGGCCCTCGTAGCGGATGACGACGACGTCGCCCTCGGTGATCTCCTTGCGGAGGATCTTCTCGACGGCGTCCTCCTGCGACTCGCAGACGACCGCGGGACCCTCGAACTTCCAGATCGACTCGTCGACGCCGGCGGTCTTCACGACGCAGCCGTCCACGGCGATGTTGCCGCGCAGCACCCCCAGGCCGCCGTCCTCGCTGTAGGCGTGCGCCACGTCGCGGATGCAGCCGCCCGCCGCGTCGGTGTCCAGCGAGTCCCACCGCT
This sequence comes from Streptomyces montanisoli, assembly GCF_017813245.1. Taxonomy (GTDB): domain Bacteria; phylum Actinomycetota; class Actinomycetes; order Streptomycetales; family Streptomycetaceae; genus Streptomyces; species Streptomyces montanisoli. Next base: position 6,807 of record NZ_JAGIQL010000124.1, read on the forward strand.
CGGACTGCGAGAACGCCTCGGCGGAGCGGACGCAGCCGGGCGCCGCGTGCCACAGGTCGACGGCCTCGTCGGACGGCGAGCCGCCGCGCACGTCCCAGGTACCGAGCCACGCCTTGACGCTCGGCGCGTGGACGGTGTGGACGTCCTCGTTGAGCAGGCCGCCGCGGTACAGCTCGCCGAGGATGGCGGGGATGCCGCCCGCGCGGTGCACGTCCTCCATGTAGTACGTGCCGCCCGGCGCCACGTTCGGGGCGACCTTCGCGAGGCACGGCACCCGCCGCGACACCGCGTCGATGTCGGACAGGTCGTAGTCGACGCCCGCCTCCTGCGCGGCCGCGAGCAGGTGCAGGATCGTGTTCGTGGAGCCGCCCATGGCGATGTCGAGCGCCATCGCGTTCTCGAACGCCGCGTGCGTGGCGACGTTGCGCGGCAGGACGGACGCGTCGTCCTGCTCGTAGTAGCGCTTCGCCAGGTCGACGACGGCCGCGCCGGCCCGCTCGTACAGCGCGCGGCGCGCGGTGTGGGTGGCGAGGACGGAGCCGTTGCCGGGCAGGGCGAGGCCGATGGCCTCCGTGAGGCAGTTCATCGAGTTGGCGGTGAACATGCCGGAGCAGGAACCGCAGGTCGGGCAGGCGTTCTCCTCGATGCGGAGCATGTCGGCGTCCGACACCGACTCGTCCACCGCGTCCGACATGGCGTTGATCAGGTCGAGCTTGCGCACCGTGCCGTCGACCAGCGTCGCGCGGCCGGCCTCCATGGGGCCGCCGGAGACGAAGATCGTGGGGATGTTGAGGCGCATCGCGGCCATCAGCATGCCCGGCGTGATCTTGTCGCAGTTGGAGATGCAGACGAGCGCGTCCGCGCAGTGCGCCTCGACCATGTACTCGACGGAGTCGGCGATCAGGTCGCGGGACGGCAGCGAGTACAGCATGCCGCCGTGGCCCATCGCGATGCCGTCGTCCACGGCGATGGTGTTGAACTCGCGCGGCACGGCGCCCGCCGCCTTGACGGCCTCGGAGACGATGCGGCCGACCGGCGCGAGGTGGGTGTGCCCCGGCACGAACTCGGTGAAGGAGTTGGCGATGGCCACGATGGGCTTGCCGATGTCCTCGCTCGCTACGCCCGACGCCCTCATAAGGGCGCGCGCGCCCGCCATGTTGCGGCCGTGGGTGACAGTGCGGGACCTCAGCTCGGGCATCGTCGCTCGCTCCTTCGGCAGATGCTTCGGCGGACGCGTCAGCGGGGTCGCGTCACCGGGATTGCGTAGGCCCGAGCGTACGCTCCGTCTCCAAGATCCGGACACCTCGTCCGGAATACGGGACGCTCAGCGCTCCGTCAGGTGGCGCTGGAGCGTCGGCGCCACCCGGCGCACGAGCTCCTCCGCGTCCACGCTCGCCAGCGGCTCCACGCCCAGCACGTACCGCAGCAGCGCGACGCCGAGCATCTGCGACGCGGCCAGCTCGGCGCGCAGCGTGGGGTCGGGCACGTCGAGGCCCTCGGCGATCCGCTCCAGCAGCCGCCGCAGCACGAACGTGCGCATGACGCCCGCCGCCGTCTCGTTCGTCAGCGCCGAGCGCATGACCGCGAGGAGCGGCGCCCTGGTGTGCTCGTCCTCCCATACGCCGAAGAACAGGCGGGCGAGGCGCTCGCCGATGGTGTCCCGGTCGCCCGCGAGGACGTCGTGCACGCCGAGGGCGGGTTCGAAGGAGACCTCGATGGAGGCCGCGAAGACCCGTTCCTTCGTGCCGAAGTAGTGGTGGACGAGCGCCGCGTCGACGCCGGCGGCCCTCGCCACGGCGCGCACGGACGTCCTGTCGAAGCCGTGCTCGGCGAACTCGCGGCGCGCCGCCGCGAGGATGCGCTCGCGCGCGCCCGGGCCCGCTTCCGCGGCGGTGCGGGACGGGCGGCCGCGGCCGCGGCGTCCGGGTGCCGGGGACGGGGATGGGGGCTTGGTTGGCGCGGGCGGCGTGGGTCCCGGCGCGGGCTCCGGTGCGGGCGCGGGCCCCGGTGCGGGCTCGCCGGCCGTGGGGCCGGTCACACGGCGCCGCCGGCCCGGCCGGTGCGTGGCGGTACGGCGAGACGTCGCGCGCGTGCGTCCGCGAGATGGCGGCGGGTGAACGACAGGGCCTCCGCGAGGTCGCTCTCGCGTTCCGCCACGGACACCGCGCGGCGCGTGTTGACCTCGATGACCACGTGCCCGTCGAACCCGCGGTCCGCCAGGCCGTGCAGCAACTCGGCGCACGGCTGGTCGCCGCGCCCCGGCACCAGGTGCTCGTCCTTGGCCGAGCCCTTGCCGTCCGCGAGGTGGACGTGGCCGAGGCGGTCGCCCATCCGGTCGACCATGGCCATGGTGTCCGTGCGCGCGGTCGCCGTGTGCGAGAGGTCGACCGTGAAGTGCCGGTAGTCCTCCTTGGTGACGTCCCAGTCCGGCGCGTACGCCAGCATCTCGCGGTCCCGGTAGCGCCACGGGTACATGTTCTCGACGGCGAACCGCACGTCCGTCTCGCCGGCCATGCGCCACACGCCGGAGACGAAGTCGCGCGCGTACTGGCGCTGCCAGCGGAACGGCGGGTGCACGACCACTGTGGACGCGCCGAGCTTCTCGGCCGCCGTTTTGGCGCGCTTGAGCTTCGTCCACGGGTCGCTCGACCAGACGCGCTGGGTGATCAGCAGGCAGGGCGCGTGTATCGCGAGTACCGGCACCTCGTGCCGGTCGGACAGGGCCCGCAGGGCGTCGAGGTCCTGGCTGACGGGGTCCGTCCAGACCATCACCTCGACACCGTCGTAGCCGAGGCGTCCCGCGATCTCGAAGGCCGTCGCGGTGTTCTCGGGGTAGACGGACGCCGTCGAGAGGGCGACCTTCACCCCCGGGGCGCGCGCCGCTGGATCTGCCGCTGGATTAGCCACCAAGACAGGGTACGGGCCCACGCTCGGGGCACTGCCCGCGTCCACAGGCGGCGCTCAGGTCGCCGGGCATGCGGTGCTCAGGTCGCCGGGCATGCGGGCTCAGGTCGCCGGCATGAGGTCGAGGCGGCGCAGGATCACGCCCTCGCGCAGCGCCCACGGGCAGATCTCCAGCTCGTCCACGCCGTACAGGTCCATCGCCGCCTCGGCGACCAGCGCGCCGGCGAGCAGCTGGGGCGCCCGCTCGATGGACACCCCCGGCAGCGCGGCGCGCTGCTCGACGGTCATCGCCGCCAGCCTCGGCACCCACTCCTCGAGTGAGGAACGACTCAGCCTGCGCTGCGCGTACGGTCCCTCGGCCGAGCGTGCTGCGCCGCCGATCCTGGCGAGCTGGCGGAAGGTCTTCGAGGTGGCGACGGTGCGGTCGGGGCTGCCGAGCCGGCTGAACTCGCCGACCGTGCGGGCGATCTCCGCGCGCACGTGGCGGCGCAGCTCACGTACGTCGGCGGCGTCCGGCGGATCGCCCGGCAGCCGTCCCGCGGTGAGGCGGCCGGCCCCGAGCGGCAGCGACACGGCCGCGTCGGGTGCCTCGTCCAGCCCGTACCCGACCTCGAGGGAGCCCCCGCCGATGTCGAGGACGAGCAGCTTGCCCGCGGACCAGCCGAACCAGCGCCGCGCGGCGAGGAACGTCAGGCGCGCCTCGTCCGCGCCGCTGAGGACCTGCAGGTCGGCGCCGGTCTCCGCGCGGACCCTGGCGAGCACGTGGTCGGCGTTCGCGGCCTCGCGCACGGCGGAGGTGGCGAAGGCGAGCACGTCCTGGCACCCCTTGTCCTCGGCGGCCCCGACGGCCTCGGTGACCGTCGCCACGAGCCGGTCGACGCCCTCGCGCCCTATCGCGCCGTCCGCGTCGACGAGTTCGGCCAGGCGCAGCTCCGCCTTGTGCGAGTGGGCGGGCAGCGGCCTGGCGCCGCGGTGCGCGTCCACCACCAGCAGGTGCACGGTGTTGGAACCGACGTCGAGGACTCCGAGTCTCATGCGCGGAACCGTACGTGAGCCCGCCCGCCGCCGTGCGCCGGGCGGGCCCGTTAGCCTGGGGCGCGTGCCTAAGACGAACAAGACGAAGCCGGGCAAAGCCGAGCGCACGCGTGCGGAGGATTCCGCTCGCGCGGCGCGCGCGGCGGACGAGCACGGCCTGGACTTCCCGCGCGCGTGGGTCGAGTTTCCCGACCCGGCCGACGACGAGCAGGTCTTCCGCTGCGACCTGACGTGGCTGACGTCGCGGTGGACGTGCATCTTCGGCAGCGGCTGCCAGGGCATCCAGGCGGGCCGCGCCGACGACGGCTGCTGCACGCTGGGCGCGCACTTCTCCGACGAGGAGGACGAGGAGCGCGTGGCCGGGCACGTCGCGCGGCTGACGCCCGACGTGTGGCAGTTCCACGAGGAGGGCACGCGCGGCGGCGGCTGGACGCAAGAGGATGAGGACGACGGGGAGCGCCAGACGCGCGTGTGGCAGGGCTCCTGCATCTTCCAGAACCGTCCGGGTTTCGCTGGCGGCGCCGGGTGCGCGCTGCACATCCTGGCGCTGCGGGAGGGCCGGGAGCCGCTGGAGACGAAGCCGGACGTGTGCTGGCAGCTGCCGGTGCGGCGCACCTACGACTGGATCGACCGCCCGGACGACACGCGCGTGCTGCGGGTCTCGATCGGCGAGTACGACCGGCGCGGCTGGGGTCCCGGCGGCCACGACCTGCACTGGTGGTGCACGTCCGCGACGTCGGCGCACGGCGCGGGCGACCCGGTGTACGTCACGTACGGGCCCGAACTGACGGAGATGATGGGCAAGGAGGCGTACGACGTGCTGGCGCAGCTGTGCGCGCGCCGCGTGCACAGCGAGCTGCCGCTGGTGGCCCCGCACCCGGCCGACCCGACGGGGCCGGAGGCTCCGGCCCCGCGCTGAGCCGCGCGTCCGCCTCGCGGGGCGCGGGCCGGGCCCTCGGCCGTCGGGCCGGGCCACGACGGGCAAGGGCGGCCCGACCCGCCGAACAGGTCACCGGGGCACGGCCACACGCCGAGCAGGACCGTTTCCGGCGGCGGGCCGGCTGGTCGGCACGGGATACGCCGGCAGGGCCCGCGGTCGCGGGGTCAGGTCGCGGAGGGCGGGGGCGTGCTCTCGTCCGGTGATGGCGGGGGCGACGTCGGCGGGGGCTGGGTCGAGCCGCCCGAGGGCGGTTGCGTCGGGTCGGTCGTGCCGCCCCCCGTGCCGCCGCTCGACGGGTCGGACGGCGCGCCCGACCCGGTCGGGGAGCCGCCCGAGCCCGAGCCGCCGCCCGAGCCGCCGGAGCCTCCCGAGCCCCCGGACCCACCGGAGGAGCCCGTTCCGCCGCCGGAGCCGCCGGAGCCCCCGGAGCCGCCGTGATGACCGCCGCCATGGTGGCCGCCGCCGTGGTGGCGGCCGGGCCTGCCCGGCTTGCCGCCGCCGCCCGCGCGCGGGCCCGTCGGGTAGCCGTAGCCGTCCACCAGCACCAACGCGCCCGTCGGATGCAGCGCGATGCGCACGCTCCACGCGCCCTGCGGCTCGCGCGCGTGGTCGACGGTGACGTCGATCGTGACGGATTTGCCCGGCGCGAGCGTGCCCGACGACTGGCTCAGGTGCAGCCAGTTCGCGCCGACGCTCGCCGCCCACGAGACGGGCGCGCCCGACGCGGTGAGCGTGATCGTCGTACGGCCGGACGACGTCCTCGCGGTGACCGCGAGCGAGCCCGCGGATGCGGAGCCCGGCCCGCCCGAATGGCCCGTCCCGCCGTGGCTGACGACCTTGACGGACACGTCGGAGCCCTCGGCGCCGTGCCCGCGCCCGCCGTCGGCGGACGGCGATCCCGACCGGTCGCTGGCGTTGCCCGCGTTCTCGTAGCGCTCGTAGCCCTTGCCGTCGCGCGCCGAGGGGTCGCCGGACTCGCCGGCGCTGATCGACGGGCCGCCGTGGCCCTCCCCCGTCTCGGGCGCGCCCCGGTACGCGGCCCACAGCGCGAGCACGGGAGCCGCGATGACCGTCGCGACGACGGTCGTCGTCACGGCGCGCGAGCGCAGCCGGTCGCGCCTGGCCGCACGGTCCTTGGGGTCGAGTGGGAAACCGTTACGCCCGAAGCGGGGGCCGGCGCCCCTCGACCTCGGGGCGTGCAGCATCGCGGCGTACGCGGCCGCCCTGTCGACCTCCACGAGCGGCAGCACGGCGGGCGATCTGCGCCCGGCGCGCGGACGGGCGGCCCCCGTGCCTGCCCCCGCGCCGGAGTGCACGCCGGGGCCCGAACCCGGCCAGGGCCCCGCCGCCTCGACGCGCTCCGCGGCGCGGCGGCAGCGTGGGCAGTCGTCCACGTGGCGCACGAGCTCGCGGCGGAGCGTGGCCGAGAGCAGGACCTGACTGTCGCCGGTCAGCCGTGCGACGGCGGGGCAACTGCCGGTCTCGACCACGGCGAGCGCCGCGCGCGTGCGCTCGACCTCGACGGCGGCCGTGGACAGCGTCGTGCGAGCGGCGGAGAGCTCGAGGGACAGCACGGAGGCGACGCCCTGCGGGCCGAGCTGGTGCCGCACGGCGAGTTCGAGCACCTCGCGCTGCTCAGGCGTCGTGCCCGCGGCCTCCGGCCAGGCGAGCAGCGCCAGTTCGCGGCGCCGCCGCTCCTCGGCCGCCTTGGCGGCCCGCACAGCCTGCGCGGCCTGCGCGCTCTCGTCGCCGGACGTGGTGGCCGGGGAGCCCGCCCCGCCTTCCGCGTTCCGCGCCGGCGCGGGCTTCGGTTGTGCGTGCGCTCCCTCACGCCCCCTGCGCTGCTCCGTGAGTCTGCGCAGGCACACCCAACGGGCCAGCGCGTAGAGCCACGCCTTGCGCTCGCCCTCCGCCGTGGGCGAGCGGCCGTACTGGCGCTCGGAGAGGGCCAGTACCTCACCCAGCACCTCCATCGCCGCGTCGTGGTCGCACAGCACGGAGAGGCAGTAGGTGAACAGGCCGTCCAGGTAGGGCTCGTAGCGCGCGGGCGGCCGAGGCGCCGCCAACCGGGGCGCACGATGGGGCGCATGGTGTGCGCCGCTTGCGTGCATGGAGGTCTCGGGGCTGCTGCTCGTCACCTGGCGACGGTAGACAGAGGAGCGTGCGCCCTTCGCGCCTCTTGGGGGCATTTAATCCGTACGGGTGAAGAAACCCCGCGAAAGGGGACAAGAATCGTCACTTCACTTACGACGATTGCACGGGGTTGACGCGTCGTCGCGGACTGGCGCCGAGCGCCGGGTAGTCAGGCAGCGCGATGTCCCCGGCCTTGGCGAACTGCTTCGCGAGCAGAGGGCGCACAGGCCAACGGTTCATCGAACGCATCGACAGGTTCCGCAGCGCGATGCCGGCGCGGCTGTTCGGCGCGTACCCGCCGACGCCGCCGGGCGGCAGCTCCTGCGCCTGCCGCACGTAGGGCCGCATGGTGCGCTCGTACGCGGCGAAGGCCGCCCGGTGGTCGCCGCGCGCGGACGCCAGCTCGCCGGCGAGCACGTAGGCGCCGATGAGCGACAGGCTCGTGCCGAGGCCGGTCAGCGGTGTCGGGCAGTAGCCGGCGTCGCCGATCAGCGCCGCGCGCCCGCGCGTCCAGGCGTCCATCCGCACCTGGCCGATGTGGTCGAGCGTGAACTCGTCGGTCGCGTCGAGGGCGCGGAGAAGGCGCGGGACCTCCCAGCCGAGCCCCGCGAACCGCTCCTTGAGCAGCGCGCGTTGTGTGGCCGTGTCCCCGCGCCGTACGGGCAGCGGTCCCGACCGGAAGCTGAGTGACACCTTGAGCTCGCCCGGCCCGTGGCCGGGCCGCGCGGAGGCGACCCGGCCGCCCGGCGCGTTGTGCGCGAGGTACCAGCCGTCGAGCGCGACGCTCTGGTCGACCGCCCCGAACCAGGACGTGTAGAGGTTCAGCGGCGAGAAGTACCGCTCCTCGGGTCCGAACGCCAGCCGGCGCAGGGTGGAGTGGGCGCCGTCCGCGCCCACCACCAGGGCGAAGCGTCGGGCGGCCGCCTTCTCGAAGGTGACGGTCACACCGTCGGCGTCCTCGTCGAGGCCCGTGATCGTGTCGTCGAAGAGGTACCCCGTCGCGCGCCCCGGCTCGCTCGCGTCGTACAGGAGCCGGCCGAGGTCGCCGCGGAGAATCTCGATCTCCGAGATGATGCCCTCCCCGCCGAAGCTGTCGGCGGGCATCGCCGCGGACATGCGCCCGCGTGCGTCCACGATCGCGTAACCGCGCTGCTCGACGACGAGGGAACGCGCCCGGTCCATGAGGCCCATACGGGCGACGACCTCGCGCCCGGCGCCGCGCAGGTCGACGGTCTGCCCGCCGGTCCTGAGGGCGGGCGCGCGCTCGACGACCGTGACGGAGAAGCCCGCCGCGTTCAGCCAGTACGCCAGTGCGGGGCCCGCGACGCCGGCTCCCGAGATGAGGATGTCCGTGTTCTCCATAGCCCCAAATATACGGCGTACGCAGGTGCACCACAATGCGATCGACGATATCGAATCACCTGCACAGAGCAGTAATTCACGCCGTTGACCGCACTAGTACGGCAGGTATCCGGCCGACGCGGGTGTGCCGCCGCAGGTCGCGGCGGTACGGTGTCCGGACACGTGCACTAGTACGGTCGGCGGGGATCGGCCGGAAGGGACCGCATTCGTGACGGACGCCACGGCCCGCCAGGCCCCCTATCGCCGCATCGTCGGCGAGTTGCGACGCCGCATCGAGACCGGCGACCTCGCGCCGGGCGCGCGCGTGCCGTCGACCCGCGAGCTCACCCGCGCCTGCGGGATCGCTATGGCCACGGCGACGAAGGTGCTGACGGAGCTGCGCCGCGAGGGGCTGGTGCGCGCGGTGCCCGGCGTGGGCACGGTCGTCGCGGACCGCAGGCCCACGACGGCGGGCGCCTCGGCCACGGCGGACGCGTCGGCGCCCCCGCGTGCCGCCTCCGACTCCGCCTCCGCCTCTGACGCGCGCGCGTCGGCGACCGGGCCCATCCGCAGGCCGCAGGACCCGGACCCGGCGCGACCGCGTGCGCACGCGCCGCGCCCCGCCACCGCCCTCGACCTGGCGTCCGTGGTGGCGGCCGCCGTCGCCGTCGCCGACGCGGAGGGCATCGACGCGGTCTCGATGCGCCGCCTGGCCGCCGACCTCGGCGTGGCGACGATGTCTCTGTATCGGCACGTGAACGACAAGGACGACCTGCTGCTGCGCATGATGGACGCCGTCTTCGCGGACGCCCCGCTGCCGGGGCCGACCGGCACCGGCGTCGACACCGGCGTCCACGCAAGCAGGCGCGCACGCCTCGAACTGGCCGCACGCGCGCTGTGGGCGCTGCTGCGCCGCCACCCGTGGCTGGCCTCCGCCATGTCCCTCACCAGACCGCAGGCGCTGCCGCACGCGATCAGCTTCACCGAGTGGGTGCTGGACGCGCTCGACGGCCTCGGTCTTGACTCGTACACCGCGTTCACGATCCACCTCACGCTCTTCAACTACACGCGCGGCACGGCGGTCAACGTCGAGGCGGAGGCGGTGGCCGAGGCCACCACCGGCATGGACAGCGAGGAGTGGCTGGACACCCAGGAGCCCGCGCTGGAGGCGAGCCTCGGCTCCGGCGGTTTCCCCGTCTTCCGCCGGCTGCTGGCCGAGGGCTACGACTTCGACCTGGACGCCCTCTTCGAGTTCGGCCTGCAGCGCCTGCTGGACGGCATCGAGCCCCTGATCGCCGGCTGACCACCGGCTGACCACCGGAAGGACACCGGCAGGAGGCCGGGCGCCGGGGCCGGTGTCAGTGCCTGGCTATACGGTGAGCCGCATGGCTGCCCGTACGAAGACCACCAAGGACCGGCCGTCCTACCGCTGCACGGAATGCGGGTGGACGACCGCGAAGTGGCTCGGCCGCTGCCCCGAGTGCCAGGCGTGGGGCACGATCGAGGAGTACGGGGCACCCGCCGTGCGTACGACCGCGGCGGGGCGGGTGACGGCCGCGGCCGTGCCCATCGGCGAGGTCGACGGCCGGCAGGCCACCGCGCGCTCCACGGGCGTGCCCGAGCTCGACCGGGTGCTGGGCGGCGGGCTCGTGCCGGGCGCCGTCGTGCTGCTCGCGGGCGAGCCCGGTGTCGGCAAGTCGACGCTGCTGCTCGACGTCGCGGCGAAGGCGGCGAGCTCCGAGCACCGCACGCTGTACGTGACGGGCGAGGAGTCGGCGAGCCAGGTGCGGCTGCGGGCCGACCGCATCCGCGCGCTCCACGACGACCTGTACCTGGCGGCGGAGACCGACCTGTCGGCTGTGCTCGGCCACCTCGACGCGGTGAAGCCGTCCCTGCTCGTCCTCGACTCCGTGCAGACGGTCGCCTCCCCCGAGATCGACGGCGCGCCCGGCGGCATGGCGCAGGTGCGGGAGGTCGCGGGCGCGCTGATCAGGGCGTCCAAGGAGCGGGGCATGGCCACGATGCTCGTCGGGCACGTCACGAAGGACGGCGCGATCGCGGGCCCGCGCCTGCTGGAGCACCTGGTGGACGTGGTCCTGCAGTTCGAGGGCGACCGGCACGCGCGGCTGCGCCTCGTACGGGGCGTCAAGAACAGGTACGGCACGACGGACGAGGTCGGCTGCTTCGAGCTGCACGACGAGGGGATCACGGGGCTCGCGGACCCGTCGGGCCTGTTCCTGACCCGGCGGGACGAGCCCGTGCCCGGCACGTGCCTGACCGTCACGCTGGAAGGGCGCAGGCCGCTGGTCGCGGAGGTGCAGGCGCTCACGGTCGACTCGCAGATCCCGTCGCCGCGGCGCACCACGTCGGGCCTGGAGACGTCGCGCGTGTCGATGATGCTCGCGGTGCTCGAGCAGCGGGGCCGCATCTCGGCGCTCGGCAAGCGGGACATCTACAGCGCGACGGTCGGCGGTGTGCGGCTGACGGAGCCCGCGGCGGACCTCGCGGTGGCGCTCGCGCTGGCGTCGGCGGCGAGCGACACCCCGTTGCCGAAGAATCTCGTGGCGATCGGTGAGGTTGGCCTCGCGGGCGAGGTCAGACGCGTCACGGGCGTGCAGCGCAGGCTGGCGGAAGCCCACCGTCTGGGCTTCACGCACGCCCTCGTGCCGTCCGACCCCGGGAAGGTCCCGGCCGGTATGAAGGTCACGGAAGTCGCCGACATGGGCGATGCGCTGCGGGTCCTGCCGCGCCGGGCTCGCGCGGAGGCCCCGCGGGGCGAGGATGTGCGCCGGTAGACTTTGCCCTGGTCTCGCCCATCCGTACGAGCCGGAGGAATGCAGTGGCAGCAGGCGACCGGGGGTCGACACCCGGAAAGTCCGGCGCGGGCTCCGGCGTTTCCGGCGGCGAATCGCTCATGCGCTCGGCCCTGAGCGCGGTCGCGCCCGGCACGACGCTGCGGGACGGCCTCGAGCGGATCCTTCGCGGCAACACCGGCGGGCTGATCGTCCTCGGCATGGACAAGACGGTGGAGGCGATGTGCACGGGCGGGTTCGTGCTCGACGTCGAGTTCACGTCCACGCGCCTGCGCGAGCTGTGCAAGCTGGACGGCGCGCTGATCCTGGACAAGGACATCACGAAGATCCTGCGCGCGGGCGTCCAGCTCCTGCCTGACGCGTCGATCCCGACGGAGGAGACCGGCACCAGGCACCGCACGGCGGACCGCGTGTCGAAGCAGTGCGGCTTCCCCGTCGTGTCGGTCTCGCAGTCGATGCGGCTGAGCGCGCTGTACGTGAACGGTGAGCGCCGCGTGCTTGAGGAGTCCGCGGCGATCCTGTCCCGTGCGAACCAGGCGCTCGCCACGCTCGAGCGCTACAAGCTGCGCCTCGACGAGGTCGCGGGCACGCTGTCGGCGCTCGAGATCGAGGACCTGGTCACGGTCAGGGACGTCACGGCCGTCGCGCAGCGCCTCGAGATGGTCCGGCGGATCGCCACGGAGATCGCGCAGTACGTGGTGGAACTCGGCACGGACGGCCGCCTGCTGGCGCTCCAGCTCGACGAGCTGATCGCGGGCGTCGAGCCGGAACGCGAACTGGTCGTGCGCGACTACGTGCCGGAGCCGACGGCGAAACGGTCCCGCACGGTGCGCGAGGCGCTGGACGAGCTCAACACGCTCACCCACACCGAGCTGCTCGAACTGCCCATGGTGGCGCGGGCACTCGGCTACAGCGGCTCGCCCGAGACGCTGGACTCGGCGGTCTCGCCGCGGGGCTACCGCCTGCTCGCGAAGGTGCCGAGGCTGCCGGGGGCGATCATCGAGCGCCTCGTGGAGCACTTCGGCGGCCTGCAGAAGCTGCTCGCGGCGAGCGTGGACGACCTGCAGACGGTGGACGGCGTCGGCGAGGCACGCGCACGCAGCGTGCGCGAGGGCCTGTCGCGGCTGGCGGAGTCGTCCATCCTGGAACGCTACGTCTGAGCCCGCAGTGGGCGGCGCAGCCGCCCCGCGCGGGCCGGCACCGTGCCGCACACGGCCGTTCGGCCCGCGGCCCCCGGGCCCCGGCCCCCTGTGGCCCCGGTTGCGTCGGCTCGCACGGCCCAGGTAAACGCCGCGTCCGGGTCGGCGTCGGTCCCGCAGCCGGACACGGCCAGTGGCAACGAGACGCCGCCCGGCCCGAGACGGGCCCGCAGGCGGCTGAGCAGAGCGGGCCGCCGTCCGGCGCGGGGCGAGTGCCTGATGCGAGCACCCCGCTCGGCGGGGCCCGGGCGCAGCGCGCCAACCGTCGTGGCGGTCGAGGCAGGTAGCGAGGGGGCCGCCACCGGCCCCGGGCGGTCGCGGCCGCGTGCGGGCGACGGCGCGGGAGGCGAACCGCTCGCCCCTGGGCGCCTGAGCCCCCAGCAGCACACAGCAACCGCTCGCCGCGGGCCCGGCAGCGCGGGACGCCGTCCGGCGCTGCCGGGCGAGCCGGCAGCGGGCGGCCGCGCCCGCCACCCGCCATGCGGGGCAAGGCCTGTGGCGAGAAGGCCGGCCCGGGCGGGTCAGTCGGCGTCGAGGCGGATCGACTTCTGCGACTGCGCCTGCGGCACCGTCGCGACCGATGTCGTGAGCTGCACCAGGTACGTGCCAGCGGACGCCGCCGGCGGGGTCGGGCCCGAGCACTTCGTCGTGGAGTGCCTGCGGTCCCACGTCACCGCGCGGGTGATGCCCGCGTGCGCGGGCACCTCGTAGTACGCGTGCGCGGTCTTCGGGCAGTCCTTGGACGTCCAGATCTGGTCGTCGCCCGTGTTGGTGATGGTGAGGACCATCGCCTTCGCCCCGAGGTCCACCTTGCAGTCAGTGCCCGAGCCGTTGGTGACCGCAAGCTTGAACTGCGGCTTCTCACCCGGCGCGTAGGCCACCTTCGTGCTGTCGAGCGCGACCTTCACCGCGGACCTCGCACAGGTCGGCAGCGACGAACCGGCCTGTACCCGGCGGCCCGCGCCGCCGCCCGCCGCCGCGCCGCCCGCGG
>NZ_JAGIQL010000125.1 GCF_017813245.1 Streptomyces montanisoli
AGCGCGCCCGCACCGAGTGCGGCCGGGCTCACGCCGAGCGCGCCCACGCCGAGCGCGCCCGCGCCGCGCGCCCGCGCCTCAGTCATGCTCGGACACGGCCCTGCGGAAGCCGAGTTGCGCCGTGAGGATCCCGCCGTCGACCGGCAGCGTCACCCCCGTGATCCACGCCGCGTCCCGCGACGCGAGGAACGCGACGGCCGCCGCGATGTCCTCCGGCCGGCCCACCCGCCCCAGCGGGTACAGCGCGGCCGCCCGTTCCAGCACGGCCTCGCGGCCCGCCCAGCCCTCCGTGTGCACCGTCCCCGGCTCGACGAGGTTGACCCGCACGCCCCTGGGCGCGGCATGCCCCGACAGCGTCCTCGTCAGGCTCGCGAGCCCCGCCTTCGCCGCGCTGTAGGCGTGGTTGCCGAAGTCCTGCTCGCCGTTGACCGAGCCGATCGAGACGATCGCCCCGCGCCCGGACTCCACCAGGTGCGGCAGCGCGGCACGCGCGCAGCGGAACGCGCCGGTGAGCGTGAGGTCGAGGTCGCGGGCCCAGACCTCGTCCGTCTCGTCCTCGAACAGCGGCTCGTCGGGGCCGCACGAGTAGGCGTTGTTGACCAGCACGTCCAGCCGTCCGAACCGCGCCACCGCGTGCGCGACGGCAGCCTCGACCGACGCGCGGTCGCCCACGTCGCACCGGAACGCCTCCGCGCCCTCGATGGCCGCGGCGGTCGCGCCGGCCCGCTCCTCGTCCACGTCCGTCACGAGGACCCGCGCGCCCTCGTCGGCGAGCCGCCTCGCGACGGCGGCTCCGATGCCGCGTCCCGCGCCGGTGATCAGTACGCCGTATCCGTCGAATCGCTCCATCGGACGATGAGATCACCGCTCGCACCCGCCGCACCAGAGGCCCGCGGCGCGGCCGGTCTACGCGGCGACTGCCTGCGGCCGGCCTCGGCAAGCGTGGTGTTGACGACGACGATCACCGCCAGCGCGACGGCCCACACCGGCCGCCCCGCCGCCCACAGGGCGACGGCGCCGCCGCCAAGCACGACGGCCTTGACCGCCAGCACACCGGCGAGCGGCAGCGTGTACCTGGCGCGGGGCGCCGCGAACATCCCCCACACCACCATCGCCGCGAGCGGGAGCACGACGGCGAGCACCGCACCCCCCTCACGCAGCCCCCACCAGCACAGTGCGGCGAACGCGGCCAGCTCCACCAGGAACGCGAACGACTCGTTCAGCACGAACCACACGGGCCGCCCGGTCCAGTCCCGCACCTGCGCGCCATCCGCGGGGGACCGGTCCGTGCCAGGAACCACGCCGCGCTCCGCCTCGCCCTCACTCATGCGGTCGACCGTACCCGGACCCGCCGCGCCGCTCACAGCCAGTTCGGGGTGTCGGAGCCCCACGGCGTCGCCAGGTGGCGCCAGTCCGCCGGTGCGCCCTCGTAGTGGACTGGCGGCAGCGCGTGGCGCACGGCGAGTTCCGGGGACGGGCGCTCCGTGACGTACTGGTCGGGCGCGTAGGGCGGCCCCGGCAGGGGGTCGGGTTCGATGCCGTGCTGGAGCCACCGCGCGGTGCCCGCGAGCGACAGCCGGACGTGCGCGCCCGCGCCCGTCGCGTGCCGCGCGGTCAGCGAGCGCAGAACGGCGGCGGCCAGCAGGTAGCCGGTCCCGTGGTCGAGGGCCTGCGCGGGCAGCGCGCCCGGCGTGCCGTCGTCCGCCGCCTCCGTCGCCGCGATGCCGCAGGCCGCCTGGACGAGGCTGTCGAAGCCGCGGCGCCCCGCCCAGGGCCTTACGGTCTCCTCCGACCAGCCCCAGGCGGACAGCTGCGCCACGACGAGGCCGGGGTGGCGCTCCCGCACGGCCCGCGCCGACAGGCCGAGGCCGTCGAGCGCGCCCGGCCGGTAGCCGGTCACCAGGACGTCCGCGGAGGCGAGGAGCGCGTCGAAGGTCTCGCGGCCGGGCCCGCCGGCCGCGAGGTCGAGCAGCGTCGACCGCTTGCCCATGCCGGTGTCGGCGTGCGCGTCCGGCGTCTCCGGCAGCCGCGGCGAGTCGACGCGCAGCACGTCGGCGCCGAGCAGGGCCAGGGTGCGGGTGGCGACGGGCCCGGCGATCACCCGCGTCAGGTCGAGGACGCGGACGCCCTGCGCGGGCAGCGCCGCAGGACCCAGCGGCCGCGCGCCGGAGACCGCGCCCGCCACGGCCCCGTCCGTCACCGTCTCCACCAGCGGGAGCGTGGACGCCACCGGCGCGGGGGCGACGCGCACGGCGAGTCCGCCGCCCGCGTACACGGCCTCCTGCACCTCCTCGGCGCGCATCCCAGCGAGCTCGGACGCCAGGCGCGCGACCAGCCTGCCGTCGTCGCCGATGTCCTCGGCGCCGAGCGCGCGCAGCAGCCGGGCCCGGTGGTGCGGGTAGTTGGCGTGCGTGCGCACCCAGCCGTCGGCCGTCGGCCAGAAGCGGGACAACGGCGCGAACGCCGTCGGGTGCCTGCCGTCGACCCGCAGGTGGCGCTCGCTGACGAACGCCGTGGCGACCGCGCCCTCCTTGACCACCACGGCCGGCACCCGCGCGTCCCCGCGCCGGGCCGCGAGCAGCTCGGCGGCGGCGAGGGACGCGGCGCCCACTGTGGCACGCGCCAGCTCCCGCACGGGCAGCCGCGAGGGCAGGACGTCGGCGGCGCCCTCGTAGGAGACGCGCTCCAGGAGTTCGGGCGGGCCGCCGAGGGCCTGCCAGGCGGTCGCCGTCGCGGCGTCGGGGTGAGGCGTCACGTTCATGGCGCCCATTGTCGGCGCAGGACACCGCATACGGGCGGACGCACGCCCGCACGCCCCCGCACGCGGCGCACGGCCCCGCACGCTGCCCTGCCCCGCACGCACGCACGCCGCCGCCGCCGCGCCGCGCGGTATCCGCTTGTCGCGACCGAGCGCGGGCCGTTAGCGTCTGCGGGTCGTTCCCGACGAGGAGGTGTACGGCTCATGCGTACGAGTGGTCACGTGGCGCGCCCAGGTCGTGAAGTCGTCCGCCGTTACCTCCAGGAGCCACCGTGTCCCCTCGCATCACCCCACTGACCGACGCCCCGTCCTCCGCATCCTCCGGCCCCTCCGCCGCCCCCGGTGCCCGCCGCCTCGCCTGGCTCGCCGACGACGAGGACGGCAACCCCGTCGGGTCCGCCTTCGTACGGCTGCCCGGCGCCGAAGGCCGGAGCCACGTCGCCGACCTCGACCTGCACGTGCACCCCGCCGAGCGGCGGCGCGGCGTCGGCACGCGGCTGCTGGCCGCCGCCGTCCGTGCCGCCGGGGACGAGGGGCGGCGGACCCTCGCGGCCGAGGTGCGCGCCGGATCGGCCGGCGAGGCGTTCCTCGCCGCGCGCGGGTTCCGTGCCGCGCTGACGCTGATCCACGTGCGCCTGGCGCTCGCCGACGTCGACACCGCCGCGCTCGACGCCGCCGTGGCGCGGCCGCACCCCGGCTATCGGCTGCTGTCGTGGGACGGCGTCGTGCCCGCGCACCTCGCGCCGACGTTCGCGCGCTCGCGCCGCGCCATGGACGACATGCCCATGGGCGCGGTCGACCACGTGACGCCCGCCTGGGACGTCGAGCGCGTACGGGCGGCGGCGCGCGCGGTCGCCGACCGTGGCGACCTGCTGCACACCGTCGCCGCCGTCAGCGCCTCGGACGGCACGGTCGTCGCCTTCACCGAACTCGTCGTCCCCGGCGACGGCACGGGCGACGCCCAGCACTACGGCACCGGCGTGCTGCCAGGACACCGGGGCCGCGGGCTCGGGCGCTGGATCAAGTCGGCGTCGATCCTGAACGCGCGGCGCGGCCACCCGCGCCTCGGCGGCCTGCTCACCGACACCGCGGACGTCAACCCCCACATGCGCGCGATCAACGAGGCGCTGGGATACCGGCCGACGCACCGGATGGTGGTGTGCCAGAGGAGGCTGTGAGCGCACCGCGCCGGCCGGAAAGGGCGGGGAAGGGGGCACGCAGCCCGGGTCATCCCGAGTGCAGCAGTAGCGCCGTGCCCGCCACCACCAGGCCCGCGGCCGCGATCCTCGGCGCGCCGAACCGCTCCTTGAAGACCACGGTGCCGATCGCCGCGCCCACGATGACGGACGACTCCCGCAGCGCGGCGACCGGCGCCAGGTCGGCGCGGGTCTGCGCCCACAGCACGAGCCCGTAGGCCGTCAGCGACAGCGCCGCGCCCAGCAGGCCGAGCGCCGCCCTCGGGCGGAGCTCGGCCGCCAGCCGCCCCCGCCGCACGTACACCGCGTACGCCGGGATCAGCAGCCCTTCCAGCACCATCAGCCACGCCAGATAGCCGATCGGCGTGCCGGAGCGACGCACACCCACACCGTCCACCACCGTGTACGCGGCGATCGACAGGCCCGTGGCGAGTGCCGCGCGTATCGCGGCCCCGCGCGGTGGCGCGCCCCGGCCGCGGATGCCCCACAACGCCATCGCGATCAGCCCGGCGGACGAGGCGCACACGCCGGCCGCCTGCCATCCGTTCAGCGACTCGCTCAGGACCGCCGCCGCGACCACCGTCACCACCAGCGGCGCCGTACCGCGCGCGATCGGGTAGACCTGGCCGAAGTCGCCGAGGCTGAACGACCGCATCAGCAACAGGTAGTAGGCGACGTGCACCACCGCCGACACGGCGAGGTACGGCCAGGCGCCCGCGTGCGGCAGCGGAGCCACGCACAGCAGTAGCGCGCCGATCACCGCCCCGCCGCCGCTGATCAGTGTGAACGCGACGAGCTTGTCCGTGATGTCGTGCGCGATCGCGTTCCAGCCGGCGTGGGTGACCGCGGCGACGAGGACCGCGAGCGCGACGAGCGGTGTCATTCGGCGGCGAGCACCGACGCCACCAACGGGCCTGCCGCGTCGGCGCCGTGGCCGCCCGCGTCCACGACGGCCGCCGCCGCGCAGTCGTTCTGGAAGGCGGTGAACCAGCTGTTCGACACCGTCTGCCCGTCGACCTCGGCCGAGCCGGTCTTCGCGCCCTTGTCGCCGCCGAGGCCCGCCATCGCGTGCGCCGCCGTGCCGCTGACGGCCGTGGTGTGCATCATGCCGGTGATGGCCTGCGAGATGGACGACGGCAACCGCCGCTGCGCGCTGGCCAGTTGGCGGTGGTCGAAGGACTGCGGCACGAGCACCGGCTGGTGGAAGGAGCCACTCTTCACGGTGGCGGTGACGGACGCCATGTTCAGCACGTTCATCTGCACCTTGCCCTGACCGATGTACTCGGCCGCGGCCTCGCCGCCGGTCTCCGCCGGCACTTTGCCGTCGAACGAGACGACGCCCGTCTTCCAGTTGTTGTTGCCGATGCCGAACACCTCACCTGCCTCCTTGCTCAGGCCCGCGTCGTCCTTCGTGTCGTCGATCAGCTTGATGAAGGCGGTGTTGCAGGACTGCGCGAACGCGTCGCGCATCGTGGAGCCCGGCTTCAGCGAGAAGCCGCCCTCGTTGTGGAACGTCCGCCCGTAGTACGTCACCGTCGGAGGGCACGGCATCGAACGGTCGGGCGTCACGAGGCCCTTCTCCATCAGCAGCGCCGACGTGATGATCTTCATCGTCGAGCCGGGAGCCTGCGCGCCCTGCAGGGCCGCGTCGAAACCGTCCTTGCGGTTGTTGGCGACGGCGAGGATGTCCCCGGTGCTCGGCTTGACCGCCACGACCGAGGCGTTCGTGTACTTCTTCACCGCGGCCTCCGCCGCCGCCTGCACCCGCGGGTCGAGCGTCGTCGGGACCTTGCCCGCACGGCCCTTGGTGAGCGTCAGCAGAACCTTGGGGGCCGCGCCCTGCGCGGTGTCCGCGCCGGTGCTGGTGCCGGTGCCGGTGCCCGTGCTGCTGTCGCGCCCCTCGATCCGCAGGGTGACGTCGGGGCTGCCGCCGGCCTGGTCGCCGTAGCGCTGGCGCAGGGCGTCGAGTATCGGGCCGAGCGACGGGTACTTCTTGGCGTCCAGCGTCTTGCCGTCGCGGTCGACGGCCTCGATGGGCGGGGCGGCGGTCTTGTCCGTCACGAGCGTCGTGGCGTCCGTGAGATCGGGGTGCACCACGCTCGGTGACCAGTCGACGAGCGGCCGTCCGGTGGACTTGCCGCGCACCACCGTCAGCTTCGACTTGTACGTCCAGGGCTTGGACGTGCCCCCGTACGTGACGGTGGCCTTCACCGTGAAGGGGACGGTCGCACCGGTCGGGGCGCCCGGCGTGATGGCGGCCTTGGTGACGTGCGCGGAGCCGCGGAAGTCCGTGAAGTACGGCGCGGCCTCGGTGGGCGCGTTGGTCAGCCGGGCGATGTCCTCGGCCGCCGCGCCCGAGGCCCAGTCGTGCAGGAACTTCTTTGCCGTGCTGGACACTTCGTCCGCACTCGGCGGGCCCGTCTTTATCGGCGCGCTCTTGGGCGCCGACTGCCCGACCAGGCCGCTGCCCGAGCCGCCGTCGCCGCCCGTCAGGCCCTGGTAGAGGTTGAGCCCACCCCAGGCCACGCCCCCCGCGACGACCGCGAACACGCCGCCGACCACACCGATCTTCGCCCCACTGCGCACGGCGCAGCCCTCACTCCCCCCGGGTCCCCCCGGATCTTGAACGCGTTCAAGAACCTTCCGGTTCAGCACTGTACGGGGCGACGGGGACGCAGGAGGCGTGCGTTATCCGACTGGGACCACGATCACACCGCCGCGGACCCCACGGTGACCGGCCCGGCCCGACCCGCTCCCGTACCATCACGCACGCGCCGAAACGCCCCGCGAAAGGCAGAACATGACCGACGCCACCGCATTCCTCTCCCTCCCCACCCCCGCGCTCGCCGACGCCCTCGGGGCGGCGCAGGTCATGGACTTCCGTATACGGCCCCTGTGGCCGGGCGGCCCGCGCGTGGCGGGCCCCGCCTTCACGGTGCGCTGCCCGCGCGGCGACAACCTCATGCTGCACGCGGCCATCCACCGGGCCGAGCCCGGCTCCGTGATCGTCGTCGAGTCGGGCGACCTCGACCACGCGCTGGCGGGCGGCAACGTGTGCGCGGTCGCGCAGCGCCGCGGGGTCGTGGCGTTCGTCGCGGACGGCGTGATCCGCGACCTCGCGGAGGTGCGCGAGATGGGCTTCCCCGTCTACGCGCGGGGCGTCATCCCCATCCCGGGCGCCAAGAAGGCCGTGACCCCGCTCGGCGGCGAGGTGCGCTGCGGTGGCGTCGTGGTGGCCGCGGGCGACATCGTCGTCGCCGACGAGGAGGGCGTGGTGGCGGTCCCGGCCGCCCGCCGGGAGGAGGCGCTCGCCGCGGCCCGCGCGAAGCTGGCGAAGGAGGCCGCGCAGTCCCTCGACGCCTGGGAAGAGGCACACAGGGCCCGCATCGACAGCCTGCTGGCGGCGGGCGGCTACGAGGGCTGAGCGCACTCCCACGTGTGCGCGCCGGCATGGCCGAGGAATTCGGCGCACGCCTCCGACCGCGCGCCGTCGGTCACGACGGCCGGGCAGTCGGCCCGCACCCCCACGGCCTGGGGCCTGGCCCCGTCCACCCACTGCGCCCAGACGGCGCCGCCGCCGGGGCCGTCGAGTTCTCGGACGACCGCGTGGTGGTCGCCATGAGGGTGCGCTTGGAGCGTGCACACCAACTGGCGCTCGACGCCCCGGTCGTCGTACTCCCCGTAGGGATCGGGTGCGAGCCGCAGGGCAGTTAAGACCAGGCGCTCGGGCAGCCGGGTCATCGCCCCGCATGTCGGCCGTCGCTGTGGCCTGGAAGGTGGCGTGGGCGTCATGGGTGTTCTCCCGGTGGTGGTGTGCCTGCGGGCACGCGATGCCTGGTGAGGAGCTTGGCCGTAACTAAGGTGGACCGGTGGACCGGTCCAGTCAAGTAGTGCGCGCTTCAGAACTGATGAGCGATCAAAATGCTGGCGCAGGGGAGCGAATGCGGAAGACTTCGCCCATGCATCCAACCGTCCCGCTAGCCACTGCCGCGGACATACACGCTCACCTCGTTGAAGAGCTCAACCTCGCGCTCCGCCGGCCTGGGGTGTTCGGAGGTGAAGTGGCTCTTCGGATGCTGCTCGACCACCTGCTGTTCG
Source organism: Streptomyces montanisoli (assembly GCF_017813245.1). Lineage (GTDB taxonomy): Bacteria > Actinomycetota > Actinomycetes > Streptomycetales > Streptomycetaceae > Streptomyces > Streptomyces montanisoli. Next base: position 8,053 of record NZ_JAGIQL010000125.1, read on the forward strand.
TCGAACGTCAGCCTGAGGCGTTCGCTCAGCAATGCCGGGAGTGGGAAGGCAGCGGACTCTGGACGGCTCACGGCATCACCGGAGCCTTCCGTGACGTGATACCCGCGCGGAACTACGAGTATGGCCTTGCCTCGGTGTACGCCGAGTTCGCGCAGCGACGCGGTTGGCTCAAGCCGGACAGGGTTCTTCCGGAGGGGGCGTACCAGGACCTCAAGGGCCGTGTCCGGCAGTGGGCCGAAGAGGACCGCACGTGGGCGGATGTGACGGCGGAGTTCGGCGCTGCCTCCGTGCTGTTCGGAGGAACCAATCCTCTGTACGGAAAGACGCTTGGCTACCTCAGCACCGATCCGAAACAGCCGATGGTGGTCTTCCACCTGTGGAACGGAAGCGAGCGCACGGAGGAGTCGTGGCCGCCCGAACACGAGCAGCCGCTTCTTCTCGCGGTGCGCTTCGGCGGGGGATCGTTCCGCCGATCTCTCACCTTCACTCCGGAGGGAAAGCGAAGGCGGCCAACCTCCTGTTGAGCCGGCCCGGCGCAGCGGCACGACGCGTCTACATGGCGTAGGTATCGATGCGTTCGTAGAGCGCTGCGGGCGTCACGCCCTCTTCGCACACCAGCGGTCGGCCCTCGCCGTCGTACGCCGTGTGCAGCACGACAGCCACGGGCGCGGGTGCGGTCAGGCCCAGATGCTCGGTTTCCGTCGCGGTGGCCATGCGGATCGTGGTGCTGTCGACACCCTCGACCGGGAACCGCCCGGTCTGCCGCCGGACGTAGCGGGTCGTCCCTTCCGCGATCGGGGCCGTCCCGACGAGGCGCGGCGACGGCTCGGCCACGTCCGGTGGGAACCAAGCCTCCACGTAGCTGTGCGGAGTGCCGTCAGGCATCTGTAGCACCCGTACGCGGCGCAGGGCGGCCACGCCAGGATCCAGCCGGAGCGCGGCGGTGACCTGGGTGGGCGGCTCGCGCCAGTCGGGCCCTCCCACGCGGAGGAACGGCATGCCGCCAGTCACCCGCGCGGATCCCGCCCGCCGGGCGCCGGCCGGGCGCGCGATCGGGCTCTCGTTGACCACGAAGCCCGTCCCCTGGCGCGCGGCGACCACGCCGTCGTGCCGGAGTACGTCCATGGCCTTGACCACCGTGGCCCGCGAGACGGACCACTGCTCCGCGAGGTCGCGGCCCGACGGGAGCACTCCGCCGGGCGGGAACTCGCCGGAGCCGATCCGGACGCGGAGCGATTCCGCGATCTCCTCGTACTTGAGCAGTGCCATAGCTCCTCATCGGGTAGCCGTACTGGACTGGTCCACCGGCGCACACGATACTGCCGCCATGTCGCACCCCACATTGGCGCCGGAGATCGAGCACTTCTACTCGCAGGTCGTCGACGAGAGTGACCGGCTGAGCATGTCGGCCGACGGGCGGCTCGAACTGCTCAGGACGCGTGAGCTCCTGGGCCGTTTCCTGCCGCCCGCGCCCGCCCGCGTACTGGACGTGGGCGGCGGTCCTGGCGTCCACGCACGGTGGCTGACGGCGGACGGGTACGACGTGCACCTCGTCGACCCCGTCGCCCGCCACGTCGAACAGGCGGTGGCGGTCTGCTCGGCGTCCCTCGGCGACGCCCGGGCGCTGGAAGAGGGAGACGCCACGTACGACGTGGTGCAACTCCTCGGGCCCCTCTACCACCTGCCCGAGCGCTCGGACCGGCTGCGGGCTCTGCACGAGGCACGGCGCGTGGTCCGACCTGGTGGGCTCGTCGCGGCGGCCGCCATCAACCGCTACTCGTCGCTGTTCGAGCACAGCGCCCTCGCCCACCTGCACACCCCGCGGCTCGAGTCCTCGGTCTCCGACATCCTGCGCACCGCCGTGTACGACGGCCGGCGAGGCTTCACGCTCTCGTACTTCCACCGCGGTGAGGAACTCGCCGAGGAACTGAGCGCGGCGGGACTGTGCGACGTGGAGGTCTTCGGGGTGGAGGGCCCGGCGTGGTCGATGCTCAAGGCGGTGGAGAGCCAGCCGGGTCCCGGCCCGGACGAGGCGCTGTTCACGTCCGTCCTGACGGCCGCGAGAATGGCGGAGCCGTACCCGGAACTGCTGGCGTCTTCCTCGCACTTGCTCGCGGTGGGCAGGGCGCCGCGCTGAGCGTGCGCCGACAGCCCCTGGGCCCGGTGCAGTTGTTCGTGCTACGTTTCCGCCGCCGTGCTCCACCGCGAACCGAGGAGGTGAGACCGATCAACGCTGCGACAGGTCGGGCCTCCCTCCCCCGCATGGCCTAGGGAGTGCCCGGACAAGGCACCCCGAAAGGCTCGAAACGCTATGCGCTTCACCTCCCAGACCACGTCTGACGGCATTCGCGAACAACTCTTCACGCTCGGGGAGATCCCCGGCGCGCTGTGGACGCCGGAAGGCGCCACCGGCCCTCGCCCGCTTGTCCTGATGGGACACGGCGGCGGACAGCACAAGAAGGCCCCAGGCATCCTGTTCCGTGCACACCGCTTCGTGGCGGAGTGCGGGTTCGCCGTGGTGGCGGTCGACGTGCCGGCCCATGGCGACCGGCCGAAGGACGAGGAGTACGGCCGGATCGCCGCCGAGAACGGGGCCCGCGTGGAGGCCGGCGAGGAACTTGCCCCGCTGGTAGCCGACTTCCAGGCACTCGTGGCCCGCAGGACCGTGCCGGAGTGGCGGGCGGTACTCGACGCTGTCCAGCGACTCGAGCACGTCGGCGACGGGCCGGTGGGTTACTGGGGCGTCTCGCTGGGCTGCGGACTCGGTGTTCCGTTCGTCGCGGCCGAACCCCGCGTCCGCGCGGCGGTGCTGGGCCTGGGTGGGGCGTCGGCGACGGCGGCGGTCGAGGCCGCCGCGCGGATCACCGTCCCGGTGGAGTTCCTGGTGCAGTGGGACGACGAACGGGTGCCGCGCGCCCAGAGCCTGGCGCTCTTCGACGCCCTCGCCTCGGCCGAGAAGACGCTGCACGCCAACCCCGGCAAGCACGGGGAGATGCCGGCGTTCGAACTGGACAGCGCGCTCAGGTTCTTCGCCCGGCACCTCGGCTGATACGGCCGAACGGCCGTCACCTCGCCCCGATAATCTGCTTCGCATGGTCAACTCGTATGCGGGCTACGACGATGCCGCGGTCGCGGCGGCCGGGGCGCGGGCCGGAGCCGATGTGGTTCGTGCCCTGTACGGCCAGCGGCTCGATCGCGTCGACAAGGGCGCCGGGGACTTCGCCACCACCGCAGACCTCGCGGCGGAGAAGGCGATCCTCGGCGTCCTCCGCGCCGCGCGGCCGGACGACGCGGTGGTCGGCGAGGAGGGCGGGGAGCAGGGCGCCCGCGGCGCCGCGCGGCAGTGGTTGGTGGATCCGCTGTGCGGCACGCTCAACTACGCCGTCGGCAACATGGCGGTCGCCGTCAACGTCGCGCTGTGCGGCGGTGCCGCCGCGGTCGCGGACCCGTTCAGCGGCGAGGTCTTCCGCACGGACGGGGAGGCCGCCGCCTGGGTGCGCCGTGACGGGGGCGACGACGTGCCGCTCGTGCCCACGTCCGCCAGCGGGCTCGTGGACGTCAACCTGGACCCGCCGTTCCCGAACGCGCCCGGGTTCCGGGCCGTGGAGCTGCTGGCCCGCCCCGAGTTCGCCGCACACTTCCGGCCGCGCGTCGTGTCCACGACGCTCGCGCTGGCCTGGGTCGCCGCGGGCAAGCGCGCCGCGTACGTCACCGACGGCGGGGACCTCTCCGGATCCGTGCACTTCGCGGCCGGCATCGCCCTGTGCCGGGCCGCGGGTTGCGTGGTCACCGGCATCGACGGTGCCGCACTCGGTGAGACGTGCGGTGGTCTCGTGGCCGCCGCCGACCACGAGACCCACGCGCGGCTGGTGTCGATGCTCCGCAGGTCAGCCGCTGTGCACCGCGTCGCTGCCGTAGAGCACGTCGGTGAAGCGTGAGATGTAGTCGTGGATGTCCGTGCTCGTCAGGTTGTACGTGAGGTACACGCCGTACCCGCCGTCCACGGTCTGCCGCGCCATGTTGGCCGCTGCGTCGGCGCTGGTCGAGCCGAGGTCGATGGCCGCGGGGGAGAGGCGGTCCTTGGGGAGACCGATGCCGGGTACGTCGAACGAGCCGTACCAGGGGTTCCACGCGTAGTCGAACATGCCGGTGACGTCGACGCCGTTGTAGGAGAGCCGCGACGCGGACGGACCGATGTCGTAGAGCGTGATGAGCTTGCCGGGCATGTCCTGGCGCAGTGCCTGGACCAGGTAGACGAACGAGCTGTCGTTGGGCTGGGCGGTGCCGTTCACACCGTAGTCCGCGTATTCGTCGTCGAAGTCGATGCCGTCAAGGCCGTACTTGCTCACCGTGTCCGACAGCTGCTTGGCGAACGCCGCCGCCGCGGACTGCGACGGGAAGTTGGCGAACCCGGCGCCCTGGTGGTTGCCCAGGATCGACAGCTCGACCTTGATGCCCTGCTGCTGGAGCGGCCTGATCTGGGTCGCCGCATTGTCCAGGACACTCTGCACCTGCTGATTGAAGGACAGGTACGCCTGGCTGCCGTTGTAGTTGATGTTGGCGGCGAAGATGACGCCGATGTCGAACACGTTGGCACCGCTGCCGGCGAGCTTGTACTTGCCCACGTTCAGCATGCTGTTGCTGTTGACTTCCACATAGGCGACGGACACCGGCCCGCTCTTGCCCGCCGCGTCCACGTGGTGATGCTTCTTGGCGGCCGCGGGAGCGGCTTCCGCTCCACTCGCCATGGCGGTGCATATCAGCGTCAGCACGCAGGCGAACAGGATCATCCATCTCGACCTGGCCCTGGTCATGTCGATCAAGTCCCTTCCCGGGGGGTGTGGCATGTCTGCGACAATCAGGCTAGCCGCCGAGAGCGTGGTGGGGCAGGGCGCGCCGGTACTGATCGGGCCAGGCCGCCGGGTCCACGGGGCGCTCGCGCAGGGCGAAGTACGGGTCGCGGAGCAGGGGGCGTCCCACCATCACGGCGTCCGCCCGGCCGTTGGAGACGAGCTTCTCGGCCGGCGGCAGGTCGCCGATCCCTCCGACGGGTGCGACCGCGAGTCCCGTGGCGTTCCTGAGCGTCGCCGCGAACTCGGCGTGCACCGCCTCCCGCGCCGGCGGGCGTGCCGCCTGGTCGCGCACCACGAGACCCGACGTGACGTCGAGCAAGTCGACGCCGACAGCGGCCAGTTCCTTGGCGAACAGCGCCGCCTCGTCGAGGGAGATGCCACCCTCGACCCAGTCCGTGGCGGTGATCCGGACGAAGACCGGCTTCCGCGCCGGGAACGCGTCCCGCACGGCGCGCGCCACGCGCAGCGCGAGGCGCATCCTGTTCGCCGGGCTCCCGCCGTACTCGTCCGTCCGGTGGTTGGACAGGGGCGAGAGGAACGCGTGCAGCAGGTACCCGTGCGAGGCCTGGATCTCGACCACCTGGTAGCCGGCCAGGTCGGCCATCCTCGCCGCGTGCGCGAACGCCTCCACTGCCTCGTCGAGGTCGGCGCGGCCCGCCTCCCTGGGCACGTCCAGGTCCCCGAACGCGACCGGCGAAGGGCCGAACGTCCGCCAACCGCCGTCGGCCACGCTCACGGAACCGTTCTGGCCCGCGCCCACCCACGGCAGCAGGTGCGACCCCTTCCTGCCCGCCGCCTGCAGTTGGACGCCGGCGACGGTGCCGCGCTCGCTGATGAACGACGTCAGGCGGCGGTGCGCGGCGGCCTGCTCCTCGTTCCAGATGCCGAGGTCCGCGGACGTGGTCCGGTGCAGCGGCCCCACAGCGTTGGCCTCGACCATGATCAGGCCGACCCCGCCGACGGCCCGTGCGCCGTAGTGCACGAGGTGCCAGTCGGTCGGCTTGCCGTCGGGGCCCGCCGCGTACTGCGCCATCGGGGACATCCACACGCGGTTGGGGACGGTCACGTCCCGCAGCCGCAGCGGGTTCGCGCGCGCCATCAGGCGCTCACCCCCGCCAGGAGCCGCGCCGTGGCCTCCGGCGCCTCGGCCGGGAAGTGGTGGCTGCCGAGGTCGACGAGCACGAAGCCCAGCCGGTCGCCGTAGCGGTCGACGGCCTCGCGCGTCACCAGGTCGCGGATCGCGAACACGGTGATCGGCTGCCGCGTCTCGCGCAGCGCCGCGTCCATGTCCCAGCGCACCAGGCCCTCGATGGCACGCACCCCGGCGGGCTGCCGCACCGCCGACATCTTCTTGACGTACGCGTCCTTGAGCGCCGGGTCGGTCCCGGCCGGGGAGCCGCCCTCGACGAGACCCCGCACCGCCGCGCCGAAGTCCGTACGGAACAGGCGCGTCATCGCCTCGGCCCGCTCCTCGCTCATCGCGGGGAACAGGGACAGGTAGTGCAGCGCGTCGAGTGCGACCACGTGCGACACCGTGCCGGGCAGCAGCCTGCCCGTCTCGACGGCGACGGCCCCGCCGAGGGAGTGGCCCGCCACGACCGCGGTGTCCACCGACTCGGCCTCCAGCACGGCGGCCACGTCGCGGGCGAACTCCTCCATCGTCCAGACGTCCCGCGTCGAGCGTGACGCGCCGTGCTCGGCGAGGTCGACGGCGAGGACGCGGTAGTGCCCGGGAAGGTGGTCCGTCACCGCGTCGAAGTCGCCGCGGTCGCAGGCCCAGCCGTGGATGAGGGCCAGGACAGGACCGTCGGCGGGGCCGCTCGCCGTGTACCGGATCGTCGTGTGGCCCGATCGCCGGACCTCGCGGGTCTCCCTGGTTTCGCGTGCGGTCGTCATGGTGTCTGTCTCCTGTGTGGGTCTGTTTGATCGTCGTTCGGCGTGGTGCACGGGGGCGTCGCCCCCGCGCCTCAGCCGCCGCACGGGGCCATAGCGCGGGCCGAGGCGCGGCGGCGCTTCGCGCGCGCCTGGTTCATGCGCAGGACGAACGCGGAGAACGTGATCGCCACGATCGCCAGCGCGTAGATGTCGGTCGCGGGCCTCAGTCCCAGCGCCGTGACCGCGATGCCCCCGAGCACGGCGGGCACGCTGTTGCCCAGGTAGTTGATGACGTTCGCCAGGGCGAAGACCTCGCTGCGCTCGTGCGGCCGTGCGATGCGGGCGAAGGTGGCGAACGTCGCCAGCGCCGACGCGCCGAAGCCGAGGCCCGCGACGACGGTGCCTGCGGCGGCGACCCAGGCGAGGTGCTGCGACACCCCGGCGAGCGAGATCAGGGTGCCGAGCCCGAGCATCGCGGACGACGGCGCCAGCAGCCAGGACCCCGAGCGCGAGCGGAGCAGGGAGACCGCGAGCGCTCCCGTGCCCGCGAGGAGCGTCACGACGACGCCGCCGACCAGGTGGTTGCGCAGCCCCAGTAGTTCGGCCGCGACGGACGGGCCGAGCGAGAGGTACATCCCGCCCAGGGCCCAGGTGGCGATCATCGCCGGCACCAGCGGGACGATGTCCGCGCGCAGGTGCGCGGGCATCGACACCCGGGGCCGCAGCGACGCGACGGCTCCCGGTCGGCGCGGTGACGTCTCCGGCATGCGCGCGACGGCCAGCGCGGCCGGCACCAGCGCCGCGAACAGCAGCGCGTAGACCAGCCGCGTGGGCGCGGGTCCGAACTCCACCAGCACGCCGCTGCCGAGCGCGCCGAGCGCGAGCCCGGTCAGGGGAGCCACCGACGTGACGACGCCGGCCCGCCCGCGCGACGGTTCGAGGTCGACGAGTGCGGCGCTCAGCGCGGTCGTCGCCGCCCCGGTCGCGATGCCCTGCAGTATGCGTGCGGCGGACAGCACGAGGACGTTCCCCGCGACCAGGAACAGTACGAGCGCGACGACCTCGAGCGCGATCGCCGCGGCGAGCACCGGCCTGCGGCCGAGGTGGTCCGACAGCGACCCGACGACGAGCAGCGAGGCCAGCAGGCCGAACACATAGAGGGCGAAGACGACGGTCAGCACCCACGCCGTGAAGTGCCACTGCCGCTGGTAGATCACGTAGAGCGGGGACGGGGCGCTGGACGCGGCCAGGAAGAGGACGAGGACGGCGGCCGCGGCGCGGAAGGAGCGTGTCCGACGGAGGCGGGACGCGGCGTTCGAGAGCGCTGCGGGAACAGCGGGAGCAAGGGGTTCGAGAGACATGCAAGCCTCGCAGTGATCGTTGCGTTAGCGATTTGAAGGTAGCACAAACGCAGCGATCACTGCAATCCAAAAGCAGCGATCAATGCGATACTGGCCACATGACCGCTACGACTTCCTCCACGTCCGGCACAGCCAGCCGGCCGGGCGGCCGCTCCGCCAAGGTGCGCGCGGCCGTGCACCGGGCCGTCCAGGTGGTGGTGTCCGAGGACTCGCTCGACGTCCTGACGATCCCGGTGATCGCCGCACGCGCGGGCGTGCACGCCACCACCGTCTACCGGCGGTGGGGCACCGTGGGCGACCTGCTCGCCGACGTCGCGACCAGCCGCTTCACCGGCGACCTCGTCGTCCCTGACACGGGAAGCCTCCGCGGCGACCTGGAGCGCTACGCGTTCGACCTCGCGAAGGATCTCGGCGACCCGGACACCCTCGCCCTGGTGCGCGCCACCATCGGCACGGGCGGGGAGCAGGGCGCGGCGGCATGCCGCGGCGAGCGCGAGCGCGGGCTCGACGCCATCCTCGAACGGGAGAGGGCCAGGGGCGGACAGCCCCCGGCCCTCGAACACACCACGGACGGCGTCCTCGCACCCCTCTACTACCGCGCCGTCTTCACCGACCTGCCCCTCACCACCGAATGGGCACGCGACCTCGTCGCACGCCTGCTGCCCGACGACGACGCGTGAACGCTCCGGGCGTCAGATCCAGGTGTCCAGCCACATCCGGTGCTGCCAGGACGTGTACGGGATCGACGTCCCCGTGTACAGCGGCCAGAAGTAGATGAAGTTCCAGAAGACGAGCAGCACCAGCACGCCCGCGCCCACCGCGCCGATCGTGCGTCTGCGTTCGTCCGAGCCCGGTGGGCCGATGATCGCGCCCAGCATCATCGCCACCGCAAGGCACAGGAACGGCACGAAGACGACCGCGTAGAAGTAGAAGATCGTGCGGTCCTGGTAGAGGAACCACGGCGCCCACCCGGCCGCGACGCCGCACGCGATCGCGCCCGCGCGCCAGTCGCGGCGGAAGAACCACCGCCACAGGACGTACAGCAGCGCGAAGCACGCGAGCCACCACAGCAGCGGGGTGCCGATGGCCAGGACCTCGCGCGCGCACTTGCCCGACGTGTCGGACGGGCAGCCCGACTGTCCTGGCGACGGCGACTCGTAGAAGAACGAGATGGGGCGGCCGAGGACGATCCAGCTCCACGGGTTCGACTGGTAGGTGTGGCCGCTGTCCAGGTGGATGTTGAACTCGTACACCTGGTACTCGTAGTGCCACAGGCTGCGCAGCCAGTCCGGCAGCCATGTGTAGCTGCCGCCGAGGCCCTGTCCCTTCGTCGTGGCCCAGTTGCGGTAGTAGCCGTTGCTCGTGAACAGCCAGCCGCTCCACGACACCAGGTACGTCGCGAACGCCACCGGGATCGTCGAGACGAACGCCGGCAGCAGGTCGTGCCGCAGCATCGCGGGCCACGCCCGCGTGGCGCCCGCCGTACGCCGCGTGCCGACGTCCCACAGCACCGACATGACGGCGAACGCAGCCAGGATGTACAGGCCGTTCCACTTAGTGGCGAAGGACAGCCCGAGGATCACGCCGGCCGCGATGCGCCACGGCCGCCAGCCGAACCGCAGGGTCTGAGCCACATGCGCGTCGGGCCGCAGGACGCCGTCCTCGTCGACGGGGAGCGCGGCGGCCATCCGCCGTCTCGTCCAGTCGCGGTCGAGCAGCAGGCAGCCGAACCCGGCGACGACGAAGAACATCAGCACCGTGTCGAGCAGCGCCGTGCGGCTCATCACGAAGTGCAGGCCGTCCGTCGCGAGCAGCGCGCCCGCGAGGCAGCCGAGGAACGTCGAGCGGAACAGCCGCCTGCCGATCCGGCACAGCAGCAGGATCGACAGCGTCCCGCAGACGGCCACCATGAACCGCCAGCCGAACGGGTTGAAGCCGAACAGCCACTCGCCGAAGCCGATGACCCACTTGCCGACCGGCGGGTGCACCACGTACCCGGGGTCGTGCGGCACGGGCACCGAGGACGGGTCGAGCAGGATCTTCTTGTCGACGCCCTTGGGCCAGTTGCCCTCGTACCCCTGGTGCCACAGCGCCCAGGCGTCCTTGGCGTAGTACGTCTCGTCGAATATGACGGCCTTGGGGCTGCCGAGGTGCGTAAAGCGCATCAGGCCCGCGATCAGCGTGACGAGCAGCGGGCCGCCCCACGCCGACCACCGGGTCAGCCGCCGCGCCAGGTTCGGCGGCACGCGCAGGACCGCCCACAGGGCGTCCGACGGGCGGGTGAACGGCGGGACGAGCCGGTCACGCAGGCTGACGGTCCGCCGCGGCACATGACCGAACCGGCGCATCCGCGAGGGCCATCCGGGCGGCGTTTCGCCGGCGTCGTGCCCGTGCAGGGCTTCGGGCGCAGTACTGGTCACCGCGCCATCGTAAGGAACGTGTCCGTGAGGCTGGGAGGATGGCCGCTGTGAATGCGAACCAGCCGCCCGAGAGCCACCCACTTGACGCGCCCGCGACGACGTCGGCGAGCGCGGCCGGCACGGGCGCTTCCGGCACGCACGGCGACGCCGCCGCCGGGCCCGGCCGCCCGTCCGGGGACGGCTCCGGCGTGCTCGTGCTCGCCGGCACCCCCATCGGCGACGTCCGCGACGCCCCGCCCCGGCTCTCCGCCGAGCTCGCGCGCGCCGACGTGGTCGCCGCCGAGGACACCCGGCGGCTGCGCAGGCTCACCCAGGCGCTCGGGGTGCAGCCTGCCGGCCGCGTCGTGTCGTACTTCGAGGGCAACGAGTCGGCCCGTACGCCCGAGCTCGCGGACGCGCTCGAGGGCGGCGCGCGCGTGCTGCTCGTCACGGACGCGGGGATGCCCTCGGTGTCCGACCCCGGCTACCGCCTCGTCGCCGCGGCCGTGGAGCGCGGCATCAGGGTGACGGCCGTGCCGGGGCCCTCCGCGGTGCTCACGGCGCTCGCGCTGTCCGGGCTGCCGGTGGACCGGTTCTGCTTCGAGGGGTTCCTGCCGCGCAAGGCGGGGGAGCGGATGAGCCGGCTGCGCGAGGTCGCGGGCGAGCGCCGCACGCTCGTGTACTTCGAGGCGCCGCACCGCCTCGACGACACGCTCACCGCGATGGCCGAGGCGTTCGGCGCGGGCCGCCCGGCCGCCGTGTGCCGCGAGCTGACCAAGACGTACGAGGAGGTGCGGCGCGGCGGCCTCGGCGAGCTCGCCCTGTGGGCCGCCGACGGCGTACGGGGCGAGATCACGATCGTCGTCCAGGGCGCGCCCGAGGCGGGGCCCGCGGAGCTGGACGACGAGGAGCTGGTGGGCAGGGTGCGCGTACGGGAGGACGCGGGCGAGCGGCGCAAGGAGGCGATCGCCGCGGTCGCGGCGGAGGCGGGGCTGCCGAAGCGGCAGGTCTTCGACGCGGTGGTCGCCGCGAAGAACGCGGCACGCGGCGCGGCGTCGCGCGGCGGCGCGGCGTCGCCCGGCGGCTCGGGGCGACGCGACGCCGGTGACCGCGGCGGCGACGG
>NZ_JAGIQL010000126.1 GCF_017813245.1 Streptomyces montanisoli
CGGGGCCGGGCCGGGCGCGGCGCGTGGGGCGGGCGCCCCGGGGCCCGCGGCGGGCATGCCGTTACCGCACCCACGCCGGGTCGCGGCGTTCCATGAACGCCGCGATCCCCTCCCGCGCCTCCGCCGTCGTGAAGTACGACGCCGACCGCTGCACCAGGTCCTCCGCATGCCGGTCGAAGTGTTCGAGCACCTCCGCCGTGAGGAGCTTCTTCGCCTCGGCGAGCCCGCGGGGCGACGCGCGGCGCAGGCCGTCGACGAGGGGCGCGAGCGCCTCGTCGACGTCGTCGCCCACCGCGGTGAGCAGGCCCGCGGCCTGCGCCGCGGCCGCGTCGAAGCGCTCCCCCGTCAGGTAGTAGCGGGACGCGGCGCGCGGATCGATCCGCGGCAGCAGCGGCATCGAGATCATCGCGGGCGCGACGCCGATACGGACCTCCGTGAACGCGAAGTCGGATCCTCGGTCGGCGACCGCCATGTCGCACGCCCCGACAAGCCCGATGCCGCCCGCGCGCACATGGCCGCTGACCCGCGCCACCACCGGCTTCGGCAGCTCGACGAGTTGCCGCATGAGCGCGACGAACGTGTACGGGTTCGCCGGGTTCTTGAGGTCCGCGCCCGCGCTGAACGTCGTCCCCGCGTGCGTCAGCACCACGGCGCGTACGGCCGGGTCCTGGGCGCACCGGGAGAGCGCGTCGGCCAGCTCCCTCACCAGGCGCGCCGACAGCGCGTTGCGGTTCGCGGGCGAGTCGAGGGTCAGCGTCGTGATGCCGCGCTCGTGTGCGGAGGTGACGGCAGGCCCGCCGGGATCCGCCGGCCCGGCGCCCGTGCCCCGTGCTGTCGAATGTCCCGCCACGTGATCTTCCTTCCCTCTCGTCGGCTGCCCCGGCCGGCTTCCCCGGTCGGCTCCGGGCTCCGAGCCCTGGGGGACGGGGCCGGGAGACGCACAATGTATGCCCTCCCGGCCGCGTTCTCAGAGGGGTTGGAACGGGCGCGCCGCCGCGCTCGGCCGCCGCTCAGTTCCCCAGGGTCTTGAACTGCGTGCGGATCGCGCCGACGCTCGCGCCGATCACGAGCGCGATGGCGACGGCGTCCACCAGGGAGACCGCCTGGTGGAGGACGAGGAAGCCGGCGGTCGCCGCGATGGCGGGTTCGAGGCTCATCAGGACGGAGAACGTGGCGGCGGGCAGCCGCCGCAGCGCCAGCAGTTCGAAGGTGTACGGGAGGACGGACGACATCACGGCGACGCCGAACGCCAGCCCGACCGTCGTGGGCGACAGCATCGCGGAGCCGCTGTCGACGATGCCGAACGGCAGCGCGAGCACCGCGCCGAACGCCATCGCGAGGGCGAGCCCGTCGGCCTGCGGGAAGCGGCGGCCGGTGCGCGCGCTGAAGACGATGTACGTGCCCCACATGACCGCGGCGGCGAGCCCGAAGGCGATCCCGACGGGGTCGAGCGGCCCGATGCCGCCGCCCGCGACCCCGCTGAGCAGAACAACGCCGGCGAGCGCGCAGACGGCCCACACCACGTTGACGAGCCGCCGCGACGCGATCACGGAGAGGGCCAGCGGGCCGAGCACCTCCAGGGTCACGCCGGCGCCGAGCGGGATGCGGTCGACGGCCTCGTAGAAGCAGCCGTTCATCGCGGCCAGCACGGCGCCGAAGACCAGCACGGTCGTCCAGTCGGCGCGCGAGTGCCCGCGCAGGGACGGGCGGCACACCGCGAGCAGCACGAGCGCCGCGAGTACGAGTCGCAGGGCGACGATGCCGAGCACGCCCGTCCTGCCCATGAGGGACACCGCGAGCGCGGCGCCGAACTGGACGGACACGCACCCGGAGACCACGAGTCCGAGCGCGCCGTACGACTGCCGGTGCCCGCCGCCTCGTCCGCCGCGCGGGCCGGCGGGCTCCACGGCGGGACCGGCCGCTGCCGAGACTGCCGCTGCGGGCCCGGCCGCAGCGGCCGACGACGCATCCACCGAAAACCTCCGACGACGTACAGACGACGTACCAGCGCAGTACATTGCGTTGAACGAGAAGTCCAATGTACTGCCCACAGGCAAGCCCGCAGGACCCCCGTATGCACCCCCGGGAGCGCCACCGGGAGCGCCACCGGAGCGAGCCGCTGCCGCTTACACGGTCGGGTGATGTCCGTGGCAGGCCACAGCGTCACCGTACCGGCCGTCCGCGCCGCTCCGGGGGCCCCGCACCCGTCCCGCCCGCATCTCATCCGACGGACACGATCTACCCCCCTGCGCCCGAAGGACTACGCTCCGCTCGTGGCCGACATTCAGATTCCCGCTGACATCAAGCCCGCCGACGGCCGATTCGGCTCGGGCCCCTCCAAGGTGCGCACGGAAGCGGTCGACGCACTGGCCGCCACCGGCACGTCCCTCCTCGGCACGTCCCACCGCCAGGCCCCCGTCAAGAACCTCGTCGGTGAGGTGCGCGACGGCGTCAGGAGCCTCTTCTCGCTGCCCGACGGGTACGAGGTCATCCTCGGCAACGGCGGCTCCACAGCCTTCTGGGACGTCGCGACCCACGGGCTCATCGAGAACAAGTCGCAGCACCTCACGTTCGGCGAGTTCTCGTCCAAGTTCGCCAAGGCGGCCAAGCTCGCGCCCTGGCTGGCCGAGCCCACCGTCGTCTCCGCCGACCCGGGTACGCACCCCGAGCCCACGGCCGAGCAGGGCGTGGACGTCTACGCGCTGACCCACAACGAGACGTCCACGGGCGTCGCCGCGCCGATCAAGCGCGTGCCGGGCGGCGACGACGGCTCGCTCGTCCTCGTGGACGCCACGTCCGGCGCCGGCGGCCTGCCGGTGGACATCACGCAGACCGACGTCTACTACTTCGCGCCGCAGAAGTCGTTCGCGTCCGACGGCGGCCTGTGGGTCGGCGTCTTCTCGCCCGCCGCGCTGGAGCGCGCCGCACGCGTGCACGGCTCCGGCCGCCACGTGCCGGAGTTCTTCTCGCTGCCGACGGCGATCGACAACTCGCTGAAGAACCAGACGTACAACACCCCCGCGCTCGCGACCCTCTTCCTGCTGAACGAGCAGCTGAAGTGGATCAACGGCCAGGGCGGCCTCGACTGGTCCACCCGTCGCACCGCCACCTCCGCCCGCAACCTCTACGGCTGGGCCGAGGCGTCCAAGCACGCGACGCCGTTCGTCACCGACCCGGCGAAGCGCTCTGCGGTCGTCGGCACCATCGACTTCTCCGACGACATCGACGCCTCCGCCATCGCCAAGGCGCTGCGCGCCAACGGGATCGTGGACACCGAGCCGTACCGCAAGCTCGGCCGCAACCAGCTGCGCGTCGCGATGTTCCCGGCCGTCGACCCGGCGGACGTCGAGGCGCTGACCGCGTGCATCGACTACGTCGTCGAGCGCCTCTGACCCACGGCGCGAGCCGCCCGAGGGCCCGGCACCGGCGATTCACCGTCGGCGGTGCCGGGCCCTCGGCGTTCCCGCCACGTCCGGTACTACCTGTGCTTACGTCGCGACGAGCGCCGCCGCCGCTTGAAGCCGAAGAACAGCAGCAGCACGACGAGCACCACGGCCGCGCCCACGACCGCGTTCCCCTTGGACGACATGCCGCCGGAGCCGGACGCCGTGCGGTTCTCCGTGCGCCCAGGACTCGTGAGGCTCCCGCCCTTCGACGCCGTGTCCGTCCCCTTGAGGTCCACACGCTGCACGCGGCTGTCCTTGCCCTCGTAGCCGAACATGAGGGCCTTGCCGTCCCTCGTGTACGTCACCGACTCCGACTGCCCCTGGAGCGGCGCGTCCACAGAGAACTTCGCGCCGAGGCGCCCGTGTTGCCACTGGTACCCGTAGGCCCCGAGGTACGAGCGCAGTACCAGCTGCTTCCCGTCGGGCGAGAACGCTCCGTCCGTGACCCACGGGACGTCGCCGATCCGCCGGAAGATGTTCGTGCCGGACGAGGTGAGGTGGGCGGGGCCCTCGTACAGCCCGCCGCCGTCCTCGTTCTTCGACGCGATGTACACGCGTCCGGTGTTGGGGTCGACCATCAGCGACTCGGCGTTCCTCGGGCCGTCCGCGTACTTCACCGTGAACTGCGTGGCGTCCACCGTCTGGTCGCCGAGGTGTTTCGGCTCGTGGAAACGGTAGATCCACACGTGGTCCCAGGAGCCGCCCAGGTTGTCGCCGATGTCGCCCACGTACACGTCGTCGTCGGGGCCGACGGAGATCGCCTCGACGTCGCGCGGGGTGCCGACGCCGCGCATGGTGATCCGGGCCACGGTCTCGCCCGTCCTCGAATCGACGGCGTAGACGTACGGGCCGTCGCCGCTGTCGTTGTGCGTCCAGTAGATGCCGGGGTGGATGTGGCTCGCGGCGAGTCCGCTGGACTCCGTGATGCGCGGGTCCTTGATCGTGAAGCTCTGGTCGGCGGCGCCGCCGACCGCGAACGCCGGTGCCGCCGGGGCCAGTACGACCGTGGAGGCGGCCGTCAGGGCGGCGGCCACCGCGAGGGCGAGGGCCGCGGCCGCGCGGCGGAGCCGGGACGGCGGGCGCGAAGGGCGCGGCGGGTGCGGCAGGCGGCGGAGGCGCATGCGCACAGCCTGCCATCCCCGGTCACGGCGCCGTGAGGCGCACGGGGATGATGATCCGATGCGCTTCATGTTCGTCGGCGACTCCATGACCGTCGGCCGCACCCGCGACCTCACCTGGCGGCACTGGATGGCACGGCACCTGCTCCACTGCCGCAGCTGCGTCGCGGGCGGCGAGAGGCCCGCCGAGGTGGCGGCCGAGGTAGCCGCCGATTCGGCCGCCGAGGTGGTCGGCCCCTGGACGGGGCAGTACGAGGCGACGGGGATCGCGCAGGCGGGTTCCGTTGGTGGCAACGCGCCGCACCTCGCCGCGTGGGGCGAGGGCTGGCTCCACATGGCGGGCCGTGTGCGCGCCGCCGTGCGCGACCACCGGCCGGACGTCCTGCTCGTCTCCCTCGGCCTGATCGACCTTGGCTTCTACACGAACAGTGCGCAGACCATCGGGAACGTGCGGCGGTTCGTCGACGAGGCGCGGGCCGCCGACGCGCGGATACGGGCCGTGGTGCTGCCCGTCGTCCCCAATGTACGGGCGGAGACGGACGCCTCGTTCGCGGCCGAGGTCGAGCGCTTCAACGGTCTGCTTGCCGCCACGCTCGGCGAACTCAGCTCCCCCGACTCGCCGTTGCTCCTCGCGGCGCCCCCGACCGCGCCGCCCGTCTCGTACGACATAGGCCGCGACACGTACGACGGCACGCACCCCTCGCCCTCGGGCGAACGCAAGCTGGCCGCCGCCTTCGCCCACGCCCTGCACGGCGCTCGGGCCACGGCCCCGGCCCGGGCCGCGGTCCCGGCCCCGGCCGGCCTGCCCCCGGTCGGACTGCTGGCGGGCGCCGACAGCGCGTAGCTCCCGTCACGCGTCCCGTACGGCCGCCGCGAGCGCGCGGTGCGCGTCCGCCGGCCTGTCCGCCGACAGGTGCAGGCGCCGCACGGTCAGCGAGGAGCCGTCGGCCCTGCGCAGCTCGGCCGGTTCCGCCAGCTCCACCACCAGGTCCGCCGTGCCCGCCACCGTGCACACCACGGAACCGTCACGGCCCGGCACCGGGCGTATGCCGCGCCCCGGCGCGGTCACCCACTCGCGGCCCACGGACGCGACGGCGGTCAGCGGCAGTGTGATCTCGTCGAACAGCCCGGCGCGCACGATGAGTTCACCCGACGGCGTCACGCGGTGCGGGTTGCGTTTGGTGAGCGCGGTGAAGGCCACGCACGCGTCGACGACCAGCGCCATCCACACGAAGTGGTACGGCTGCCAGGCCGGCGGCAGCATCGAGACGTCCATCAGGCCCTCGGTGAACAACTCGCCCCCGACGACCAGGAACACCGTCGTGCGCAGCGCCGACGAGTGCGCCACCGTGACGTCCGCGGTACGCACGGCGGGCCGTCGGCCCCACCACCCCGCGAGGTCCCCCACCAGGCGGCGCAGCGCCCGCTCCCGTCCGCCCGCGACCAGCACCGCATCCGCCACGCCCGTCCCCCTCTTCCCTCTTCCGCCGTCTACTACTGCTTACGCGCCGCGCCCCGGCTTGGCGCGGACGGTGTTCCCGCCCCGCACTCCTCGCAGGGCCGCTGCGCGCCCGCGTCGCCCCTGACCTGGCCGCACTCCGGGCAGACGAGCTCCAGCATGCAGGCGGGCTCGCCGCCGGCGTCGTCCGCGTGGCCGCCGTCCGCCGTGTTGCCGCGCTCGTCGCGCTCGTCGCGCTCGTGGCGCTCATCGCGCTGGTGGCGCTCGTCCATCACGACCCCGCTCTCCCGTGCCCGTACGGCACCGCCCCTCGCAGCCTACGGCGACCCGGCGCCCCGGCACACGGGCGAACGCGCTCTTGCCTTGAGTCCGCTCCAACGCGTTGGCTGGAACCATGAAGTACACGCAGCTCGGACGCACGGGCCTCGAGGTCAGCCGCATCGTCCTCGGGACCATGAACTTCGGCCCCCTCACCAACGAGGCCGACAGCCACACGATCATGGACGCCGCCCTGGACGCGGGCGTGAACTATTTCGACACGGCCAACGTCTACGGCTGGGGCGAGAACAAGGGCCGCACCGAGGAGATCATCGGCACCTGGTTCGCGAAGGGCGGCGACCGGCGCGACAAGGTCGTCCTCGCGACCAAGGTCAACGGCAACATGGCGGGGAACGGCACGCCCTGGCCGAACCACCACAAGCTGTCGGCCGTCAACATCCGCCGGGCGGTCGAGGCGAGCCTCAAGCGGCTCCAGACCGACTACATCGACATCTACCAGTTCCACCACGTGGACCGGAACACACCGTTCGAGGAGATCTGGCAGGCCATCGAGGTCCTGATCCAGCAGGGCAAGATCCTCTACGCGGGCTCGTCCAACTTCCCCGGCTACAAGATCGCGCAGGCCAACGAGGCCGCCAGGCAGCGCGGCAAGGTCGGGCTCGTCAGCGAGCAGTGCCTGTACAACCTGATCGAGCGCCGCGCCGAGATGGAGGTCATCCCGGCCGCGCGCGAGTACGGCCTCGGCGTGATCCCGTGGTCGCCGCTGCAGAGCGGACTGCTCGGCGGCGTGCTCCGCAAGGAGCGCGAGCGCGGCGGCGAGGGCGGCCGCTCCCTGAGCCGCCTCAAGGACTCGCCCGCCCTGCGCGAGAAGGTGCAGGCGTACGAGGACCTGCTCGGCAAGCACGGCATCGAGCCGGGCGAGGCGGCGCTCGCGTGGCTGCTGACCCGTCCCGGGGTCACAGGACCGATCGTCGGCCCGCGCACCATGGAGCAGCTGGAGTCCGGGCTGCGCGCCGTGGACCTCGAGCTCTCGGCCGAGGTCCTGGAGAGCCTGGACGAGATCTTCCCCGGGCCCGGCCCGTCGCCCGAGGCGTTCGCCTGGTAGTGCGCACGGCGTTCCACGCCTGACGCGATCACGCGTGACGCGATGGGGCGGGGCGGCAGCCTGGTGGTCTGCCGTCCCGCCCCATCTGTCACATCGCCTGCGAAAAGGCCTTCACCCCGTCCAACGAGCGGGGGGCGCGTTTCGCTCCCGGTGGCCGCTTTCGGCCTCGGCCTCAGTGCAGCGCGGCCGTCACCGCGACGATCGCGAAGAGCAGCAGCAGCACACCGGCCATGATCCGGTTCCGGGTATTCGGGTCCACGCTTCGAGATTAACGGCCCCGCCCGAGCGGCCACCGGCCGAGGGTCTCGTACCGGGGTCCTTCGCCCGGCGTCCGGCCGTCCGGCAGGTGGCTGCGGACGAGGCACACCTCGCCCACCTGCCAGGTCGTGCTCTCGACGGGCTCCAGAGCCGCCACGTACGGCCGCAGGTCCGCTCCCCCGCGGCCGCCGCGTGCCCGTGCGAGCGTCAGGTGCGGGTGGAAGGCGCGGTGGCCGCCCGCCGTCTCGTCCCCTGTCCCTGCCCCTGCCCCTGCCCCGGCGCGGCGGGCCGCGGCCGACGCGCGCTCGGCCAGCCGCCGCAGCTCGGGGATGCCACCCGCCGCGCCCGCCCACAGGGTCGTGGCGCCGAACCGGCCGCCGCCGCTGATCCGCAGCGGGAACGGCTCGCAGCGCCGGGCCGCGCGCGCCAGCCGTTCGTCGAGCGCGGGGAGCACGCCGCCGTCGACCTCCCCGAGGAAGGCGAGCGTGAAGTGCCAGGAGGCGCGCCCCGTCCATCGCAGGCCGCCGGCGCCCGGCAGCTCACGCAGCGGCGCGACGGCGCGCGCCAGGACCGCCACGGCGTCGTCGGGCGGCAGCACGGCCACGAAGAGTCTCACGCCCTCCACCCAAGCAGAGGCCGCGAGGGTGCGGCGTGTGAGCGCGGAGCCGCGTGTGAGCCTGCGGCCGCGCGCCGGGCGGGGCCGCGCGGCCGCCCCGTCAGGCCGCTGAGGCCAGCTCGCCCTCCGCGCGGCTGCCGGGGCGCGGCACGAGCTCCACGTACGGCATGCCGTTGCGCAGGCCCATCTTCGGCCGCACCCCTATCACCCGTACCAGCACGAACCCGATCGCCAGCGCCGCGATCAGCGTGACCGCGCCACCCGAAGCGAAGCCGACGCGCGCGCCGAACGTGTCCGTCACCCAGCCGAGCAGCGGGCCGCCGATCGGGGTGCCGCCGACGAACACCATCATGTAGAGGCTCATCACACGGCCGCGCATCGCGGGCTCGGCGGCCATCTGCACGGTGGTGTTGGCGCTGATGTTGTTCGTCATGCCCATCATCCCGACCGGCACGAGGACCAGGCAGAACAGCCAGACGAACGGCGAGAACGAGACGAGCACCTCCAGCAGGCCGAAGGAGGCCGCCGCGAAGATCAGCAGGCGCAGCCGCGTCGAGCGCCTGCGCGCCGCGAGGAGCGCGCCGATGAGCGAGCCCGCCGCGATGAGGATGTTGAACAGCGAGTACATGCCCGCGCCGCCGTGGAAGACGGTGTTGGCGAAGGCCGTCAGCCAGATCGGGAAGTTGAATCCGAACGTGCCGACGAAGCCGACGAGCACGATCGGCGCGATCAGCTCGGGACGGCCCTTGACGTAGCGCAGGCCCTCTCTGAGCTGGCCCTTGCCGCGCTTGACGGTGTGCCCCTTCTGCAGCTCGCCGGGGCGCATCAGGGTGAGGCCCACGAGGGGTGCGATGAAGGAGAGGCCGTTGAAGAGGAAGGCGTAGCCGCTGCCGATCGACGTGATCAGCACACCGGCGACGGCGGGCCCCACGAGGCGCGCGGTCTGGAAGTTGGCCGAGTTCAGACTGACCGCGTTGCGCACCTGCTTCGGCCCGACCATCTCGGAGACGAAGGACTGGCGCGTGGGGTTGTCCACGACCGTCACGACGCCGACGAAGAACGCGATGAGGTAGACGTGCCAGACCTGCACATGGCCGGAGAGCGTCAGCGCGGCCAGGACGACGCCGAAGAAGCCCATGGAGCCCTGGGTGACGAGCAGCAACCTGCGCTTGGGGTAGCGGTCGACGATCACGCCGCCGTACAGGCCGAACAGCAGCATCGGCAGGAACTGGAGGGCCGTCGTGATGCCGACGGCGGCCGATGAGTGGGTGAGGCTGAGGACCAGCCAGTCCTGGGTGACCCGGGACATCCAGGTACCGATGTTGGAGACGACGGCGCCCGTCGCGAACAACCGGTAGTTGCGGATCTTCAGGGACGAGAACATGCTGCCGGTCGCGGCCGCGTCCGGCAGGGCGCTGCCCGAGCCGTTGGCGCTCTTCGCGGGCTTGCCGGCGTCCTTCGCCCTCTCGGCGGGGGCGGCTGCCGGGGCCGGGGCGGCGGGCGCGCCGGGCCCTGCGGAGGCGAGGGCCTCCGCGGTCTTCTCGACGCTCCCGGCGTCGGTGTTCGTTGCGTCGGTGTCCCCGGCGGCGGGAGCGGGCGTGTTCTTGTGATCGGGGTCGTTGTCGTCGGCGGAGTTCGGTGCGGGGGCGGAGTCTGCTCCGGATCCCGTACTCAAAGTGCGTTCGCCTCCTCAGCGGTGACGCGATGGTGCGGTGACGCCGTCACAGCGGCGTTCTCGGGTGGCACTGGTGGCACAGGTGACGCAAGTGGCACAGGTGGCGCGCGTGCTCACGGATTCGCTCACAGATCGGCGAGCTTCTCGAGGACGGGGGCGGCCGCGCGCAGCTTCGCCCACTCGTCCTCGTCAAGACCCTCGGCGAGAGACGCCAGCCAGACGTTCCGCTTGCGGCGGCTCTCCTCGAGCATCGCCTCGGCCTGCTCGGTCCGGCTGATCACCTTCTGCCGACGGTCCTCGGGGTGCGGATCCAGCCTGACCAGCCCCTTCGCCTCAAGCAGCGCCACGATTCTGGTCATCGACGGCGGCTGGACGTGCTCCTTGCGCGCCAGCTCGCCGGGCGTGGCCGAGCCGCATCGGCGCAGCGTCCCGAGCACCGACATCTCGGTCGGGGTGAGCGACTCGTCCACGCGCTGGTGCTTGAGTCGGCGCCCCAGCCGCATGACAGCGGAGCGGAGGGAGTTCACAGCGGCGTCGTCCTCGGCGCCGTGGGACAGGACAGGCATGTATTTAGAATAACTCATTACTCAAGCTAAGTAGTACTACCACGCACCGGATCGCGAGTGTCCTCGCGCACACATTTCACTCGTACGAGTGACGCTGTTCCGGAAAGTGACCCGCAGGTCCGTACCGGGCCCTGACCCTTGTCGGCATGGGATCGACAGTGCTCAGCCTGCGGATCGACGGTGAGCTGCTCGACCGGATCAGGCATCACGCGGAAAGACGGGGGATGAGTGTGCAGGACTACGTCGTGAGAACGCTCGTGCGTGACGACTTCGACGAACGCTTCAAGGCCGCGGTCGACGAGACGGAGAAGTTCTACCGGTCGTCGGCGGGCTGACGAGCCGAACAGGCGGGCGGGCCGTGGCATGCGGAGGCGCCGCCCGCCACGGTCACCGCCACCACCACGGCCACCGCCACCGCCGCCCCGCTCCCGTCAGGTGAGCCCGAAGGCGGGCATCAGGTAGTAGAAGACGAAGACCGCCGACACCACGTACATCGGCACCGGCACCTCCTTCGGCCGTCCCAGCACCAGCCGCAGCACGGTGAAGGAGATGAAGCCCATGCCGATGCCGTTGGTGATCGAGTACGTGAACGGCATCATCACCATCGCCAGGAAGGCGGGGATGGCGATCGACCAGTCGCTCCAGTCGATGTCCTTGATGGCCCCGGCGAGGATCATGAAGCCCACCGCGACCAGCGCGGGCGTCGCCGCCTGCGAGGGCACCATGGTGGCCAGCGGCGTCAGGAAGAGCGACGCGACGAACAGCAGGCCCGTGACGACGGACGCGAGGCCCGTGCGCGCGCCCTCGCCGACGCCGGCCGTCGACTCCACGAAGCAGGTGCCCGCGGACGAGGAGCTGGCGCCGCCGGCCGCGACGCCGATGCCGTCGATGAAGAGGATCTTGTTGATGCCGGGGATCCGGCCCTTCTCATCGGTCAGACCGGCCTTGTCGCCGACGCCGAGCACCGTCCCCATCGCGTCGAAGAACGACGACAGCAGCACGGTGAACACGAACAGCACGCCGGTCAGTATCCCGACCTTGTGGAAGCCCCCGAAGAGGCTGATATGGCCGACTAGGCCGAAGTCGGGGGACGAGACGGGGTTGCCGGGCCACTTCGGCACGGTCAGGCCCCACGACGGCACCTTGGCGACGAAGTTGATGATCATGGCGAGGACCGTCATCGCGACGATCGAGATCAGGATCGCGCCCGGCACCTTGCGCACCAGCAGCGCCAGCGTCAGCAGCACGCCGAGCGCGAAGATCAGCACCGGCCAGCCGTCGAGGCGGCCGTCGCCGCCGAGCTGGAGCGGGACCGTGGTGTCCGCGATGTCCGGGATGCGGGTGACGAACCCGGAGTCGACCAGGCCGATGAACATGATGAAGAGGCCGATGCCGATCGCGATGCCCTTGCGCAGGCCGCCGGGCACGGCGTTCATCACGCGCTCCCGCAGCCCGGTCGCCACCAGCAGCATCACGACGAGGCCCGCGAGCACGACCATGCCCATCGCGTCGGGCCAGCTCATCCGGGGCGCGAGCTGCAGCGCGACGACGGTGTTCACGCCGAGACCGGCGGCGAGCGCGATGGGCACGTTGCCGAAGACGCCCATCAGGAGCGTGGTGAACGCGGCGGTCAGCACGGTGGCCGTCACGAGCTGGCCGCTGTTGAGGTGGTGCCCGTACATGTCCTTCGCGCTGCCGAGGATGATCGGGTTCAGCACGATGATGTAGGCCATCGCGAAGAAGGTGGCGAAGCCGCCCCTGACCTCGCGCGCGATCGAGGAGCCGCGCTCCGCGATCTTGAAGTAGCGGTCGAACCCGTTGCGGGGTCCGCCGAGGGCGGGAGGCTGACCTGCGGTGCCGACCGGAGCGGTGGCCGAGGGGGGCATGCGTGACCTCAGTCGTCGTCAGGGGTGGAGAGCGGGGCGTGTTCGGTCGGACTCGCTGCTCTCTTGGACGTTCGTACGAGCAGATCAGGTCAACGCTCGACCGGAAACTGTTTCAGTATGAACAAAAGAACGTGAAGATCACCATCTCCGCGCGTAGATACCGGTCTCACCAGGCCGGATGGCTTGGAGCCGCCCGCGCGCCGGGCTCGGCGATTCCTACGAACGGCCCACGCCCATTGGGCCCTGGGGGCGCCCGCATAGACTGACGACCATGACCGGTTCCACGGCGACGCCGCAACGCGAGGCACCCGCGCCCCTCGAAGGCCCGATCGTCGCCACCGTCACCGGCGGCACGATCATCTGGTTCGTGATGTTCCTCGCCCAGCTGCCGTTCTACGGCTGGTTCAGCGACCACGGCCACGCCTGGTGGATCTGGACCTGCCTCACGGGCGCGGGCCTGGGCTGCTTCGGCATCTGGTACGTACGCTCACGAGACGCGGCGATCAAGCGCGCGGCGGCGGCGTCCGCCGCGTCGGACGCCCCGGAGCCAGGCGCGCCCGACGCGCCGGCCTCGTCAGGAGACGGCTCCACGCACTGACGCGCGGTCCGGCCGGCCCCGCCCGCCACTCGTTGCCAGTACTCCCTGACGGGCATGTGCTACTGACGACGCCTTGGCGGCGCATCCTGTCGGCGCATCCAGACCAGCGCGGCGCTCAGCGCGGCGTCGTGGTTGTCGTCGTCAAGATGCTGATCCACGGAGATCGGGCCGTTGATGGGGTTCCGGTATTGGTCGGCGTACATGGCTCCGCTGACGTGGAGACGAGTCCCGTCGCGCAAGACGCGAGTCAGATTGCCAGTGGTCAGTCCGGCGGTGGGGGTTCCGATCATCCGTGCTCGCGGTTGCGCGCGAAGGGTCAGGGCGACGACCTCCCCCGCGCTTGCGGTGTGACGTGAGGTGAGCACGGCGATGGGCGTGTGATCGTCAGGCTGACGTGCCACGCGGCTGCGAGCCATTGTCCTGCCGTCCAGCGTGATTCGGCCGCCGTGCGCGGACCAGGCCTGGGCACGGCCGTCGGGCAGGAGAAAGTGCCCGAGAACGCCGTCCGGCAACAACGGCCTGACAACGGCGATCATCGGCCAGGCACGGCCTCCGAGGTCAGCGCGCAGATCCACGATCCATCCACGAGGTCGCGCGGCGATCAGACGCCGCATGACCGTGGTGCCGTCGGCGAGATAGCGCCGAGTGGGCTTGGCGCCCCCGGCCAGCATCGGTATCCGCAAGTAGGCCACGGCAGCTGGTGCGGCGCCGATGAGATGGCCTGTGGGGGTCGTTGGTCCCCAGTTCCTGGCCATCAGGTCACCACGTTGCCGGGAGGAAGCCGACGCGGGCGGTGTCAGGTGGCTATGTCTGCCGCCCGCCTGCTGAAGCAGCGCGAACAGGAAGGAATGGGTGTCGGCGTAGCAGCCGGCGGTGCTCAGCACCTGCCGCGCATCGCGGTCCACGACGTCCCAGTCCACCGCCGAGGAGAACAGGCCGACCTTGCGGATCTCGTGAACCGCACCCATCAGATAGGCATGTAACCGTCGCGTGGACGGCTCGGAACGAGTCACATGCAGCCTCCTCTGTTGCTCCGTCAGGACACCAGGCGAGAAGCGCTCAGCGGCTGGAGGCCAGATCGGTCAGCACACCGGGTGCGATTCCCAGCTGACCGAGTCGGGACAGCAGGGCGGCCTCCTGTTTCCGGGTGACCTCGATCCACAAGGCCGTTCCCGAATCGTTGGCGCTGAAGACCCGCCGACCGGCGCGCCTGCCTTCGGCGTGAATGGTGTAGGGGGCCAGATCCGACAGCACTGCGAACTGCCCGTCGTCTCGTACATCGATGTCGATCCCCATTCCTGGATCGGAGCGCCTCGAACGGGTACCGCGCACGACCTCCTCCCGAGCCAGTGACAGGGCGCGCTCGTACGAGTACAGGACCTCCGGTGGCCAGGCGTCATCGCTGTAGGCATCGATGTGAGCTGTGTCGATGCCCGGACGCAGCACCTGAAGCGCTTCGCGGTGGATACGCACAACGTCCGCAGGACGCGCTCCGTCCGCGAGTACGAACTGACGGGCTGTCGCCTCATCCTGGCTGATCACATGCAGCACCATCCCACAGGTGTTCGGCCGGCTCCAGCATGGAGGGAACGGGGTGCTCCCGGGGCCGTCAGAGTCACGCAGGGGTTGCCGCCGTTCTCTCGGGGGACGCCCGAGCCGACGATGCCGGGGGCGACAAGGCATGGCGAGCGCGAGCACACCCAAGGCCGGCGTTTACGCCGCAGCACTCTCGCTCCTGCTGGTCGCAGGCTGCGGCTACACGGTCCATCCGGGCATGGCACCGGGATCGCCGCCGCCACGCACCCGAGCACCCGTACGGTCCCCCTCCCCACGCCCAGCGGCTTCGTGAAGCGGCTCTCCGACCAGCAGGCGTCCGATGGCGTCAGCCTGCCCTGGCGCTCCCGGGGCGCCGCACCGGCGGCAGGCCGGTCCTTCGGAGCCACCGTGGGCATGGCCCGCTGCACGCGCTTCGAAGGTGTCCATTTCGCTGCCAAGGGCAATGACATCGAAGTAGCCATGATCGGCGCGAAGTCTCCGGAGCCATGCACGAACGAGTGGCGCACGGCTGTCGTGCGGGTGGCTTGGCCCTCCGACATCCCCGGACGTGGCTCCGTCACCCACGCTCCCACCGGCTGAACGCCGTAGCGGGGGAAGACGCCGGTGTCGATGGCCCAGTCGCCCACCTGGGCCTTCGCGCCGCACGGGTAGGTGCGGCTGTAGCCGTAGGCGGGCTTTCCCTCGACCGTGAGGGGCTCCTCCTGGTCGGCGTTTTTCAACTGGGCGGACCGACAGGCCGACTATCGTCGTCCGGCGCGACACGCGACCCATGGTCAAGACCGCGGGCGACATCCTGTCAGAGTGGCCGCGTCATAAACACACTGTTCGGGTCGGGTCGGTAATCCCCGAAGGGCTCGCAGTAATCGAATCCGAACTTCTGGTACAGCTTCCTGGCCGGACGGAAAAACTCGGCCGATCCGGTCTCCAGACTGATCCGGGCAAGGCCCATGCGCTTGGCCTCGGTGAGGATGTGCTCAAGCAGCTGGGATGCGACCCCACTTCGTTTGCACGCCGATGAGGTGCGCATCGACTTCAGCTCTGCGTGACCCGCGTCCAGCTTCTTGATCGCACCGCAACCCACCAACGCGTCACCGTCCAGGGCCGTCCAGAAGGTGACCTTGGGGTTACGGAGTTCGTCGAGATCAAGGGCATGCTTGCTCTCCAGCGCTGTGATGGACCGCATCTCCTGTACGTGCTCTTCGAGGAACTCGGCGATCTGCCGACCGGAGAGATCATCGACGATGATGTTCATACCCCTCGCCTTCTCATCGAGACGTGCCGCGACGGGCATCAAGCCCCCCTAAGCAGCCTTGGCGCTACGGCTACGCCGCCGACGCGCGCGCCCTCGCGCACCGGCTGATCGGCCGCGCGGCAGGCCTGGCGGCGGCGGGGCCGTGGGCCGAAGTGGCCGACGGCCCCGCCGCGGGTCACGCGTCGAACCACCTGGCCCGGGCCAGTTCACTCGTGCGGGTCGGGTCCTCCAGGAGTGCCGCCACCTCGAAGCGGCGCGGCCACTGGCCCGCCGCCCAGGCGAGGCCCGCCGCGACGCCCTCCAGGGTTGCCGCGTGCAGCGTGCCGTCCGCAGTGCGGCGCCAGTCGAGTTCGGTGTCGCCCGCCGGGCCGTGTACGACGAGTTCCTCGTGCTCCAGGTACGTGGCCGGCGCCGACGGGCCGAGGAGGGCGCGGACCGGGTCGGGGACCTCGTGCTCGTCGCCGTCCGACGTGACCTCGCCGAGGCCCGCCGCCGCGATCGACTCGCTCAGCCGCCGCACCTGGAACAGCTCCGCCAGGTCGGCGCAGCGCGCCGGGGACACCGGGAGCAGCGGGGTGCCGTCCGCCAGGGGCAGGAGGTCGGGGACGTCCGCGACGACGGCCTCCGTCGCATCCACGACACGCACCTCGCCGTCCACGACCGCGCGCAACTCCTCCGGCAGCGTCACCTGTTCCGGGTCGAGGTCGGCCAGCGCCGTGTAGAGGGCGTGCAGTTGGGCTGCGCGCACCGGGCGGTCCGGGTCGGCGAGACGGCCGAGCAGTTCGGCCGCGCCGCCCGGTTCCGCGAGCAGCGCGGCCGCCGTCGTGCGCACGCCGAGCGCGCGCAGCACCTCGGCGTCGTCGAAGCCGGTCGCGTCGACCGCGTCGTACAGGCCGTCGAGGAGCGGGTCGCCGCCGGCGGCCCGCAGGCCCGCGGGCCGCCGGCCGTCGAGCACGGGGTGGTCGCGCAGCCACCAGGCCGTGTACGGCCGCACGGTCTCCACCGTGCCGTCGGGCAGGAGGATGCGGACGCGCTGGGTCAGCGCGTCCCGCAGCGGCGGGCGCGCCAGCATGGCGAGCGCGCGCGGCCACGCGTCGTCGTCGACGAGGTCGAGGTCGCGGACGGCGACGATCTCCGTCGCGACGGGCGGCACGGGCGACTCGGGCAGCCGGTCGAGCACGTCCTCGCACCACACGTCCACCGCGTCGAGCAGCCCCGCGTCGTCCGGCTCGGCGAAGTCGCCGCTGCGCGGCTCCAGTTCGTCCGGGTCGAGGACGACGTCCGTGGCGCGTACGAGCGCGAAGCCGGCCAGCACGCCGCAGGCGGCGAGCGGCTGCTCGCCCCACCGCTCGGCCAGGTCGGCGTCCACGAGGGCCAGTTCGTCCTCGCGCATGACCTCGGCGAAGGGGGAGCCCGGCAGCACCAGCTCTCCGGCAGGGGCGAGTTCGCCGTCCTCGTCGGGCAGGGCGAGCGCGCCGAGCCAGGGCTCGTCGCCCGGTTCGAGGCGCGCGTCGCGCACCAGCCGCAGCACCGTCTCCGCCAACTCCTCGGCGCCCGGCGCCGCGCCGTCCTCGTCCCAGACGTCGTCCGCGTCGAGGGACGCGGCGACCGCCGTGCGCACCTGAGGCGTCGTCAGGACAGCGCGTGGCGTGGCGGGCAGCGCGCCCAGCTTCTCCAGCAGTGGGTGCACGGCGTCCGGGTGCGCGACCTTGAGGCCGAGGCGGCCGAGGTCGGCGGGCGGTTCGGTGCCGGGCAGCGGCAGCAGCACCTGGCGGGGGCCGATCGTCGTACGGCCGGACGCCAGCGGTACGGGCAGCCCCGACAGACGGTCCGGATCGACGCCCGCGAGCGACTCGTACAGCCGGTGCCACCACTCGGGCGTGCGGGCGGCGCCCGCGATGCGCTCGATCGCGTCGCCGAGCGGCAGCCGCCCGACGCCGAGCGTGCGCAGTTCGGCGCGGCGCTCGAACCCGCCGGGCAGCAGCGTCGGCAGCACCTCGGCGAGCACCCGCACCGTGTCGGCGCCCGCGCCCTCCACGACCTCCGCCTCGAACGGGCGCAGCGCGCGCAGCTCCTCGGTCGGGACGGCGGGCGCGAGGAACGCGACGCGCGGCAGCCGCTGGAGGATCGCCGCGCGCAGCAGCCCGTCTAGCTCGCCCTTGCCCAGCGGGCCGGGCACCAGGTCGATGATGCCGGTCGAGACGGGCTCCCAGGCAGCCAGCAGCTCCGCGTAGGCGCCGGCGGCCTCGGCGACGAGGAAGTCGGTGAGCGGCCCCGGCGCGGGGTGGCGGCGCGCGGTGTCGAGCGGGAACGACGCGATGAGCAGGGCGGGCACGCCGAGGGGCTCGTCGGTGGGCGTCGGCGCGTGCACGACGGGCGCGGTGCGGGGGCGTGCGGGGGCGCCCGCGCCGTCGTTGCCGTCGCCGTCGGCGGTGTTCTCGACGGGTACCGCCCACGTCACCGACCAGTGCGGGCGCAGCCGCTCCTCGGTGGGCCGGTCGGCGAGCAGGCGCGCGTCCACCGCGCCGTGCCGCCGCACGACCCGCCAGGTGCGGACGTCCGCGCCGTCCTCGATCCGCACGAACGGTCCGTCGTCGACGCGGCGCAGCACGCGCTCGCCGTGCTCGCCGTCGTCGGTGTGGTCTGTGTCGTCGGTGTCGTCGGTGTCCGACTCCACGACCACCTCGTCGAGGCCGGTGAGCGCGAGGAGCAGCGAGTCGTCGATGTCCGCGAGGAGCCGCCGCACGAGGTCGAGCGCGGTCCCGTCGCGCAGCGGCAGGATGACGGCGGTGTCGTAGCCGACGGGCGCCGCGCCTTCGGCGGGCAGCGGGAGGCGCAGCAGCGGCACGTGCCCGTCGCGCCGCCTGATCTCGTCGGCCAGGCCGGTGCTCTGCTCGGCGCTGCTCCGGGCCAGGGCCTGTGCGTCGGTCAGCGACCAGCGCACGCCGCCGGTGCGGCTGACGACGGCGGGTTCGTCGCTGACGGCGAGCACGGCTGCGAAGCCGACGCCGAACCTGCCGACGGCGGTGTCCGCCTCCTCGCGTTTCGCGGACGCGCGCAGCGTGGACAGCGATTCGACGCCGGCGGCGTCGAGCGGTGCCCCGGTGTTGGCGGCGACGAGGACAGGCCCATCGTCGCCGCCGCGCCGCAGCGTCAGCCGCAGCCGGCCGGGCACGCCGGCCCGTGCGGCGGCGTCGGCGGCGTTCTGCGCGAGCTCGACGACCAGGCGATCGCGGTAGCCGCCGAGGGCGAGGTCCTCCTCGGCGTTGGCGTCCTCGCGGAACCTGGCGGGGCTCGCCTCCCAGGAGTCGAGCACCCCGCGCCGCAACCGCGCGGTCCCGAACGGGTCTGCCCCCTCGGTGGTCCTCACGCTCACGATGTGACTCCGCTCTGTGTCCGGCTCTCCGACGAGAACGCGCTTCGCTGTGCGGCCCGAAGGTACCGGCCCCTACCCCGTGACCACACGCCGCACTCCCCGGCGTCGGCGCCGGGCGCTGCGCGAGGGCGCCCCGCCCGGCCCGGGCGCCCGCGTGCGGCCGTCACCCGGTCCAGCCCGTCGCCCGGCTCGGCGCGCTCGTTGACGGCCGGCGGCAGCACGCCGTCCCTGATCGAGAGCAGGGCCGCGGCCAGGTCGAGCGAGCCCGCCGCCGCGAGAAGAATGAGAAAAAAGGAGAAGGGCGCGGTGACCGGCACGGCGCGGGCCCCGAAGACGGCGCGGATCGCCGCCGCCTCC
>NZ_JAGIQL010000127.1 GCF_017813245.1 Streptomyces montanisoli
CCTCGCGCGCGAGGCGGTCGGCGGCAGCGCGCGCGCCGCCCCCGGCGCCGTCGGTGCCCCCGCCGCCGTCGGTGCCCGCGCCGTTGTCCGCGGTCTCGTCGGCGAGCACGTCGGCGATGCCGCGCAGCAGTTGCGCGAGGATGGTGCCCGAGTTGCCGCGCGCGCCGAGCAGCGCGCCGTGCGCCATGGCGCGTACCGCGTCCTCGGGCGCGGGTTCGCGGCCGCCGGCGCTGTGCGCGGCGAAGACCGCCTCGACGGCATGCGCGGCCGCTTCGAGGGTCAGGTAGAGGTTCGTGCCCGTGTCGCCGTCCGCCACCGGGTAGACGTTGATCGCGTCGATCTCCTCGCGCTGACCGCCGAGGGCGTCGAGCGCCCGCGCGCACCAGGTCCGCACCGCGGCGGCGTCGAGGGTGTGGGGCACCTGCTGGTCCTCTCCTCCTGCGCGAACCGCCCGCGTGGCGCGGCCTGACGGGCACCTTCTACGCAGCGTAGTCCGCGGCCGCCGGCGGGACGTCCGCCGGTACCGCGCCCGGAGCCGCGGGGCCTCGGCCGCGGGGGCCGGCGGGCCCACGCGTCACCGTGCGCACCAGCCGTGGTCGACGGGGCCGATGCCGCCGCCGAGCGCGAACCCGTGGCGCACCGCGCCGGTCACGTACTCCTTGGCCGCCCGTACGGCCGTGACGACGTCCTGCCCGCGGCCGAGGCCCGCGGCGATCGCGGAGGCCAGCGTGCAACCGGTGCCGTGCGTGTGGCGGTTGTCCAGGCGCGGCGCGCGCAGCCAGTGCTCCTCGGTGCCGTCGGTGAGCAGGTCGACGGCGTCGCCCGGCAGGTGGCCGCCCTTGATCAGCGCCCAGCGCGGGCCGAGCGCGAGCACCGCGGCGGCCGCGCGCCGCAGGTCGTCCTCCGTCTCGACGGTCACGCCGGTGAGCCTGGCGACCTCGTCGAGGTTGGGCGTGGCCACGGTGGCGACCGGCAGCAGCCGGGTGCGTACGGCGTCGAGCGCCGAGTCGGCGAGGAGCGTGTCCCCGTGCTTGGAGATCCCGACGGGGTCCACCACGACAGGCGCCGCGGTGGCGGCGAGGAGTTCGGCGACGGCGCCGACGATCGGCGCGGAGGAGAGCATGCCGGTCTTCACGGCCTGGACGCCGATGTCGTCGACGACGCTGCGGTACTGCGCGCGCACGGCCTCCACCGGCAGTTCCCAGGCGCCCTGCACGCCCAGCGAGTTCTGCGCGGTGACCGCCGTGACGACGCTCATGCCGTGCACCCCGAGGGCGAGCATGGTCTTGAGGTCGGCCTGGATGCCCGCGCCGCCGCCCGAGTCGGAGCCGGCGACGGTCAGGACACGGGGTGGCGGCGGTGCGGGCGCGGTCATGGAAGACGACCCTACGTTTCCGCGTCGCCGAAGTGGTCCCAGCCCCCGTCCCCGGTCCACGGGGCGCCGTCGACGGTGACCTGCGGCTGGGCGGACGGGCCGAGCACCTCGCCGATGACCTTCCACCTGGCGGGCAGCTTCACGTCGGGCGGGAAGGTGGCGACGATCGCGTGGTCCTCGCCGCCGGTGAACACCCACTGGAGCGGGTCGATGCCGACGGCCTGCCCGATGTCGCTCATCTGGGAGGGGATGTCGACGAGCCCGGAGCGCAGGTCGATGCGGACCGTGCTGGCCTGCGCGATGTGCCCGAGGTCCGCGACGAGCCCGTCGCTGACGTCGGTCATGGCGGTGGCGCCGAGCCCGGCGGCCGCGGGGCCCGCGTGGTACGGCGGTTCCGGCCTGCGGTGGGCCTCGACGAAGGCGCGCGGCGAGCGGAAGCCGCGCGAGAGCACCGCGTGGCCGGCGGCCGACCAGCCGAGCCAGCCCGTGTACGCGACGATGTCGCCGGGGTGCGCGCCGGAGCGCGTGACCGGCTCGTGGCCGCGCAGGTCGCCGAGCGCGGTGATGGCGACGGTGATCGAGTCGCCGCGCACGACGTCGCCGCCGACCACGGCCGCGCCCGCGACCTGGGCCTCGTCGCGGATGCCGTCCATCAGCTCGGCGGCCCAGGTCACCGGGAGCTGCGCGGGCACGACGAGGCCGAGCAGCAGGGCCGTCGGCACGGCGCCCATCGCCGCGATGTCGGCGAGGTTCTGCGCGGCGGACTTGCGGCCCACGTCGTACGCGGTCGACCAGTCCCTGCGGAAGTGCCGCCCTTCGAGCAGGAGATCCGTGCTGGCGACGACCCTCCGGTCGGGTGCGGCCACGACCGCGGCGTCGTCGCCGGGCCCGAGCCGGACCGCCGGGGTGGTGGTGAGGCGGGAGGTGAGCCTGTCGATCAGCCCGAACTCCCCCAGCTCCCCCACGGTTCCCTTCACCGGGTCTCCCTTCTCTGTGTGCGCCGAGAGGCTGCTGTCCGGCCGCTTCGTGCGTGTGCTCTCAAAACGCGGGCGGGGGCGTGGAGAATCCGCGGGGAAGGCCCTGGACGCACCGGGTCTCCCGCCGGCACGGGCCGACGCGATACCGTGGCGTCCCTTCTCCCCTGGGACATGATCCTCATGGCCGCCCTGGAGGCTCCGTGGTACAGGCGTACATCCTCATCCAGACCGACGTGGGCAGAGCGACGGCGGTGGCCGAGACCATCGCGGCGTTCCCCGGCGTGCTGCAGGCCGAGGACGTCACAGGCCCCTACGACGTCATCGTGCGCGCCCAGGCGGACACGGTCGACGAGTTGGGCCGCATGGTCGTCGCCAAGATCCAGCGGGTGGACGGCATCACCCGTACCCTGACCTGTCCGGTCGTGCATATCTAGCCCCGTCTACGCTTGTCCGGTGACACCTCTTCGCCGAAGGGCCTCCGGGCGCAGGCTACCGGGCCCTCTCATCGCGACGTTGCCCGCCGTGGCCGTGCTGTGCGCGGCGGGATGCTCGGGCGGCGGCTCGGCGGCGCACGTCGCGGTGCCCCGGCCGCCCGCCGGCCAGGTCAAGGTGTGCGCCGCGCTGCACAAGCGGCTGCCCGACAAGGTCGGCGGGCAGAGCAGGCGCGACCCGCGGCCGAGTTCCGGCCTGACGGCCGGCTGGGGCTCGGGGGACGCGTCGATCGTGCTGCGGTGCGGCGTGCCGCGCCCGAAGGCCATGGACGACCCGCAGGCGGCGGCGGTCGACGCGAACGGCGTGAGCTGGATGGTGCAGCCCTACGCGAAGGGGCAGCGGTTCACCACCACCTACCGCGCCGCCTACGTCGAGGTCACGATGGGCTCGAAGTTCGCCCACGACGGCACCCCGATCGCGCAGCTCGCGAAGGCCGTGAGCAAGACGGATCCCTCGACCGTCTGACGGGCCGGCGTGTCCGGCCCGTCTCGCGCGCGTGCTCAGCGCAGCCCGGTGGACCGGCGCAGCGCGGCCTTGATGAGCAGGTCCACGAGTTCCGCGTAGCCGACGCCGCTCTCCTGCCACATGCGGGGGAACATCGAGATGGGCGTGAACCCCGGCATGGTGTTGATCTCGTTGATGACGAAGGTGCCGTCCTCGGTGAGGAAGAAGTCCGCGCGCACCAGGCCCTCGCAGGACACCGCCTCGAACGCCGCCACCGCGAGCCGCCTGACCTCGGCGGTCTGCTCCTCGGTGAGCGGCGCGGGCACGAGGCCCGACGCGGAGTCGATGTACTTGGCCTCGAAGTCGTAGAAGTCGTGCGCGGTGACGGGCGGGATCTCGGCCGGCAGGCTCGCCCGCGGCCCGTCCTCGAACTCCAGCACCCCGCACTCGATCTCGCGGCCGCGCAGCAGCGACTCCACCAGGACCTTGGGGTCGTGGCGCCTGGCCTCGGCGAGCGCCTCGTCGAGGCCCTCGAACCCGTCGACCTTGCTGATGCCGACGGACGAGCCGCCACGGGCCGGCTTCACGAACAGCGGCCACCCGTGCTCGGCCGCGAAGTCCACGATGCGCCTGCGCGCGCCGGATTCGTCCTGGTCCCACTCGCGCGGCCTGATCACCAGGTACGGGCCGACGGGCAGCCCGAACGAGGTGAACACCCGCTTCATGTACTCCTTGTCCTGGCCGACGGCCGACGCGAGCACGCCGGCGCCCACGTACGGCAGGCCGGAGAGCTCAAGCAGGCCCTGGAGCGTGCCGTCCTCGCCGTACGGGCCGTGCAGCACGGGGAAGACGACATCGACGTCGCCCAGTGCCTTGGGCACGGAGCCGGGTTCGCTGTAGACCACTTCGCGGTTGCCCGGCGCGACGGACAGCACCACGTCGCCCTCGGTGGACTCGGCGATCTGCTCGACGCTGGGGACCGCGCGGTCGGTGATGGCCATCCGCGCCGGGTCGTCGGCGGTCAGCGCCCAGCGGCCGTCCGCGGTGATGCCGATGGGCAGGACGTCGTACACGTCGCGGTCGATCGCCGCGAGCACCGCTCCCGCGGTGACGACGGAGATGCCGTGCTCGGAGCTGCGGCCCCCGAAGACGACGGCTACGCGCGGCTTGCGGGGCGGGCCCTGAGGGCTCTGGGAGGCGTTCAGGCTGCTCATATCGCGATGAGGGTACCCGCAGATCCCGCACGGGTCAGCGGCCGAGGGGCCGTTCGGCGCGCCGCCGGCCCGTACGGCGGTGCGGCGCTACTCAGAGCCGTTCGGCCTTGGCGCTGCGTGACATGAGTTCCTTCAGCGCGGTGAGCGGGGCCTTGCCGTTGTGGACGATGTCCACGATGGTCTCGGTGATGGGCATCTCGACGCCGTGGCGGCGCGCCAGGTCGAGCACGGACTCGCAGGACTTGACGCCTTCCGCGGTCTGGCGGGTGGCGGCGATGGTCTCCTCGAGCGTCATGCCGCGGCCGAGGTTGATGCCGAAGGTGTGGTTGCGCGAGAGCGGCGAGGAGCAGGTGGCGATCAGGTCCCCCATGCCGGCGAGGCCGGAGAACGTGTGCGGGTCGGCGCCCATCGCGAGGCCCAGCCTGCTGGTCTCGGCGAGGCCCCTGGTCATCAGCGACGCCTTGGTGTTGTCGCCGAACTCCATGCCGTCCGCGATGCCCACGGCGAGGCCGATGACGTTCTTGACCGCCCCGCCGAGTTCGCAGCCGACGACGTCCGTGTTGGTGTACGGGCGGTAGTACGCGGTGTGGCAGGCGGTCTGCAGGCGGCGCGCCACGGACTCGTCGGCGCACGCGACGACCGCGGCGGCCGGTGTGCGTGCGGCGATCTCGAGCGCGAGGTTGGGGCCCGTGACGACGGCGACGCGTTCGGCGGGCGCCCCCGCGACCTCCTCGACGACCTCGCTCATCCGCTTGGCGGTGCCGACTTCGACGCCCTTCATCAGCGACACGAGGACGGTGTCGGAGGGCAGGACGGGCGCCCAGTGCGCCAGGTTGCCGCGCAGGGTCTGCGACGGCACGCACAGGACGGTGAACTCGGCGTCCCGCGCGGCCTCGGCCGGGTCGCAGGTGGCGCGCACACGGTCGGGCAGGCGGACCCCCGGCAGGTACTCCGGGTTCGTACGGGTGGTGTTGATGGTCTCCGCGACGTCCGCGCGGCGCGCGCAGAGCGTCACCTCGCACCCGGCGTCGGCGAGGATCATGGCGAACGCGGTGCCCCACGATCCGGTTCCGAAGACGGCGACCCTGGTCACGTTGTTCCCTCGTCCTCTTCCGTTTCCGCTCGCGCGGTCCTGCGGCGCTCCCGCGCCCGTGCACTGCGCGGATCGTACGGCACCTCGGGGGCGGGCTCCCCGCGCAACTGGACCAGCAGTTCGGTGATCGCCGCCATGATGACCTCGGAGACCTCGCGCAGCAGGTCCTGCGTCATCGTCCGGCCGTAGTACGGCGACAGGTCGACGGGTCTGCCGACGAGGACGTGGTGCGTCTTGCGCGGGAGGACGGACGCCTTCTTCGCGTACGGCGGCAGCACTTCGTTGGCGCCCCACTGGGCGATCGGGATCACCGGGCACTTGGTCTGGAGCGCCACGCGTGCCGCGCCGGTGCGGGCGACCATGGGCCACTGGCCGGGGTCGCGGGTGAGGGTCCCCTCGGGGTAGAACGCGACGCACTCGCCGCGTTCCACGGCGCCGATGGCTGCCCGGAACGCGCCGCGCGCGTCGCTGGAGTCGCGGTACACGGGGATCTGCCCGCTGCCGCGCATCACGGCCCCCACGAAACCGTCCGTGAACAGGGAACTCTTCGCGAGGAATCTCGGGACGCGGCCGGTGTTGTACTGGAAATGGCCGTAGGCAAAGGGGTCGAGATGGGAATTGTGGTTCACCACGGTGATGAATCCGCCGTCGGCCGGAATGTTCTCCGTCCCCCTCCAGTCCCGCTTGAAGAGAAGCAGGAGCGGCGGTTTCGCGAGCACCGCCGCAACGTGATACCAGAAGCCGACTTTTCGGCGGGACACGCGGACACCTTCCTCATTACCTGCCCGGCTCCACGCCCGGCTGCTGGGGGACAAGTGTCGCCCCGAGCCCCTGGTCTGTCGAGGACACCGTACGCCCGGCCCCTCGGGGCGGCGCGGTGGCCGCGGGGGTGCCGCGCCACAATGAAACGCATCCGCACGAGGACGGGGAGCCCGCCGTGAACACCGACCCGACGGCCGGATGGTCCCTGGTCGTGCCGCTGAAACCGCTGCCTCTGGCCAAGAGCAGGCTGGCGCCGGCGGCCGACGCGGCGCGCCGCCACCGGCTCGCGCTCGCCTTCGCGCAGGACACCGTGGCGGCCGCGCTCGCCGCCGACGCGGTGGCGGGTGTGGTGGTCGTCACGGACGACGGGGACGCGGCGGCCGCGCTGGCCGCGCTCGGCGCGCGCGTCGTGCCGGACTCCCCCGCCGCGGGGCTCAACGCGGCGCTCGCGCACGGCGCGCGCACGGTCAGGGACGAGCGGCCGGACGCCCGGGTGGCGGCGCTCAACGCGGACCTGCCCGCGCTCAGGCCGGCGGAACTGACCCGCGTGCTGCATTCGGCCGCCGCATTTCCGCGTGCTTTTCTCGCCGATGCGGCGGGAATCGGCACGACGCTGCTCGCCGCTCGTGCGGAATGCGCGTTGCGGCCGGCGTTCGGCGGCCCCTCACGCCTGCGTCACGCCGCGGGCGGCGCGGCGGAGATCCTGCTGGGCGGCGTGGATTCCGTACGGCGCGACGTGGACACCGCGGACGACCTGCGGGCGGCCGCGGCCCTCGGGATCGGCCCGCACACGGCCCGCGTGTGCGGGGCCCCTTCGCCGCTGACCGCGCCGCAGGACGTGTCGTGACGCCGGAGGCGGGCTTTGACCGGCGGGCGGGCCGGGAGACGCGCGGTTACGCTGCGGTCATGCAGGCGACGGCGTACACCTACGACCCCGGGACCCGGTGCGGCAGCGTGCTGCTCGACGACGGCACCCCGGTGGAGTTCGGCTCGGAGGCGTTCGACGCGGGCGGGTTGCGGCTGCTGCGGCCCGGCCAGCGCGTCAGGATCGAGACGGCGGGCGAGGGCGAGCGGCGGCGGGTCACCCTGGTGACGCTGCAGACGTTCTGACGCCGAGGGTTCGCGGGCGGGCCGCAAGAACGCCGCGGGCCGGTCTCCCCGAGGGGAGCCCGGCCCGGCGTGTGCGCGGCCACGTGCCGCTTTTCCGGTCCTGCCTTTGGCGCTTACTTGGACCTGGCGGCGGTCTTCTTCGCGGTCGAGCGCGAGGCGGTCTTGCGCGCCGGGGCCTTCTTGGCGGGAGCCGTCTTCTTGGCGGCCGTCGACTTCTTGGCGGCCGTCTTCTTCGCGGGTGTCGCCTTCTTCGCCGTGGTCTTCTTGGCGGTGGTCTTCTTCGCGGGCGTCGCCTTCTTGGCCGCGGCCTTCTTCGCC
Organism: Streptomyces montanisoli; assembly: GCF_017813245.1. GTDB lineage: Bacteria > Actinomycetota > Actinomycetes > Streptomycetales > Streptomycetaceae > Streptomyces > Streptomyces montanisoli. The sequence continues at coordinate 7,786 of NZ_JAGIQL010000127.1, forward strand.
GTCGACTTCTTGGCGGTGGCCTTCTTGGCGGCGGCCTTGGCCGTCGTGCGGGTGGAAGATCCGCCAGAGAGGCTGCCCTTGGGCGCCTTCTTCACGGAGACCTCGCCTCCCTTGGGAAGCTTCTTCGAGCCGCTCACCAGGTCCTTGAAACCCTGGCCCGCGCGGAAGCGCGGCACCGAGGTCTTCTTGACCCGCACCCGCTCACCCGTCTGCGGGTTGCGGGCGTAGCGGGCGGGGCGGTCGACCTTCTCGAACGATCCGAAGCCGGTCACCGACACGCGGTCGCCGCTGACGGTGGCGCGGACGATCGCGTCGAGCACCGCGTCCACGGCGTCCGCGGCCTGCTGGCGGCCGCCGAGCTTGTCCGCAATCGCTTCTACGAGCTGAGCCTTGTTCACGTCTTCCCCTTCGGAGACATTGCCAGAACGAATGTGTTCAAGCCTTTTCGCACGTTAGGCAGATATATACCGCAAATCAAACACGAAACGGGCTGATCACCCTAGTGCCGCAACGAAGTCGGTCCGGCGCACTTCCACCGGTCAGTCCTCTTCCGGAAAACGACCCTCGTCGAGATCCGTCAGCAGACGGTCAAGGCGCCTTGCCGCATCCGGGAGATCATGCTTCGCCGCAGCCGTGATGACCAGCAGCTTTCGTGTGAGCGCCATGCGTACGCCCTCCGCGACTTGCAGTTCGCGCACTCGCGTGTGCGCTTCCTTCAGTTGTCCGGCGACCGACTCGTAGAGTGCGAGTTGGCTGTCGCGTTCCATGCACCGATTGTGCCATCTGGGGCGAGTTGTCGCCTCACGGGGGCTCAACAAGCAACTGCACCCCCTGCCGGACGGCAGGGGGTGCAGTTGGGGAAAACCGCTGATCAGGAGGGGATCAGGCGGCAATTGTGCGGGGCTTGAAGGACGGCCTCGTGGCCTCGTAGGCCGCGATGTCGGACTCGTTCTGCAGAGTGAGGCTGATGTCGTCGAGCCCGTTCAGCAGACGCCAGCGGGCGTTCTCGTCAAGGTCGAAATCGGCCGTCAGTTGCTCGGCCCCCGCCACGGTGGCCCGCACCTGGCGACGCTCCAGGTCGACGGTGACCTCCGCCGCCGGATCGGCCTCGGCCAGCGCCTGGAGGCGCTCCACGACGTCCTGGTCGAGGACGACGGTCAGCAGGCCGTTCTTCAGCGAGTTGCCGCGGAAGATGTCGGCGAACCGGGAGGAGATGACCGCCTTGAAGCCGTAGTTCTGCAGGGCCCAGGCGGCGTGCTCGCGCGAGGATCCGGTGCCGAAGTCGGGCCCGGCGACCAGGACGGTCGCGCCCCGGTACTCCTCCTGGTTGAGCACGAAGGACGGGTCCTTGCGCCAGGCCTCGAACAGGCCGTCCTCGTAGCCGTCGCGGGTGACCTTCTTGAGCCAGTGGGCGGGGATGATCTGGTCCGTGTCGACGTTGCTGCGGCGCAGCGGGACGGCGCGGCCGGTGTGGACGGTGAAGGCTTCCATGGTTATCGCGCTCCAGCGGGCGTGCGGTCTGCGTCGGACAGGTCGGCGGGTGAGGCCAGATGGCCCAGTACGGCGGTCGCGGCGGCCACCTGCGGGGAGACCAGGTGGGTGCGGCCGCCCTTGCCCTGCCTGCCCTCGAAGTTGCGGTTGGACGTGGACGCGGAGCGCTCGCCCGGCGCCAGTTGGTCGGGGTTCATGCCGAGGCACATCGAGCAGCCGGCGTGCCGCCATTCGGCGCCCGAGCCGGTGAACACCTTGTCGAGACCCTCCTCGACGGCCTGCAGCGCCACCCGTACGGACCCGGGGACGACCAGCATCCGTACGCCGTCGGCGACTTTGCGCCCTTCGAGCACGGCGGCCGCCGAGCGCAGGTCCTCGATACGGCCGTTGGTGCACGAACCTACGAAGACGGTGTCGACCCTGATGTCGCGCAGGGCCTGTCCGGCGGTCAACCCCATGTACTCCAGGGCCTTTTCGGCGGCGTGGCGCTGCGATGCGTCATCGTACGAAGCGGGATCGGGGACGCGCTCGGACAGCGGCGCGCCCTGGCCCGGGTTGGTGCCCCAGGTGACGAACGGCGCGAGGTCGGCGGCGTCGATGAACACCTCGGCGTCGAAGACGGCGTCGTCGTCGGTGCGCAGCGTCCGCCAGTACTCGACGGCGCGGTCCCACTCCTCGCCCTCGGGGGCGTGGGCGCGGCCCTTGAGGTAGGCGAACGTGGTCTCGTCGGGGGCGATCATGCCCGCGCGCGCGCCGGCCTCGATGGACATGTTGCAGATGGTCATCCGGGCCTCCATCGAGAGCTTCTCGACGGCGGAGCCGCGGTACTCGATGATGTAGCCCTGTCCGCCGCCCGTGCCGATCTTCGCGATCACGGCGAGGATGAGGTCCTTGGCGGTGACGTCGTCGGGCAGTTCGCCCTCGACAGTGACGGCCATCGTCCTGGGGCGCGCCATGGGCAGCGTCTGGGTGGCCAGCACGTGCTCTACCTGGCTCGTGCCGATGCCGAACGCGAGCGCGCCGAAGGCGCCGTGGGTGGAGGTGTGCGAGTCGCCGCAGACCACCGTGGTGCCCGGCTGGGTGAGCCCCAGCTGCGGTCCCACCACGTGGACCACGCCCTGCTCGACGTCGCCGAGCGGGTGCAGCCGCACGCCGAACTCGGCGCAGTTCTTGCGCAGCGTCTCCAGCTGGGCGCGGGAGACCGGGTCGGCGATCGGCTTGTCGATGTCGAGGGTCGGGGTGTTGTGATCCTCGGTGGCGATGGTCAGGTCGAGCCGCCGCACCTTGCGGTCGCTGAGCCGGAGGCCGTCGAACGCCTGGGGGCTCGTCACCTCGTGCAGCAGGTGCAGATCGATGAAGAGGAGGTCGGGCTCGCCATCGGCGCGCCGGACGACATGGTCGTCCCAGACCTTCTCCGCGAGTGTCCTACCCATCGCTTTCCCTCCGGCCGGCGCCTTCGCCGGCGCTTCATAGAGACATCTGGTCCCGCGTCCGTCCCACCCGCCGGACGCCGGCCGCGGCCCGTGTTCGGCGAGTCCGCTCACTACAGATTGGCAAGTTCGCCGGGAAATTGAACTTGCGTTTCACAGAGTGAGACGCGAGTATCGTTTCATGGACAACTCAAGTGGCGTCGGAGTTCTCGACAAGGCCGCTCTCGTGCTGAGCGCCCTGGAGTCAGGTCCGGCCACCCTCGCCGGGCTGGTCGCGGCGACAGGTCTCGCCAGGCCAACGGCCCACCGGCTCGCCGTGGCCCTGGAGCACCACCGGATGGTCGCGAGGGACATGCAGGGCCGGTTCATCCTGGGCCCGCGCCTCGCGGAGCTGGCCGCGGCGGCCGGCGAGGACCGGCTGCTCGCCACGGCAGGGCCGGTGCTCACGCACCTGCGGGACGTGACGGGCGAGAGCGCGCAGCTCTACCGCAGGCAGGGCGACATGCGCATCTGCGTCGCCGCGGCGGAGCGCCTGTCCGGGCTGCGCGACACGGTGCCCGTGGGCTCCACACTGACGATGAAGGCCGGGTCCTCGGCGCAGATCCTCATGGCGTGGGAGGAGCCGGAGCGCCTGCACAGGGGGCTGCAGGGGGCGCGGTTCACGGCGACGGCGCTGTCCGGCGTGCGGCGCAGGGGCTGGTCGCAGTCGATCGGGGAACGGGAGCCCGGCGTCGCGTCGGTGTCCGCCCCCGTGCGCGGCCCGTCCAACCGCGTGGTGGCGGCGGTCTCCGTGTCGGGCCCGATCGAGCGGCTGAGCCGGCACCCGGGCCGGATGCACGCGCAGGCCGTGATCGACGCGGCGCAGCGCTTGTCCGAGGCGCTGCGCAGGAGCGCGTGACGTCCTCGGTCCGTCGTGCGCGGGCCCAGCGCGCGGTCCGCGCACGACGCGCGTCCGCCCGGACACGGCGAAGGCCCCCTCCTCGTGAGGAGAGGGCCTCGGCCTTTCGCGTACCCCCGACCGGATTCGAACCGGCGCTACCGCCTTGAGAGGGCGGCGTGCTAGGCCGCTACACAACGGGGGCGAGATCGTGCGAAGCTGGGCTACCAGGACTCGAACCTAGACTAAATGAACCAGAATCACTCGTGCTGCCAATTACACCATAGCCCATGGTATAGACCAGTAGCCCCGACCGGATTCGAACCGGCGCTACCGCCTTGAGAGGGCGGCGTGCTGGGCCGCTACACAACGGGGCCCCAGCGACCTTCCGATGAGGAAGATCCGTACCCCCGACCGGATTCGAACCGGCGCTACCGCCTTGAGAGGGCGGCGTGCTAGGCCGCTACACAACGGGGGCGTGCAGAGATGATCTGCGCTGGGCTACCAGGACTCGAACCTAGACTAACTGAACCAGAATCAGTCGTGCTGCCAATTACACCATAGCCCACCAAAACACAACCCCCTGGTGGGGGTTTTGTTCGGGTTGCGCCTGCCTGACGGGCTTGTCTCCCTCCGGCGGCGCAGGAAGAACATTACCCGATGCCGGGACGCGCTCCAAAACGAGTTGTCCCGCGCAGCAGGGCGGGAAGAGGCCCGAGACCGGTGATGCGCACCAGCTCGGGACGGCCGCCGAGACCGCCCCTGTCGAGCCACACGGCGGCGAGGCCGGCGGACGCCGCGGCCGCGGCGTCCACATCGGGTTCGTCCCCGACGTAGACCACGTCGCCGGGCGGCAGCCCCAGCGCCTCGCACGCGGCGAGGAAGGCCGCGGGCGCGGGCTTTCCGACGCCGATGTCGTCGGCGCACACGACGGCCTCGAACCGCTCGCGCACGCCGAGCACCGTGAGCTTGCGGTCCTGGTGACGCAGGGACGAGTTCGACAGGACGGCGTGCCGGAAGTCGCCGGCCAGCTCGTCGAGCGCGGCGAGGACGTCGGGGAACAGCCGCCATGACGCCCGGTAGTGGGCGTGGTACCCGAGGAACCACGCGTCCGCCTCCGCGTCGCTCAGCGGCCGTCCCAGGAAGGTGCGCACGCGCTCCCTGCGCTGCTCCTCGAAGCCGATCTCCCCCGCCACGAAGCGCGCCCAGTGCTGCCGCATGCTCGCGCGCCACCGGTCGAGGGCGTCGGCGCCGGGCCGCTCGCCGGCGAGGTGGCGTTCCAGGGCGAGGCGATCGGCCCCCGAGTAGTCGAAGAGTGTGTCGTCGACGTCCCAGAGCACAGCGCGCAGCGGCATGGCACCACCCTAGGCCCTGGCGCGCGGTGCGCGCCGGCGAGTGGACGGAGGGGGGCGTTCCGGATTCAACGGCCTTTGACCAGCGCGTTGTTGGCTGTGAGACTGGCCGCGGCCACCACCCCCCGCCCCGCCCCTTCACCCAGACCGGAGCCCACCCATGGCGTCAGGTGTCCCGAAGCCGCAGGTCGACACGAGCAGGCCGCACTCGGCACGCGTCTACGACTATCTGCTCGGGGGCAAGGACAACTACCTCGTCGACCAGCAGCTCGCCGACCTGCTCCCCGACCTCGTCGCCCACACCGCCCGGCAGAACCGGGCGTTCATGCACCGCGCGGTCGCCTGGAGCGCGCGCACCGGCATCGACCAGTTCCTCGACGTCGGCACGGGCATCCCCACCCAGCCCAACCTCCACCAGATCGCCCAGGGCGTCGATCCGGCCGCGCGCGTCGTGTATGTGGACAACGACCCCATCGTGCTGCGTCACGCCGAGGCGCTCCTCGTCTCGTCGCCCGAGGGCCGCACCGACTACCTGCACGCGGACGTGCGCGACCCCGCGGCCATCCTCGAAAGGGCGGGCGAGCTGCTCGACCTGGACCGGCCCGTCGCCCTGTCGCTCGTGGCGCTCCTGCACTTCGTGCTGGACGAGGAGGACCCGTACGGCATCGTCCGCACGTTCCTCGACGCGCTGGCGCCCGGCAGCCACCTGGTGCTCTCCCACGCGACCATGGACACCTTCCCCGGTCCTGTCGACCACGAGCAGGAGCGGATGTACCGGAGCAACATCCCGAACCAGATGCGCACGCGGGCCGAGGTCGAGCGGTTCTTCGACGGCCTCGACCTGGTGGAGCCCGGCGTGGTGACCCCCGCCGAGTGGTTCAAGGACACGCCGGCGCCCGACGCGGGCGACCTGCCCGTGCTCCTCTACGCGGGCGTCGCCCGCCTCCCGTAGCGGAAGCCGACAGGAGGGAGCGGCCGTTCCCGGCCGTCCCCTCCCCCGTCGCCGTGTGCCTACGCGGACGCCAGCCTGGCGAGCGCGGCGTCGACGCGCGCCAGGGTGCGGTCGCGGCCCAGCACCTCGAGCGACTCGAACAGCGGCAGGCCCACCGTGCGGCCCGTCACCGCCACCCGCAGCGGGGCCTGCGCCTTGCCGAGCTTGAGGCCGTGCTGCTCGCCCGCGGCGAGTACGGCCTCCTTCAGCGGCTCGGCCTCCCACGCGCTCTCCGCGAGCTTCTCGCGCACCGTGGTCAGCAGCCCCGCGGCGTCGCCCTTCATGGCCTTCGCCCAGGACGCGTCGTCCCGTACCGGCTCGTCCAGGAAGAGGAAGTCGATGTTGGCCGTGATGTCCGAGAGGACGGTGACGCGGGTCTGCGCCAGCGGCGCGAGCGCGTCGAAGGCGCCCTGGTCGAACCGCTCGGGGGCCCAGGGCGCGTGCGGTGCGGCAAGCCAGGGCGCGCACGCCTCGGTGAACGCCTTCACGTCCAGCTGCCTGATGTGGTCGGCGTTGATCGCCTCGGCCTTCTTGAGGTCGAAGCGTGCGGGGTTCGCGTTGACCGCGCGGATCTCGAACGCCGCGACCATCTCGTCCATCGTGAAGATGTCCTGGTCCGCGGAGAACGACCAGCCCAGCAGGGACAGGTAGTTGAGCAGGCCGTCCGGGAGGAAGCCGCGCTCGCGGTAGAGGTTGAGCGAGGACTGCGGGTCGCGCTTGGACAGCTTCTTGTTGCCCTCGCCCATCACGTACGGCAGGTGCCCGAAGGCCGGGACGCCCTTGGCGACGCCCAGCTCGCGCAGCGCCCCGTAGAGGGCGATCTGGCGCGGCGTGGAGGAGAGCAGGTCCTCGCCGCGCAGCACGTGCGTGATCTCCATCAGCGCGTCGTCGACGGGGTTGACCAGCGTGTACAGCGGGGCGCCGTTGGCGCGCACGATGCCGTAGTCGGGCACGTTGTCCGGGGTGAAGGTGAGCTCGCCGCGCACCAGGTCGGTGAAGGTGATCGGCTCGTCGGGCATACGGAAGCGGACGATGTGCTGCCGCCCCTCGGCCTCGTACGCCGCCTTCCGCCCGTCGCTCAGGTCGCGGCAGTGGCCGTCGTAGCCGGAGGGCCGGCCGGCCGCGCGCGCGGCGTCGCGGCGCTGCTCCAGCTCCTCGGTCGTGCAGTAGCACGGGTACGCGTAGCCGCCGGCCAGGAGCTTGTCCGCGACGTCGCGGTAGATGTCCATGCGCTGCGACTGGCGGTACGGCTCGTGCGGGCCGCCGACCTCGGGGCCCTCGTCCCAGTCGAGGCCGAGCCAGCGCATCGAGTCGAGCAGCTGCGCGTAGGACTCCTCGGAGTCGCGCGCGGCGTCGGTGTCCTCGATGCGGAAGACCAGGGTGCCGCCGTGGTGCCGGGCGAAGGCCCAGTTGAACAGGGCCGTGCGGACCAGGCCCACGTGGGGGTTGCCGGTCGGGGACGGACAGAAACGTACGCGGACAGAGCCGTTAGCCACGCTTGATCACCTTGTTGGTGAGAGTGCCGATGCCTTCGATGGTGACGGCGACTTCGTCGCCGACGGAGAGCGGGCCCACGCCCGCGGGTGTGCCGGTGAGGATGACGTCGCCCGGCACCAGGGTCATGGCCTCGCTGACGTGGACGACGAGGTCCTCGACGGTGCGGATCATCTCGCTGGTGCGCCCGAGCTGGCGCTGGAGGCCGTTGACGGTGCACTGGACCGTCAGGTCGGACGGGTCGAGTTCCGTCTCCACCCAGGGCCCGAGCGGGCAGGAGGTGTCGAACCCCTTGGCGCGCGCCCACTGCTTCTCGGACTTCTGCAGGTCGCGTGCGGTGACGTCGTTGGCGCACGTGTAGCCGTAGACGACGTCCTTGACGCGCTCGCGCGGCACCTCGCGGCAGAGGGTGCCGATGACGACGGCGAGCTCGGCCTCGTAGTGCACGTCGTCCGAGAAGTTCGGGTAGACGATGGGGTCGCCCGAGCCGATCACGGAGGTGCTGGGCTTGAAGAACGTCATCGCCGCTTCGGGTACCTCGTTGCCCAGCTCCGCCGCGTGCTCCGCGTAGTTGCGGCCGACGGCCACGACCTTGCTGGGGAGCACGGGCGGCAGGAGGCGTACCTCGCTCAGGCGCACTTTTGTGCCGCTGAGCTGGGCGCCGCTGTACGGGACGCCTTTGATGATGTCGAGGAGCAGGCCGGCCGGATCGCCGCCTCCCGCATCCTCGACAGCGCCGAAGGCGACATTGCCGTCGATGGAGAACCTGGCGATGCGCACGGTTTGCTACTCGCCCCTCACTTCACTCGCGGTCCTGGTCAGCAACTGTTCGGCCGACTCGGGCATCAGGCTAGCGCGACGGCGGGGCGCGGGTGCGTACCGGCGGGGTCGTACGGGCGGCCGCGGTGGCGCGCGGCCTTCAGAGCTGTGTGCGCCTCGGGTTGGCCGTGCGGATCGGGAGTGCTCCGCGGTATTCGGGGGCCTGCGCAGTGACGAGCCCGGTGGCGTCCGCGAGACGGGTGAGCGTGGTGCGCCTCGGGTTGGCGGTCTTGCGGAAGGCCGTGGCCGTCTTCGCGGCAGGTGTCATGGGGCGGTCCCGTTCTCGCGTCTCGCGGGTGGGGCGCGGCGGGCGGCGCGGGCCGCGCATATGCCAACCCTGGAATGGGTCAGGCTAAACATCTGATTCTCGCCGAAAGACGCGCCTGACAGCTCTTCCCGTGTGAGTTTCCTCACCAGTTGACGGACATTCTTCCTAAATCTTCACGTCTCAGGGCGCCATGAAAACGGTCATCTCACATCAGACAGCGTCATTCCGCTGCCGATCATGAGGACTGGGACACGGTGAGCCTCCCGGCGGATGTTCCGCAATGACCCGATTCCTCCGTGATCACTTTCGACGATTCGTGACACGGCCGTTACGCGGTGTCATACAGGTCACGGCAGTGCCGTCAGACCTTGTTGGAGATCCGGCACTGTGCTGGAATCACCCCCACCGCCGCGAGTTCCCACCCGGCGCACACGGGCGCGACGGAGCGTCGCGTGTGAACGGGAGAGGGAACGGCGGACTCACGACCACCATGGGGGGCGTCTCGCACCCCACGACGCCGACACCGTCCTGCCGCACGCGGTGGGACGCCTGGTCCAGAGGTTGCGACGCTAGTGCAGGGACGTTCGAAGAGGGATAGCAGTGCCGCGGCGGAGCAGGAGCCCCGCGGCGGGTCGGAACGCGGCGCCCCGGCCCAGCACACCCGGAACAAGACGGCAGCCGGCCCGTCGCCGGACGGGAACGAGCGCGCCACCCGGCCCGAGACCGCGAACGAGACCCAGGCGTCCGCGCCCAGGGCCGCCGCGGCACCGGGCGACTCGGGCTCCCGAATAGCCCTGCGCAACTGGCGCATCAGCACGCGCCTCGTCTCCCTGCTGGCGCTGCCCGTGATCGCGGCCACCACGCTGGGCGCGTTGCGGATCGACGACTCGATCAACAACATCAACCAGCTCGACCACATGCAGCTGCTCACGGAGCTGACCAAGGAGGCGACCGCACTCGCCGCCCAGCTCCAGACCGAGCGCGACCAGGAGGCGGGCCCGCTCACCCACGGCGTGCAGCCCAGCGACCTGAGCATCAAGCAGCTGCAGACCCAGACCGACCGGGCCAGCAAGTCGTTCCTCGATGCGACCAACGCCATCGGCAACACGAACAACGACGACACGCTCAACAGCATCCGCGCCAACGTCAACCAGATCGCCGGCCAGGTCCAGCAGATCAACGACCTGCGCAGCGGCGCCTACTCCACGCCCGGCTCGTCCTCGCTGACCGTCGACTCGTACGACCAGCTGATCACCTCGCTGCTGAGCCTGTCCCAGGACATGGCGCAGGCCACCAACAGCCCGGACATGATCAAGCGGACCCGCGCCCTGGCCGCGTTCTCGTCCGCCAAGGAGTACGCCTCCATCCAGCGCGCGATCATCGCGGCGGCCCTGCCGGCCGACCCGAAGAAGCACACGGGCAACCTGACCAACACCGACCGTCTCTACGGTGCCGCCGCCGCCAAGAAGGAGACGAACGAGCTCAACACGTTCCGCACGCTCTACCAGTCGATGGGCGGCAACGCCGACGATCTGATGGCGCCCCTGCAGGGCCAGGGCAACCCCGAGATCAAGGCGGCCGACGACTACGAGAGCCGGGTACTCGGCGGCCCCGACGGCCTCGCCAACCAGCCGAACCGCAGCTACGCGGACTGGATCGACCAGGCGTCGGTCCGCATCAACACGATGAAGACCATCGAGTCCACGCTGCTCGGCCAGGTGGAGGCCAAGGCGACCGAGCTGCGCCAGCAGTCGCAGCGCGACGCCATCATCAACGGCGCCGTCATCCTGCTGGTCCTCGGCGTCTCCCTGGCCGGCGCGTTCATCGTGGCCCGGTCCATGGTCCGCTCGCTGCGGCGGCTCCAGGACACGGCGACCAAGGTCGCCCAGGACCGGCTGCCCGAGCTCGTCCGGGAGCTCTCCGAGTCGGACCCGCAGGACGTCGACACCTCCGTGGAGTCCGTGGGTGTCCACTCGCGCGACGAGATCGGCAAGGTGGCCGCGGCCTTCGACCACGTGCACCGCGAGGCCGTCCGGCTCGCCGCGGAGCAGGCGCTGCTGCGGGGCAACGTCAACGCGATGTTCACCAACCTCTCGCGCCGCAGCCAGGGCCTCATCCAGCGCCAGCTCTCGCTGATCTCCGAGCTGGAGTCCCGCGAGGCCGACCCCGACCAGCTGTCCTCGCTGTTCAAGCTCGACCACCTCGCCACCCGCATGCGCCGCAACGGTGAGAACCTGCTGGTCCTCGCCGGCGAGGAGCCGGGCCGCCGGTGGACGCGCCCCGTCCCGCTCGTGGACGTGCTGCGCGCCGCGGCGTCCGAGGTGGAGCAGTACGAGCGCATCGAACTCGCCGCCGTTCCCGCGACCGAGGTCGCCGGGCGCGTCGTCAACGACCTCGTCCACCTGCTCGCCGAGCTGCTGGAGAACGCGACGTCGTTCTCGTCCCCGCAGACCAAGGTCCGCGTCACCGGTCACGCGCTGCCCGACGGCCGCGTGCTGGTGGAGATCCACGACACCGGCATCGGCCTGTCCCCCGAGGACCTGGCGGCGATCAACGAGCGGCTGGCGTCGCCGCCGACCGTGGACGTCTCCGTCTCGCGCCGCATGGGCCTGTTCGTGGTCGGCCGGCTGTCCCTGCGCCACGGCATCCGCATCCAGCTGCGCCCCTCGGACTCCGGCGGCACGACGGCCCTCGTCATGCTGCCCGTCGACCTCGCGCAGGGCGGCAAGAAGGCGCCGGGCCAGC
>NZ_JAGIQL010000128.1 GCF_017813245.1 Streptomyces montanisoli
CCGCAGCGCCGGGGGCCGGGCCCTCGCGGCCGACGCCCTCGGGGGCCGCGAGCGTTGCCCTCGCCACCGCGCGGAGCGCCGTCAGCAGGGGGGCCACCGCCGGCTCGTGGCGCAGCGGGATGTCGTCGCCGTCGACCTCGACCGGCACGCCCGCCGACGTCAGCGCCCTGCGGATCGACGGGATGGTGCGGCCGCCCGCGCGCACCAGCACCGCCATGTCGCTCCAGCCGACCCCGTCCTCCAGGTGCGCCCTGCGCAGGATGTCCGCGACGTTGTCCAGCTCCGTGGACGGCGTGGGGAAGGTGTACACCTCCGCCCTGCCACCGTCCCGCACCGGCTCGGGTCCGCGGTGCGCGCTGACCGCCTCGCGCGGTAGGCGCGGCAGCGGCATGCGCCGAGCCACCTCGCGCGTCGCGGCCAGCAGGCGGGCCCCCGAGCGCCGGGTGCGGGTGAGGACCGCGACCGGCGCCTCGCGGCCGTCGCCGCGCGGGAAGGCGCGCGGGAAGTCGAGTACGCCGTTGACGTCGGCGCCGCGGAACGCGTAGATCGACTGGTCGGGGTCGCCGAACGCGACCAGCGTCCGCCCGCCGCCCGCCAGCGCGCGCAACAGCCTGACCTGCGCCGGGTCCGTGTCCTGGTACTCGTCGACGAAGACCGCGTCGTACGAGGCCGCCAGCTTCGGGCCCACGTCGGGGAGGTCGGCGAGCAGCGCCGCCCGGTGCACGAGCTCCGCGTAGTCCAGCACGCCCTGGAGGTCGAGCACGTCGAGGTACTCGGCGAGGAAGGCGGCGGCCGCCCGCCAGTCGGGGCGCCCCGTGCGCGCCGCGAACGCGCCGAGCGCATCGGGGCCGAGGCCGAGCTCACGGCTGCGCGCCAGCACCGCGCGCACCTCGTCGGCGAATCCGCGCGTCGTCAGGCAGGCCCTGAGGTCGTCGGGCCAGCGCACGCGCGAGCGCCCCTCGCGCGCGAGGTCGATCTGGCCGGCGAGCAGGTCGCGCACGGCGACGTCCTGCTCGGGGCCAGACAGCAGCCGCAGGGGCTCCCTGAACAGGGCGGCGTCCTGGTGCGCGCGTACCAGGGCGTAGCACAGCGAGTGGAACGTGGTCGCCTGCGGCGCGCGTGCGCCGCCGAGCCGGGCCGCCATCCGGTCGCGCAGCTCGACCGCGGCCTTGCGGCTGAACGTGAGCACGAGGATCCGCGCCGGGTCGCCGCCGCGCGCGACGCGTGCCGCGACGGACTCCACCAGCGTCGTGGTCTTGCCCGTGCCGGGACCGGCGAGCACGAGCAGCGGTCCCGCCCCGTGGTCAACCACCGCGCGCTGTGCCGCGTCCAGCACAGGGAGGTCCGCCGGTACGGGGGCGGCGCGTACCAGACGGTAGGCGCCGGCGCCCCGCTGCCGCGCCCCCTGGTGCGGGGGGCGTCCGGTGGTGGTGGAGGAGCTCACGTCGATCGCCGGTCCTGGAAGTGCGTACGAGGGGGTGCTGAGGTGCGAGGAGTCGAACGGGCCATGTGGGGCCCGGCGGCGGCGCCGGAGCCGGGCGTGACGCGTGCGGCAGACGCTACGCCGCCGGGTCCTGGGGACGCAGGCGGTCGTACGAAACCGACCGGGCCTCTCCATCCCGCACCACGATGGCGGAAACTGTCATATGTGAGACCGATCGCCCGCGTGCTCCGCGGCCTGCCCGCCGCCCACCGCGCCGCCGTCCCACCTGGCGCGCCGCATGTCGAGGCGGGGCAGGTGGCCATCGGCGCTGCGCGCGGCCTCCCGCAGCGGCGTGCCCTCCGCCCGGTACGCGTCGAGTGCCCGCAGTTCGTGGCCCGCGAGCAGCACGCCGTCGGAGCGCACCACGCGCCACCACGGCACCGCACCGCCGTACAGCGCCATGGCGCGGCCCACCTGGCGCGGGCCGCCCTCCCCGAGCCACTCGGCGACATCGCCGTACGTCATGACCCGGCCCGGCGGGATCAGCTCCGCGACGTCGAGGACCCGCTCCGCGTACTCCGGCAGCACGCCCGCGCCGTCCACCGGCTCCGCGCCGTCCACCGGCTCCGCGACCTCGGCCGGACCGGCCGAGGCCGCCCGCTTTCCGTCCCGTTCGTGCTCCTGCCGCCTCATCCGTCCCATCCTGCCTCACGGCACGGACAGTCGCGGCGACCGGGCTCAGTGCCCGCATACCGGGGCAAACCGGCGCGTCTCACTGCTCATCTGTGCGCGCAACGCCCTGTGTTGCCCCCGTGCGCGGACCTCACGTGCCACCATCGTGCGGGCGGTGACTGGTGATACAAGATCGAGAAGACACGGACGCGACGGAGGAGCAGGCCGGACGGCCTGCCACGGCCGAGGGCCCCTCCGGCGGTGAGCCGTGCGACCGCGACGGCACGCCACCCACCGCCGGGGAGGACGCGGCCGCGGAAGACGCGGCCGGGGAGCTCGCGGCTCGGGAGCACGCGGCCCGCGAGGACGCGGCCGTGACGGACGACGACACCGAGTCCCCCGAGGCGGTGCGCGCCCAGACGGAGCCCGCCGGCGACGAGGACAACGACGACGTCCCGCTCGCGGACCGCGTCTCCGGCGACGAGCCGCTGCTCGCCGCGCGCGTGCACCGCCCCTCCGACCTGCTGCGCCTGCTCGTGGGGCTGCTCGCCATCGTCCTCGTGCTGCTGCTGTCCGCGTTCGCCCACGGCACCACGTCCGGCCTGGAGCAGGACATCAGCAGGGGTACGGGCCAGGCGCCCGACCTGCTCGCCAAGTTCGCGGGGCTGCTGTCCAGCATCGCCGTGCTGCTCGTGCCCGTCGCGTTCGCGATCGAGCGCCTGATCAAACGGGACGGGCTGCGCATCGCGGACGGCGTGCTCGCGGCGGTGCTCGCCCACGGCGTGACCCTCGCCACCGACCTGTGGGTGGCGCGCGCCGCCCCGCACGGCTTGCAGGCCGCCCTGACGATGCCGCAGGTCGGCAGCGGCGCGACCGACCCCGTGCACGGCTACCTCGCGCCCGTCATCGCCTACATGACGGCCGTCGGGATGGCCCGAAGGCCGCGCTGGCGCGTGGTGCTGTGGGCGGTGCTGCTGCTCGACGCGTTCGCCATGCTCGTCGCCGGATACACGACACCCTTCTCGATCATCCTGACCGTGCTCATCGGCTGGACCGTGGCGTACGGGACGCTGTACGCGGTCGGCTCGCCGAACGTGCGCCCCACCGGCCAGACCCTCATGGCCGGCCTGCGCCGCGTCGGCTTCCGGCCGGTCAGCGCGATGCGCGCCGAGGAACCGTCGTCCGAGCCCGTCGAGGCGGCCGACCGCGGCCGGCGGTACTTCGTCTCCCTGGAGGACGGGCCGCCGCTCGACGTCACCGTCGTCGACCGCGAGCAGCAGGCGCAGGGGTTCTTCTACCGGGTGTGGCGCAGGCTGACGCTGCGCTCGATCACCTCGGGCAGGTCCATCCCGTCCCTGCGTCAGGCGCTCGAGCAGGAGGCGCTGCTCGCGTACGCGGCGATCGCGGCGGGCGCACGCGCCCCCAAGCTGATCGCCACATCGGAGCTCGGGCCCGACGCCGTCATGCTCGTCTACGAGCACCTCGGCGGGCGCACGCTCGACGCGCTCGCGGACGACGAGATCACCGACGAGCTGATGCGCGGCTCCTGGGAGCAGGTGCGTGCGCTGCAGTCGCGGCGCATCGCGCACCGCAGCCTGACCGGGGACGCGCTGCTCGTGGACCGCGCGGGCCGCGTCACGCTCACGGAGCTGCGCGGCGGCGAGATCGCCGCGAGCGACCTGGTGCTGCGCATGGACACCGCGCAGCTGCTCACCACGGTCGGCCTGCGGGTCGGCGCGGAGCGCTCCGTCGCGGCGGCGGTGGGGGTGCTGGGGCCTGACGCGGTCGCCGACTGCCTGCCGCTGCTCCAGCCGATCGCGCTGAGCCGTTCGACGCGCGCGACGCTGCGCAGACTCGCGCGCGAGCGGTCGCAGCGCGAGCGCGAGGCCGTGCTGGAGGCGTCGGCCGCGAACAAGAAGGCGCGGCTCGCGGAGGCGGCCGCCGAGACGGACGGCGACAAGAAGGCCGCGCGCAAGTCGGTGCGGGCGGAGAAGCAGGCGGAGAAGCGCGCCATAGACGACGCTCTGGGCGGGGCACGCGAGGAGGATCTGCTCTCGCAGATCCGAAAGCAGGTGCTGCTGATCAGGCCGCAGGCGCCGGTGGAGCCGGTGCGCCTCGAACGGATCAGGCCGCGCACGCTGATCGGGTTCATCGCGGGCGCGATCGCCGCGTACTTCCTGCTGTCGCAGCTCACGCAGCTCGACTTCGGCATGGTCATCAGCAAGGCGCACTGGGGCTGGGTGGCGGCCGCGGTGCTGTTCTCGGCGGCGTCGTACGTGGCGGCCGCGATGAGCCTGCTCGGCTTCGTGCCCGAGCGGGTGCCGTTCCTGCGCACGGTGTCCGCGCAGGTCGCCGGGTCCTTCGTGAAGATCGTCGCACCGGCGGCGGTCGGCGGTGTCGCGCTGAACACGCGGTTCCTTCAGCGCTCCGGGGTGCGCCCGGGCCTCGCGGTGGCGAGCGTGGGAGCGTCCCAGCTGTTCGGGCTCGGGGCGCACATCCTGCTGCTGGCGGCCTTCGGCTACCTGACGGGCACGGAGAAGACGACGTCGCTCACCCCGTCGAGGACGGTGATCGCGGGGCTGCTGACGGTCGCGGTGCTCGTCCTGGTGGTGACGGCGATCCCGTTCCTGCGCAAGTGGGTGGTGACGCGGCTGCGGTCGCTGTTCGCGGGCGTCGTGCCGCGCATGCTGGACGTCCTGCAGCAGCCGATGAAGCTGGTGACGGGCATCGGCGGCCAGCTGCTGCTGACGGGCATGTTCGTGATGTGCCTCGACGCGTCGATCCGCGCGTTCGACAACGGCCACCAGCAGCTGAGCTACGCGAGCATCGCCGTCGTCTTCCTGGCGGGCAACGCGATCGGCTCCGCCGCGCCCACCCCAGGCGGCGTGGGAGCGATCGACGGCGCCCTGACGCTGGGCCTGCTGGCGGTGGGCCTGCCGAAGGAGGTCGCGGCGCCTGCGGTGCTGCTGTTCCGCCTGATGACGCTGTGGATCCCGGTGCTGCCGGGGTGGATCGCCTTCAACCACCTGACCCGCAGAGGCTCACTCTGACACGGGGGCGACGGAGCTTGCCTGCGTCCTCGCACAGGGCCGGGCCCGGGGCATGGGGCCGCGGTCGGCCGTGTGCACGGGGTCAGTGGCCCCTGGGGGCCCGGCCCGGGGCGCATGGCAGCGTGCTGGGGGCAGGCCCGTGTGGACGGACCGGCGGGGCGGCGGGGCGCCCGCCCCAACGCCCCGCCACGGCAGTGGCCGCCCGGGGCGGGCGCCCTGCCGCGGAGACGGCGCCCCCGCGCCCGGTGGCGCCCCCGCGGCCGGCGGCACTCGTAGGGGTCGGTCCTGCCCGGGGTGCCGGGCAGGACCGGCCCCGCCACCCGCTTGGACCGTGGCCACGGGCGGCGGCGCGGGCGCGGCGCCAGCATGGGGACCATGCGCAGATCCCTGGTCGCCGCCGTGTCCGCCCTCGCCCTCGTCGCCCTCGCCGGATGCTCCGATGCCGCGGACAGCGGCTCCGCGCCGGCCTCCGGAGCGTCGCCCGCACCCAGCGACCTCGCGACGCAGAAACTCGACTGGCGCGCCTGCGGCGCCCCGAGTGTGGCGCAGGGCGGCGGCTCGGCGCCCAAGCCGCTGCCGCACGGCGGCACCTGGCAGTGCGCCGACATGTCCGTTCCGCTGGACTACGCGCACCCGTCGTCCGGCACGATCCGCCTCGCCCTCATCCGCGTGAAGGCCACCGACCAGAAGCACCGCATCGGTTCGCTCATCTTCAACTTCGGCGGCCCCGGCGGCTCGGGCGTCACCGGCCTGCCCTCGTTCGCGAAGGACTACGAGAAGCTGCGGGCACGCTACGACCTCGTCAGCTTCGACCCGCGCGGCGTCGGCGACAGCGCCCCCGTCGAGTGCGAGAACGACAAGCAGCTCGACTCCTTCTACGCCATGGACTCGACGCCCGACACCGCCGCCGAGAAGAAGGCGTACACGGCGGCGCTCGCCAAGTACGCGGGCGCCTGCCAGAGCAACTCGTCCGGCAGGCTGCCGCACGTGGGCACCACCGAGGCCGCACGCGACATGGACCTGATGCGGCAGGTGCTCGGCGACAAGAAGCTGTACTACTTCGGCATCTCGTACGGCACCGAACTCGGCGGCGTGTACGCGCACCTCTTCCCCACCCACGTCGGACGGGCGATCTTCGACGGCGTCGTCGACCCGACCCAGGACTCCGAACAGGGCGCACTCGGCCAGGCCAAGGGGTTCCAGCTCGCCCTGGACAACTTCGCCAAGGACTGCGTCTCGCGCGGCGACGCCTGCCAGCTGCCCGGCTCGACCCCGCAGGAGATCGAGCAGTTCATCGTCACGATGCTCGACAAGCTCGACACCCACCCGATCCAGGGCATCGGATCGCGCAAGCTGACGCAGACCGAGGCCACCAACGGCGTGGTGGAGGCGCTGTACTCGAAGGACTTCTGGCCGCTGCTCGAACAGGGCCTCGACGAGGCGCACGGCGGCGACGGGGCGCTGCTGCTCGCCCTGTCGGACTCGCTCAACGGCCGCGACCAGCACGGCCGCTACAGCAACACGCAGGCCGCCAACGCCGCCGTCAACTGCCTGGACTCCAAGGAGCGCTTCGGCCTGGCGCAGACCCAGCAGAGCCTGCCGGAGTTCCGCAAGGCGTCGCCCGTCTTCGGCAACCTGCTCGGCTGGGGGATGCTCAGCTGCTCCAAGTGGCCCGTGGCCGGGCGCTGGACCCACCCGGACGTCAGCGCGCCCGGCTCGGCCCCGATCCTCGTCGTCGGCAACACCGGGGACCCCGCCACGCCGTACGAGGGCGCCAAGGCGATGGAGAAGGCGCTGGGCAAGGGCGTGGCCGTGGAGCTCACGTACAAGGGGCAGGGCCACGGCGCGTACGACAGCGGCAACGCGTGCGTGCAGCGCACCGTCAACACGTACCTGCTGGACGGGAAGCTGCCGGCCGCCGGCACGGTCTGCCGGTGACGTGACGAAGAAGGGCCGGTCCGCGCACCCCGTGCGCCGACCGGCCCTTCACTCGCGTAACGCGCGTAACCCCTAGTAGACGGGCTTGCTCGGCTCGACCTGGTTGATCCAGCCGATGACACCGCCACCGACGTGCACCGCGTCGGAGAAGCCCGCGGACTTCAGCACCGCGAGGACTTCCGCACTGCGGACACCCGTCTTGCAGTGCAAGACGATCTTCTTGTCCTGCGGGAGCGACTCCAGCGCGTTGCCCATCAAAAACTGGTCCTTCGGGATCAGCTTGGCGCCCGGGATGGACACGATCTCGTACTCGTTGGGCTCGCGGACGTCGATGATCTCGATGTTCTCGTCGTCGTCGATCCACTCCTTGAGCTGCTTCGGAGTGATCGTCGAACCGGCGGCGGCCTCCTGGGCCTCCTCCGACACGACACCGCAGAACGCCTCGTAGTCGATGAGCTCCGTGACCGTCGGGTTCTCGCCGCAGACCGCGCAGTCGGGGTCCTTGCGCACCTTGACCTGGCGGTACTGCATCTCCAGGGCGTCGTAGATCATCAGACGCCCGACGAGCGGCTCACCGATGCCCGCGAGGAGCTTGATCGCCTCGTTGACCTGGATGGAGCCGATGGACGCGCACAGCACGCCCAGCACGCCGCCCTCGGCGCACGACGGGACCATGCCGGGCGGGGGCGGCTCCGGGTACAGGCAGCGGTAGCAGGGGCCGTGCTCGGACCAGAAGACGCTGGCCTGGCCGTCGAAGCGGTAGATCGAACCCCAGATGTACGGCTTGTTCAGCAGCACACAGGCGTCGTTGACCAGGTAACGGGTGGCGAAGTTGTCCGTCCCGTCCACGATCAGGTCGTACGCCGCGAAGATGTCCATCACGTTCTCGGCTTCGAGCCGTTCCTCGTGCAGGACGATGTTCACGTACGGGTTGATGCCCTTGATCGAGTCCTTCGCGGACTCGGCCTTGGACCTGCCGATGTCGGACTGGCTGTGGATGATCTGGCGCTGCAGGTTCGACTCGTCGACCTCGTCGAACTCGACGATGCCGAGCGTGCCGACACCGGCCGCGGCCAGGTACATGAGCGCCGGGGACCCGAGTCCTCCGGCGCCCACGATGAGCACCTTCGCGTTCTTGAGCCGCTTCTGCCCGTCCATGCCCACGTCGGGGATGATCAGGTGACGGGAGTACCTGCGGACCTCGTCGACGGTGAGCCCTTCGGCGGGCTCGACCAAGGGGGGCAACGACACAGGGACCTCTACAGGGGTAGGTCAATTCGGTAACTGTTCTCCCTGTAACAGTGCCATGCGCTTTCTCATTCCGAGATACCCGGTCCGACGAGCGAGACGATCTCGTCCCAGTACCCGGGCAGTGCCGCGAACGGGTCGCCGAGGCCGCTCGGATCGGAGCGGTCGGTGAAGAAGATCGTGCCCGCGCCCTGCCAGCGCGCGATGCGCACCGCCTCGTCCAGGTGGGTGCGCGGCACGCCGTGCACCAGGTGGACGAAGTGGTCCTGCGGATAGGCGGCCGTCCACTCGGCCGCCTGCGACCAGCGGTAGTCGGCCCACGCGCCGCAGAACGTCACCAACTGGTCGGCCGCCTCCGCGTATCCGGCGTACGGGTGCGTGCCGTGGCCGAGTACGAGGTGCCCGCCGTCGAGCACCGCCTCCAGGGTCGCGGTGATCCGCCTCACGCCGGCCAGGCCCTCACGGTCGGACGGCGCGCGGTCCAGGTAGAAGCCGCCGACGCGGTACCAGTCGGCGAACCGCTGGGCGTCGAGCACAAGCTCGGCGAAGTCGCGGGTGCCGTGGCGCAGGTCCAGGTGGCCGAGGACCCTGGCCCCGGCGTTGGTCAGCCGCCCCGCCGCCTCCAGGCAGTGCGGGTCGGGCCGGTCGCCAGGGCCGTCGGCGACGTTGAGCACCGCCCAGTGCAGCGGGGTGCCGGGTCTGGTCAGTTCGGCCCACTCGACGGGCGCGAGCAGCGGGTGCGCGTAGCCGGGGACGCCGAATCCCGTCCTGCCCGCCTCCGTGCCGGCCCGCGGCCGTCCCGTGCTGGTCAGATGCGGCACGCGGCCTCCATCCAGATGTCCGCCAGCGACTCCTCCAGACCGATCCTCGGGCGCCAGCCGAGCCGGTCGCGCGCCGTGCGGACGTCGGCCTGCTGCCAGGGGCCGCAGCCGTCGGGGTACGGAAACGGGCCGACGCCCAGGTGCTCGGCCGCGGGCTCGCCGCGCGGCGCGCCGATCGGGCCGTGGCCGTGGGCGCGCGCGACGGCGGGGGACGGCGCGTCCAGCTCGTTGAGCGCGCCCGCGTAACCGGCCACCCTGGCCAGCACGGCGGCCGCGTCCCTGAGCTTGACCGCCCTGCCCGTGCCGATGTTGACGACGCCCTGGGCGGCCGAGAGCGAGGCCGCGTGGACGGCGCGCGCGACGTCACGTACGTCCACGAAGTCGCGCTGCACGCCGAGTCCGGCCAGCTTGAGCTCCGGGTCGCCGGCCTGCATGGCCCGCCGCATGGCCTCGGCGAGCCTGCCGAGCGGCGAGCCCGCGGGCGTGCCCGGGCCGACCGGGGAGAAGACGCGCAGCACGACCGCGTCGAGCCCCGAGCCGAGCACCAGCTCCGTGGCGGAGAGCTTGCTCACGCCGTACGGGCCGCCGGGCCGCGGCACCGCGTCCTCCGCGGTGGACGAGCCTGGCTGCGAGGGCCCGTACTCGGAGGCGCAGCCGATCTGCACGAGACGCGCGCCGCAGCCGCTGCGCCTGAGGGCCTCGCAGACGGTGGCGACGGACACGGTGTTGTGGCGGATCAGGTCGCGCGCGCCGCCACGAGTGGAGCCGGCGCAGTTGATGACCACGCCCGGGTGCACGGCGTCCATGAAGCGCGTCAGGGCTCCGGGGCTGCCGCCCGCGAGGTCGAAGCGCACGTCGGCGTCGTCGCCCCTGCCGAGCGCGGTGAGGTGGACCGCGGGGTCGGCGAGCAGGCGGTCTGCGACGAAGCGGCCGAGGAAGCCGTTGGCGCCGAGCAGCAGGACCCTCATCGGGACGCCCCTCTCTCGGTTGCGGCCACCTGGGCCCGTGGCCTGGGGTGCGGGATCATGACGGTTCGTCTCCTTGGTGTGGTGGTGAAGGGGCGGCGGCCCGGCGGCGCGGGCAGAGCCCTCAGGTGTGCGCCGACGCTCTGGCGAGGCTGACGGCCGCGTGGCAGAGGAGCCCCGCCGCGGCCGCGCCGCAGGCGAGCGCGGGTACGGCGCCCGCGCCCCAGGCGTGCACGGCCTGTGCGACGGGTGTGCCGAGTGCGGCGTAGCCGGGCAGGCCGGACACGAGGACGGACAGGCTGGCCAGCGCCTCGACCGCGCAGGCGGCGGCGAGCCCCGCGGCGGCCGCGCCGGGGCGGCCGTGGACGGTCAGGAGCCTGGCGAGCAGCAGCAGGGTGCCGAGGGCTGCCACGTGCGCGGGGTCTCCGCCGTCGTGGAAGCCATGGAGGCCGTGGACGCCGAGGGCGCCGCCGTAGCCGTGGACGTCGTGGAACAGCGGCGGGACGAGCAGCGCGATCCCGGTCAGGGCGCACGCGTACAGCGCCACCGCCACGAGCAGCGTCGGCCTGGTGGACGCGGTGAAGTCCGCGAGGCCCCGGCTGCGGGCGAGCCCGCGCCTGGCGCGCAGGGAGAAGAGGTGCGCGCACCACGCGGCGGGCACCACCGCGAACGAGAGCGCGACGAGCGAGGTGGGCGTGGCGCTCCAGGACGGGCCGGAGCCGCCTTCGACGTGCGCGGTGAGCAGCCCGTCGCCGTACACGGCGTAGGCGAGCAGCCAGTACACCCAGAGGCGGACGGCGGGGGCGCGGCGGCCCTCGGCGCGCAGCGGGCCGTGCCGCAGGCTCGCGGCGACGGCGCAGGAGAGCGCCACGGCGCCGGCCAGGGCGACGCCCAGGCGGGTCTGGCCGCCGGCGCGGTCCAGGAGGAACAGGGTGAAGGCGGCGACGAGGCCGGGCAGGGGCGTGACCAGCATCCAGGGCGCGAGGCGCTTGGCGCCGGTGGTCTGCGCCGCTACGGCCGGTTCGGCGCTCGCCGTGTCGTGCGGGACACGCGCGTACAACTCCTCGGCCAGGGCGAAGACGTCGCGGTGGCGAAAGCGGGCGAGCGCGGCCTTGTCGGTGATGCCGTGCGCTTCGAGGGCGGCGGCGATCTCCAGCGGATCGACGGCGTCCTCGCACAGCGTCCTGTGCCGGTGCAGCAGCGACTTCACCGGGTCGGCGGTGCCGGGTGCTGTGCGTGCCATGGTGGTGCCTCCGTCAGACATCGCGGCCTCCTGCGCCCGCCGCCGCGCCCGCGCAGACGGCCTCACGCGCGGACGCCGGGGCCTGCGCGGACACGGAGGCCAGGGCCTCCTCGGCCCGCGCCGCCCAGCGGACCGGCACGTGCACCTCGGCCGCCGCGGCGAAGGGCAGCGGCGCGCCGCCCGCGCCCACCGCCTGCGCCACGCGCTGTACCGGGGTGTGGGAGACGATTTCGAGGTAGGCGGCCCGGAACGCGGCGACGTTCTGCCGGATGGTGAAGAGTTCGAGCGCGCGCGAGTGCGCGGCCGCGCCCAGGCGCCGCCTGCGCCCGTCGTCGCCCAGCAGCCCCAGGCACGCGTCGGCGAGGGCCTTCGGGTTGTGCGCGGGGACGACGAGGCCGGTGCCGCCGATGACCTCCACCACGGCGCCGACGTCGGTCGAGACCGTCGCGCGGCCGCAGAACATGGCCTCGACGAGGCTGACGGGGAACCCCTCGACTGCGCTGGAGAGCACGACGATCCCGGCACCGGCGTAGGCGTCGGCCAGTTCGGGGGACTCGGGCCCGCCGGCCTCCTCGAACGAGACGGGGTTCTCCCCCACCGCGTACGCGCCCGCGGCCTCGTCGGGGAACAACTGGGCGGCGAGCGCCCGGCAGTGAGCCAGGTAGGCGGGGCCGTCGCCGGTGGTGGAGGGCGCGCCCACGATGCGCATCCGAGTCCGGGGCCGCTCCTTGCGGATCTGCGCGAAGGCGTGCAGCAGGGTCACGAGGTCCTTGGCGGGCTCGATCGCGCCGACCCAGACGAGGGTGTCCCGGTCGCCGGTGTCGTCGCCCTCGCCCACCTCGATGAACCGCTCGGCCTCCATGCCGGGGTGGACGGTGCGGAGCTTGGCGCGGTCGGCGCCGCACCGCTCCTGCCAGCGGCGCGCGTGCGCGTTGCCCGGCGTGACGAGGCTGGCGGCGCGGTAGACCTCGGCGGCGAGGCTGCCGTGGAAGGCGGCCAGCAGCGCACGCAGGGGGGCGCGCGAGGGCCCTTCGCGTCCGGCGTCGGTGGCGAGGTAGTGCGCCCGCAGCCGGACGCCGTACTCGGTGACCAGCAGGGGGACGCCGAAGAAGCGTTTGGCCAGCAGGCCGGGGAGCGCGGCGGGTCCTGCCGAGGTCGCGTGGCAGACGTCCACGGACCCGAGGCCGCCTTCCTCGGTGTCGTACCAGTCGAGGCAGAGGGGGCGCAGGGCGCGCTCCAACTCGTGGGCGAAGGCGAGGAGATCGGCGACGGCCGCGCCCCGCACGCTCCGGCGCGCGCCGGGTGCACGGCACGCGGACTCCAGGACGCGCAGGGCGGTCTCCGAGCGCAGGGCCGCGTGCAAGCCGCCGTGTTCCCTGGCGAGTTCCGCGAGGCCGTAGAGGCCGGAGGCGAAGGTGCCGGCGCCCTCGTCGGTGCCGGCGCCCTCGTCGGTGCCCGCGCCCTCGTCGGTGCCCGCGCCCTCGTCGGTGCCGGCCCGCTCGTCGCAGACGGCGAGCGCGAGTCGACCGAGGTGTTCGGCGAACCGGCGGCGCTCGCGCCTGCCGTACGCGCCCTTGTCGTCCACCGGCGCCCACAGCGGCGCGGTGTGCACCCGGCGCACCTGCGGCGGCGGGTCGACGAGCCCGGACCGCTCCTGCCGGGCGCTGCGGCTGAGCGCGTAGACGTCGAACTCGTGGTCGTGGAGCCCGCGCACGAGCCGGTCGCACCAGGGCCCGGACTCGCCGTTCGCGTACGGATAACCACCGTCCGTGACCAGTCCGATCCGCACGAACACTCCCCCGTTCCTCCTGTGGGAGGCCGCCTCCGTACGGGCGACCCGCTGCGGAACGACGGTATGCGGATATGAAGGTGGCGCGATGGACGGTTGTCCATCGCGCCACCGGAAGGGGTGAATGCACGTAACCAATCGGTTGCGGGCGCGTTCGAGCGGCTACACGGCGCGCACCCGCGGCGTGCGAGCGGGGCGCACGAGCCCGGCGCGCGCCGCGTGCGGATCAGCTCGCGTCGGCCTGAGCGATGAGGTCCCTCGCCGCCCGCGCGACCACCTCGGGGAACTCCATCATGGCCACGTGGCCGGCGTCCGGCAGCGTCAGCAGGCGGGAGTCGCGGAAGGCCGCCGACGCCTTGCGCGCCATGCGGAAGGAGACGAGCTGGTCCCGGCCGCCGTAGACGAGCAGCGTCGGCGCGAGCACGCGCTCGGCCTGCCGCCACAGGTTGTGCTGGCCGCCCAGCGTGTACGCGTTGACGATGCCGCGCGCGGAGCGTGTCATCGCGTCCCAGAAGTACGGCAGTTGGAGCCTGCGCTCCATCTCGGTCACGGCGGCGCCGAGGTCCTTGTCACTGACCGACGCGGGATCGCCGTAGCAGAGCGCGAGCACGCCGCGCGTGCGGTCCTCCGCCGTCCAGTCCCTGCTGAGGCGCGTGAACAGCGGCGTCACGCCGGGCAGCGCCATCAGGGCGGTGGGCAGCGCGCCGCGCTGCACGCGGATCTCCGGCAGCGCGGGCGAGATCAGCGTCAGCGTGCGTACGAGGTCGGGGCGTACGGCTGCGACCCTGGTGGCGACCGAACCCCCGAGCGAGTTCGCGATGAGGTGCACGGGGCCGCGGCGCCGCGCGTCGAGCAGCCTGATGATCGCGCGCGCGTGCCCGGTGAGGGAGTAGTTGCCGTCGTCGGGCGGCGGCGAGTCCCCGAACCCGGGCAGGTCGACCGCCTCGCCGTCGACGACGTCGGCGAGCAGCGGCATCAGCGCCGACCAGTTCTGCGAGGAGCCGCCGAGCCCGTGCACGTACAGCGCGGGCGGCAGTCCGGTGCGCGCGCCGGGGCGCGCGCGGACCGTGAGGGTGAGCCCCGGCAGCTCCACCGTGCTCAGCCGCTCCCCTTCCGCCACGGCCACGGGGGCCACGCGCGGAGCCGTGGAGGCCGCGGCGGCCGCGGCGGTTTCCGGAAGCTCGGTCGAAGACATGTCCGCAATGTTACGTAGGGAGTCACGCACACGTTCGTGTGGCGGCGGTCACAGGCCGCGTGGCGTCGCGCGCGGGTGACTTCTACGCTCGAACCGGGGCACCGGGGGAAGGGAGCACGGAAGAACAGGTGACGAGACGAGGCGCGGCGGACGCGCGCGCCATGACGGGAAGGGCACTCATGTCGGTCCCCGAGAACCCTGATGAGTACGTCGACCAGGACACGTTCGGGCGTGAGGCCCCGGGCGGCGAGCTGGACGCCGAGACCCCGGAGGCCGACGCCGCCGAGCAGCGGGCGGACGTGCGGGACGACGACGCGGAGGAGAGCCCCGCGCGCGGCGCGACGGACGAGGCCGACGAGGCCGACCGGGCGGAGCAGGCGCGCCCCGCGGGCGGCGGCGAGGACGACGACTACCGCTGAGCCCGCCGTCCGCGACGTCCCGGCCACCATCCGGTATGTGAAATTCCCTTCCGTACCGCGCGCCAGGGGGTTACCCAAAAGTACGATGGCCAGTCGGGGTACAGCGCACGCCGGCCACTCGTGGACCACGGGGCCTCAGCGGCGCACAGAACGATATGGGAGGCGGCGTGACAGCCATGGAGCAGACGGAGGCGGCGCGGCCGCGAGGGACGCGCCTGCCGCGTCACGCCCGGCGCAACCAACTGCTCGGTGCGGCTCAGGAGGTCTTCGTGGCCCAGGGGTACCACGCGGCGGCGATGGACGACATCGCCGAGCGTGCCGGGGTCAGCAAGCCGGTGCTCTACCAGCACTTCCCGGGCAAGCTCGAGCTGTACCTGGCGCTGCTCGACCAGCACTGCGAGGCACTGCTGCAGTCCGTGCGCACGGCGCTCGCGTCGACGACGGACAACAAGCAGCGCGTCGAGGCGACGATGGACGCGTACTTCGCGTACGTCGAGGACGAGGGCGGCGCGTTCCGGCTGGTCTTCGAGTCGGACCTGACGAACGAGCCCGAGGTGCGCGAGCGTGTCGACCGGGTGGCGATGCAGTGCGCCGAGGCGATCTCCGACGTGATCGCCGAGGACACCGGCCTGTCGAAGGACGAGTCGATGCTGCTGGCCACCGGCCTCGGCGGGGTCTCGCAGGTGGTGGCGCGCTACTGGCTCTCCAGCTCGTCGCCCGTGCCGCGCGAGAAGGCGGTCTCGCTGCTGACGTCGCTGGCCTGGCGCGGTATCGCGGGCTTCCCGCTGCACGGCGAGGGGCACTGATCCGGCCGCACGCGCGTCACGGGCGGGCGGACGCGGGCGGGGGCCGCTTTGTTCCCGTCCGGTGTTCGCTGCGGGCGTTGCAGCGCGGCGTCTTGCGCGCCCTCGGCGCGGGCTAATGTGTGCTGCGTACCGCGCGGTCAGGCCGCGCAACGCACTGACCGTTCGGAGGGACATAGCCGTGGAGGTCAAGATCGGCGTGCAGCACGCGCCTCGGGAGATCGTTCTGGAGAGCGGGCAGTCCGCCGAGGACGTCGAGCGCACGGTGTCGGAGGCGCTGGCCGGCAAGGAGCAGCTGCTCAGCCTCACGGACGACAAGGGCCGCAAGGTCCTCGTGCCGGCGGAGCGGGTCGCGTACGTGGAGATCGGCGCGCCGGCGCAGCGGCGGGTCGGCTTCGGCACCGTCTAGCGCACGGCGCCGTCGAGCACGCGGCGCATCGCGGAACGGATCGGCCCGGCGGGGATGCCCCTGCCGGGCCGATCCGCGTGTGCGTCTGCGTCTGCGTCTGCGTCACCTGATCGCGGGGCCGTCCGTCACGGCAGGGTTGCCGGGCGTGCACACCGGGTAATGACCGGCTGGACGCGCCGGCCACTCGCCCGGCGTGCCGCCCGGAAGCCCGCGAGGTGATCCCGTGATCCTGGAGATTCTCGGTGCTGCGCTGATCGGCCTCGGCCTGTCCGCGGCCGCCGCCGCCCTGCTGGCGCGCCGCCTGCCCGCCCGGCACCTGGTGGTGCTGGCGGGCGGTCTCGGCGCTCTGTTCGGCGCGTACGTGACGCATGAGGCGCTCGGCCCGGGGCACGTTCCGGCCACGCTGCTCGGCGCGCTCGGCGTGTCCGCGGTGATGATCTCGCTGCTTCTGCGCCCGGCCGCCGCGGCGTCCGCGACCGCGCCCGTGCCCGTCGCCGGGAACGCGCCGGTCGTCGGCCGCGCGCCCGTCGCCGGGCGCGCGATCCCGTAAGGGGCGTGCGCTACGCGGCGAGGCCCAGCGCGGCCATGCGCTTGGTGTGCGCCTCCGTGATGCGGGAGAACATCCGGCCCACCTCGGCCAGGTCGAAGCCGTCGGCCACGCCGCCCACCAGCATCGTCGAGAGCGCGTCGCGGTCCGCCACCACGCGCTGGGCCTGCGAGAGCGCCTCGCCCATGAGGCGGCGCGCCCACAGCGCGAGCCTGCCGCCGACACGCGGGTCGGCCTCGATCGCGGCGCGCACCTTCTCCACGGCGAAGTTGCCGTGCCCGGTGTCGTCGAGCACCGCGAGGACCAGCGCGCGCGTGTCGGTGTCGAGCCTGGCGGCGACCTCGCGGTAGAAGTCGCTGGCGATCGAGTCGCCGACGTACGCCTTGACCAGGCCTTCGAGCCAGTCGGACGGCGCGGTCTGGCGGTGGAACTCGTCCAGGGCCTTGGCGAAGGGCTCCATGGCCTCGGTGGGGTGCGCGTCGATCTCGAGCAGCCGCTGGTCCAGCTGCTCGAAGTGGTGGAACTCGGCGGACGCCATGCGCGCGAGCGCGGCCTTGTCGGCGAGCGACGGGGCGAGCTTCGCGTCCTCGGCGAGGCGTTCGAAGGCTGCCAGCTCGCCGTAGGCGAGGGCGCCGAGGAGGTCCACGACGGCCGCGTGGTACTGCGGCTGCGCGGACGCCGTGGCCCAGTCCTGCCCGGCGATCCCGGTGTTCTCGCTGTCTGCGTCTGCCACGGCAACCTTCCGATTCGTGTGCTCGTGCTCGTCGTGCTCGTCGTCACCCGCGTATCCGCACAATAGTCCGCGCCGGGGGCGGAAAAGATCCGGTCCTGGCCTGGCCGGGAACCGCCTGGTGAACTTCGGCCGACACGTGTGCGCGAATCCGGGGTATGGTGGTAATGCGCCTGCCGAATATTCGGCGGGCCATCACAGTGTTTGACCGAAGGTCGACAGGACCGCTGTGCAACGTCACGGCGTGTGAGGTCAGGCCGCCTTCGGACAGGCCCCATGAGGATGCCCGGTCGGTGGCCCGATCGGCTCCGACCCGACCGCCCTCAGCGCGGTCCGTGCGCCGAGCTGCACACGAACCCGCACATGAGGGGCCCCCTGAGCGGTACGAGCGCTTGAGCGACGGCAGGGGTCCCGCGCCATCCGGTCACTCACGACCGGGGATTCCGACCAGCGCGGACTCCGGCGCGGTACGAACCCCCGCGTTCGCCTCGCACCGCACCTCACGGAAGAGGCAGCACCCTGACTACGACGTTCCGCGATCTCGGGATCCTTTCCGAGACGGCCGAGGCCCTCGAAGCCGTCGGCATTCAGTCCCCCTTTCCCATCCAGGAGATGACGCTCCCGGTCGCCCTGTCGGGCACCGACGTCATCGGCCAGGCGAAGACCGGCACGGGCAAGACCCTCGGTTTCGGCCTGCCGCTGCTGGAGCGCGTCACCGTCCCCGCCGACGTGGAGGCCGGCCGGGCGACGCCCGAGCAGCTGACGAACGCGCCGCAGGCGCTGGTCGTCGTCCCCACGCGCGAGCTGTGCCAGCAGGTCACCAACGACCTGCTGACCGCGGGCAAGGTGCGCAATGTGCGCGTCCTCGCGATCTACGGCGGCCGCGCGTACGAGCCGCAGGTCGAGGCCCTCAACAAGGGCGTCGACGTGATCGTGGGCACCCCCGGCCGCCTGCTCGACCTGGCGGGCCAGCGCAAGCTGGATCTGTCGCACGTGCGGGCGCTCGTGCTCGACGAGGCCGACGAGATGCTCGACCTGGGCTTCCTGCCCGACGTCGAGAAGATCATCCAGCTGCTGCCCACCCGCCGTCAGACGATGCTGTTCTCCGCGACCATGCCGGGCGCGGTCATCGGCCTCGCCCGCAGGTACATGTCGCAGCCGACGCACATCAGCGCCACGTCGCCCGACGACGCGGGCGCGACGGTCGCCGCGACCACGCAGCGCGTGTACCGGGCGCACTCGATGGACAAGCCGGAGATGGTCGCCCGCATCCTCCAGGCGGAGGGCCGCGGCCTCGCGATGATCTTCTGCCGCACCAAGCGCACCGCGGCGGACATCGCCGACCAGCTGATGCAGCGCGGCTTCGCCGCGGGCGCCGTCCACGGCGACCTCGGCCAGGGCGCGCGCGAGCAGGCGCTGCGCGCGTTCCGCAACGGCAAGGTCGACGTGCTGGTGTGCACCGACGTCGCCGCGCGCGGCATCGACGTCGAGGGCGTCACGCACGTGATCAACTACCAGTCGCCCGAGGACGAGAAGACCTACCTGCACCGCATCGGCCGCACGGGCCGCGCGGGCGCCACGGGTACGGCCGTCACGCTGGTGGACTGGGACGACATCCCGCGCTGGCAGCTCATCGACAAGGCGCTCTCCCTCGGCTTCCCGTCCCCGCCCGAGACGTACTCCACCTCGCCGCACCTGTTCGAGGAGCTGGACATCCCGGAGGGCACGAAGGGCATCCTGCCGCGTGCCGCACGCACGCGCGCGGGCCTGTCGGCCGAGCGGGTCGAGGACCTGGGCGAGACGGGCGGCCGCGGCCGCCGCGGTGGCGCACCCGCCGCCGCGACCGAGGAGCGTCCCGCCCGTACGCGCACGCCGCGCCAGCGTCGCCGCATGCGCGGTGGCGTGGCGGTCGGCGAGGCGGAGGGCCGCGCGGCCGAGGCCGTGGACACGGCCGAGTCGCGGGAATCCGCGGACGCGGCGGACGAGCGGGCACCGCGCCGTCGCCGCCGTACGCGCTCGGGCGCCACGGCCACGGCGGAGAGCGCGGTTCCGGCACCCGCCGAGGCGCCGGACACGGCCGAGGCCGCCGAGGCACCCGCCAAGCCGCGCAGGCGCCGCACGCGCCCCGTGAAGCAGGCGGCCGCGGCGGACC
>NZ_JAGIQL010000129.1 GCF_017813245.1 Streptomyces montanisoli
GGGCGCGGACGGTGCGGGCGGCGCGGAGCCCGTCCCCGGGCTCACCGCCCCCGCGCTCCCCGTGCCCGCGCCCGGTGTCGCCCCGTCCCCGCCCGCGGATCCGTAGAGCGCGCGGTCGAGGGCGCGCTCGGCCAGGGGATACGACGACGGGTCCGCCTGCTGGACGCCCCGCGCCACATACGCGGAACCGAGTACGGCCCACGCCTTGGCGTCGTCCGGATGCGCCCGCACCCGCGCCTCCCGGTCGCGGATCAGCGCGCTCAGGTCGGCGCGCGTGGCGGGCGCGCCCGCGGTGACGGCGGCGAGCGCCCGCCCCTCGGGCCCGGGGGCGGGCGGCGCGGCGGCATCCTTTTTCTCGTCCGGCACGAACACCAGCACGCCCACGACCAGAAGGCCGCCGACCCCGGCAGCCACAGCGGCGCGCCTGACATGTCTGACCTGATCCGACTTCATGGCGTTCATAGTCATTCACTGTGCGTCAATATGAAGATCACACCGCGCTGTGTGGGGTGGATCGCATACGGGTTCACACCGATGGCGGTCGGTGCGAACCTGGGATCATGGACGATCTGCTGGAACCCCGCGCCGGAGCGACGACCGCCCCCACCTCGCAGGCCGGGCTGGTGGAGCGGCTCCGTGCGGGGCTGCCCGCGGAAACGCTCGTCACCGACCCCGACGTGATGGTCTCGTACGCGCACGACACGGCGAGCTTCTGCGCGGCCGGGGCGCCCGCCGTGGTCGTGCTCCCGCGCACCGTCGAGCAGGTGCAGCACGTGATGCGGACGGCGACGGAGCTGCGCGTGCCCGTCGTGCCGCAGGGCGCCCGTACGGGCTTGTCCGGTGCGGCGAACGCGTCGGACGGGTGCCTCGTGCTGTCGCTCGTCAAGATGGACAGGATCCTGGAGATCGACGCCGCCGACCGGGTCGCCGTCGTCGAACCCGGCGTCGTCAACGCGACGCTTTCGCGCGCCGTGGCCGAGCGCGGCATGTACTACCCGCCGGACCCCTCCAGCTGGGAGACCTGCACCATCGGCGGCAACATCGGCACCGCCGCAGGCGGCCTGTGCTGCGTGAAGTACGGGGTGACCTCGGAGTACGTGCTCGGCCTCGACGTCGTCCTCGCGGACGGGAGGCTGCTGTCCACCGGACGGCGGACGGCCAAGGGGGTCGCGGGGTACGACCTGACGCGCCTGCTCGTCGGGTCCGAGGGCAGCCTCGGGATCATCGTGAAGGCCGTGCTCGCGCTGAAGCCCGAGCCGCCCGCGCAACTCGTGCTCGCCGCCGAGTTCACTTCGGCGTCGGCGGCAGGCGAGGCGGTGCGCCTCATCATGGAGCGCGGGCACGTACCGTCGCTGATGGAGCTGATGGACGGCACGACCGTCCGCGCCGTCAACGCCATGGCCCACATGGGTCTGCCCGAGACGACGGAGGCGCTGCTGCTCGTCGCCTTCGACACCCCCGACCCCGCGGCCGACCTGGCGGCGGTGGGTGAGCTGTGCACGGCGGCAGGCGCGACGGAGGTGGTGCCGGCGGATGATGCGGCCGAGTCGGAGATGCTCATGCAGGCACGGCGGCTCTCGCTGCCCGCACTTGAGGCGCGGTTCGGCACGACGATGATCGACGACGTGTGCGTGCCGCGCTCGCGGCTCAGCGACATGTTCGAGGGCGTCGAGGCCATCGCGGAGAAGTACGACACGCAGATCGGCATCTGCGCACACGCCGGGGACGGCAACACCCACCCGATCGTCTGCTTCGATCCCCAGAACGAGGACGAGGTGCGGCGCGCCGAGGAGGCGTTCGACGAGATCATGGCGCTCGGCCTGCGGCTGGGCGGCACCATCACGGGCGAACACGGCGTCGGTGTCCTGAAGAAGGAGTGGCTGGCCAGGGAACTCGGCCCGGTGGAGCTTGAGTTGCAGCGGCAGATCAAGAAGGCCTTCGACCCGCTGGGGCTGTTGAACCCCGGCAAGCTGTTCTAGCGGCAGTGCCGTGACGTGTCAGTCTGGGTTGACATGAGTGAGGCTGTCAGTCCAGACTGACATTGTCATGGAATACTGACCGCATGGATTCCGCAGACCTCTCGACCCGCCTGACCTCACTCGATCCCGCCGTCGGACTACGGGCCGTCGGCGCGCTGCACCGCCTCGCCGAACAGGTGGAGGCGTCGTCGGTGGCGCGTGCGCGCGCACAGGGATGGTCGTGGGAGCAGATCGGCGACGCGCTGGGGGTGTCGCGGCAGTCCGTGCACGCGAAGCACGGGAAGTGAGGCGACGATGTTCGAGCAGTTCGCGGGGGAGACCCGCGCGGCGGTGAGCGACGCGCTCGAAGAGGCGCGGCTGCGGGGCGACCGGCGCATCGGCACGGAACACCTGCTGCTGGGCGCGCTGTCGCACCAGCCGGCGGCCGCTGCCGGGACGGGGCTCGGTGTGGACGCGGGCGCGGTGCGCGACGCGCTGCGGGAACTGGACACGGAGGCGCTCACCGCCGTCGGCGTCGACGCGCGCGGTGTGGACCGTCCGCCGATCCCGGCGTCACGCAAGCGCACGCCGTTCACGTCGTCGGCGAAGTCGGTGCTCGGCGGTGCGCTGGCCGAGGTGCGCAGGGAGGGGGCGCGGCGGATCACACCGGCCCACCTGCTGATCGCGCTGCTGGAGACCAAGGAGCCCGACCCGGCCGCCGACGTGCTGACCCGGCTCGGAGTCGACCGCGCGGCGGCACGGGAGAGGCTCAGGCGCGCGGCTTGATCCCTTGGCCTTGCTGAACCGGGCAGCTCACCGCTTGCGCGCGACCCCGGCGTAGTTCGGATGCGGCCCGGTCTCCGGCGGAACCGGTGTGTCCGTGCGCCAGCGGGGCGTCGCCACCACCCCCGGTTCAATGAGTTCGAGGCCGTCGAAGAAGCGCTCGATCTCCGCGACGGACCGGCTCTGCGCCTCGATGCTGCTCGTGTAGGTCTCGTTGAGCTTCGCGCCCTCCTCGGCGAAGCCGTCGAGGGACACGTGCGTCAACGCCAGGTAACTCCCGGACGGCAGGGCGTCCATGAGGGCGGACACCACGCCGTACGGGTCGTACGCGTCGACGATGAAGTGCATGATCGCGATGAGCGACAGGGTGATCGGCCGCTCGAAGTCCAGGTACTCGCGGGCGTGGTCGAGGATCGCGCCGGGCTCGCGGATGTCCGCCTCGACGTAGTTCGTCGCGCCCTCGGGCGTGCCGACGAGCAGCGCCTCCGCGTGGCGCATGATGATCGGGTCGTTGTCCGCGTACACCACCCTGGCGGCCGGGTGGACACCCTGCGCGACCTGGTGCAGGTTGGGCGCGGTGGGGATGCCGGTGCCGATGTCCAGGAACTGCGTCACACCGTTGTTCGCCGTCCACGTGACGGCCCGCCGCATGAAGGCCCGGTTCTCGTGCGCCGCGTTCCGCATGAACTCGGGGATCTTCTCGCCCAGTTGCCGGTCCACCTCGTAGTGGTCCTTGCCGCCGAGCAGGTAGTCGTAGACCCGCGCGGGATGCGGGCGGCTCGTGTCGATCCTCGGTTTCGCACCCATCGATGTCACCCCGCTGAAGATCGGTTGATGCCTGCCACGCGAGTCTCCCACACGAGCCCGGGGCGCGCCCCGGGCGCGCCCCGGGCTACGCGGTGCCCGCGAGCGGGGGAAGGGGGAGTGGCAGGCCAGGCAGGCCGTCGATGCTCGTCGCGATGTGTTCCTTCTTGTGGAAGTAGGCGTCGAGCGACTCGTCCGTCTCGCGCGCGAAACGCGACCCGTGCAGCGAGCGGTCCTCGTCGTACGTCATGAACGGTACGGTGTACCCGCACGTGTCGCGGATCTTCTCCGCGGTCACGACGATGATCGCGCGCAGCCCGTGCCGGGTGGGGTCGCTGTCGGGGAAGTGTGCCAGCAGCCCGGACCACCGCTCGTCGTCGCGGAAGACCGGCTCCCCGCGGCCGTGCACGCGCACGATGTTGGGCGGGCCGTCGAACGCGCACCACATCAGTGTGATGCGGCCGTTCTCGCGCAGATGGGCGATCGTCTCGGCGTTGCTTCCCGCGAAGTCGAGGTAGGCAACGGTGTGTTCGTCGAGCACGGCGAACGAGCCGTTGAGTCCCTTGGGTGAAAGGTTGACGGTGCCGTCGCTGTCCAGCGGCGCCGTGGCGGTGAAGAAGATGTGCTGCGCCTCGATGAACGCGCGCAGCCGGCCGTCTATCCGCTCGTAGCTCTTTCCCATACGCCGATTATGGCCGGGCGGTCTCCACGCGGCACGCGCATAAGGCGTGCGTCTCACGTTGTGGCCGCCGGCCGGTAACCGCGTGGAGCCGCTACCGGCCGGCAACCGCTGCGGGCGGCTACTTCGTGAACGTGAACCAGTTCACGTTCACGAAGTCCGAAGTGCTTCCGGCGAAGACCAGATAGACGTCGTGCACCCCCGTGGCGCCCGCGACGATGTTGGCCGGTACCGTCTGCCAGTTCTGCCAGCCGCCGTTGTTGCCGAAGTCGATCTCGGCGACCTTCGTGCCCGTCCTGCTGTCGAGCCGTACCTGTATCGCTCCGCTCACACCGGCGGCCGCACCCGAGGCGATGCGGGCGACGAACTGGTTGGGGGAGGACGAACCGAAGTCCACCGAACCGTACTTGAGCCAGTCGCCGTTGGAGATGTAGCCGACGTCCTGCCCGCCGCCCGAGTCCGTGCAGCTCTCCTTCGTCGTGCCGCTCTGGCCGCTGTACGACTCGGCCTGGATCCTGGAGTACGCGCCGGTGCCCGACCCGCCGGGAGGCTGATCGCCCCCGCCGCCTGCTCCGGCGCCCAGCGAGACCGTCCACGAGGTGGGGGCGCCGTCCTGGATGTGGCCGTCGACGGGGGCCGCGCCGGTGGGGCCGACGTCGTCGTAGGGGAAGGCGTAGCCGATGCTCGCGTACTGGTGGACGAGCCTGGCGTAGTGGTTCGTGGTGGGGTCGGTGTAGTACTGCGACGGGTTCACACCGTCGGGCTGGTTGTCGCCGCCGGAGACCAGCAGGCTGCTCCGGTTGAGCGCGGCGGCGAGGCGGGCCGCGACGGCGCCGCGCGCGTCGCTGCCCGAGTTGTAGAGCGGCCCGCTCGCACAGCCGAAGATGTCGACGGCGCTCGGCTTGGTGAACGGGACGCCGTTGGTGTTGAGACCGGCGAACGTCAGCACGCCACCCGACACCGTGCCCCGGTAACTGCCGATGCTGCCCTGCCCGTTCACGGTCAGGGTGTGCGACTGGTAGTAGTTCCAGACCGCGTCCAGGTACCCGTTCCAGTAGCCGCCGAAGTCGACGGGCGAGTGCCCGGGCGCGAGCACGCGCACCACCGCACCGGAGGAGTCGGTGGCGACGAGCCGGTCCCACGGCGCGCCGTCCGCGGCGTGCTGTGCCCGCAGGCCGGAGGCTATGGAGGCGAGGGCCCCGTTCGGCAGCGGGCTGACCGACTGCGAGCCTGAGCTGCCGGTGCTGGCCATCGACACGGGCAGCGCGACCATGTCGACGTAGCTGATGTTCGCGTACAGGTTGGCGCTGTTGTACGTGAACTCGCAGAACGTCCAGTTCGTCTGCCAGTTGGGGTCCGACGACGTGAAGCCGGGCTGCACGAGGCCGGGCACGCCGCCGTTGCCGCCGGGCGGGTTGACGAAGAACTGGATCTTCTTGCCGACGGAGAACCAGACGCGCCCGCCGATGATGTAGTCGCTCAGTGTGAGACGCGTCGGCGCCGAGCCGGACGCGCCCAGCGGTATCGAGTAGTCCGCTATCGGGGTGACGGGACTCGACGGGCTGGGCAGCCGGTTGAAGCGGCCGTCCGGCCCGACGAATCCGGGCCAGCCAGAGCTGTCGGCGCCGCTGACGTAGGCGTAGACGGTTCCGCTGCCCGAGTTGTTCTCCAGGGCAAGCGGCAGCGAGGGCGACGCGGCCCACGCTTTCGGCGCGAGCGCGCCGGAGACGAGGGGCGAGCCGAGGGCGGCGGCCACTCCTGCCGCGCCGGCGGCCGTGACGAACGAGCGTCTGGAAAGCACGTGTTCCTCCTGGGGGAGGCGGGGACGGTGTGGGGGCGGCGCTGCACTGTCGAGGAGACGGGCGGGTGCGACGGGCGCGGGGACGCCCGGGGAGCGGATACGGAAGAAACCTTTCAACACTATTGGTCTAGGCCAGACATGGCGTCAAGGGAGCGGACGGAATCGCTCGCGACTCGCCCCGCCCGGGGCGCGGAGATGCCCTCGGGCGCGCCCGAGGGCAGGCCGGCCGGAAAAGCGCAATGGGCGATACGGCATGGATTCGGTCTTAAAGACATGGCTTCGCGAAGTAAGTCCTGACTTACCTTCAATCGGCCCGGCACACGAACTGGACCTGGACGCCGTCCGCGCCGATCTCCTCGACGACGCGGGTGTCGACAGGGCGGTCGAGGCGCTGTGGCCCTGGCTGGCGCCCGGTGACCTCGTGAAAGCGCTCCTGACGAACGCCCGCGCTCTCGCCGAGCACCTGCCCCGCCTGACCGCGCACGAGCGGTCCCTCCTGCTGCGCGGCCCCGACGATCTCTGGCCCGATGCCGATGTGCCGTTGCTGGACGAGGCGGCGAGCCTGGTCGACGGTCCGCCCGAGCGGAAGTACGGGCACGTCGTCGTCGACGAGGCGCAGGAACTGACCGCCATGCAGTGGCGGATGATCGTCCGCCGCTGCCCGGCAAGGGCGATGGACACTCGTGAGCGACTTCGCCCAGGCAGGCCCGGTCACAACAGCACGCGACTGGAAGGAAGCGCTGAGCCCCCACGTCGGACCGCGGTTCACCTGATTTGTCGCTTGGAAGCCTGTCCTTCAGGGCCAGGAGGAAAGGCGTCCTCGGTGCGGAGCCGCGCAGCGGCGGAGTGCTCTGCATCCTGTCTGGACGGCGATTTGACGACTCGTCGGGTATCGCCCTATGTTGCTTTACGTGAAGATTGTCGCGCAGGTGAAGTTGTTGCCTGCGTTCGCTCATGACGCGGACGCGCTGGCGGCGACGCTGCGTGCCTGCAACCGGGCCGCGAATCACGCGTCCGAAGTGGCTTTCGCCAAGAATCTGAAGCGGCGTAATGGGTTGCAGGATGCCGTGTACCACCAGCTGAAGGCCGACTTCGATCTCGGGGCGCAGGCTGCCGTGCGTACGATCACGAAGGTGTGCGACGCCTACGCCACGCTCAAGGCGAACCTCAAGGCGGGGAACTACGGGCCGGAGGGTTCCAGGCGCCGGGTCCGGGTCGAGGCCAGGCCGATCCGTTTCCGTGAGGTGTCGGCGCAGCCGTTCGACGACCGGATGCTGACCTGGAACCTCGACCAGAGGTCGGTGTCCATCTGGACGGTGGCCGGTCGCCTGAAGGGCATCCCGTTCGTCTGCTCCGACGAGGCCACGAAGCTCCTGGCCGCCCGCAAGGGGGAGTCGGACCTGGTGATGCGGGACGGCATGTTCTTCCTCTACGCCACCATCGACATCCCCGAACCCGAGAGGTACGAGCCCGACAGCTTCCTCGGCGTGGACCTCGGCATCGTCAACATCGCCACCACCTCTGACGGCCGGAACATGTCCGGCCGGCAGGTCAACCGCTACCGGCAGCGCAAGCGGGATCTGCGCAGCAAGTTGCAGAAGAAGCGCACGAAGTCCGCGGCCCGTGTACTCAAGCGCAATCGGCGCAAGGAAGCCCGGTACGCCACCCAGCGCAATCACATCATCGCCAAGAAGCTCGTCGCCCACGCTGAACGCACCTCCCGGGGTATCGGTCTGGAAGATCTGACCGGTATCCGGCAGAGGGTTACGGCCAAGAAGGACCAGCGGGCACGGCTGCACTCCTGGGCGTTCGCCCAGCTCGGTACCTTTATCGAGTACAAGGCCCGGCGGGCTGGTGTTCCGGTGGTCCGTGTGGACCCACGGAATACCTCGCGTCAGTGCTCGGAGTGCTGGCACACCCACCGCTCCAACCGGGTGACTCAGGCACGGTTCGTGTGCAGGTCCTGCGGGACGGTTCTGCACGC
The DNA here is from genome assembly GCF_017813245.1 of Streptomyces montanisoli. GTDB lineage: Bacteria > Actinomycetota > Actinomycetes > Streptomycetales > Streptomycetaceae > Streptomyces > Streptomyces montanisoli. The sequence goes on from NZ_JAGIQL010000129.1 coordinate 8,010, forward strand.
GGACCACAACGGCTCCCGCAACATCGCCCACCGGGCCGATGCTGTGTGGCAGCGGGGCGCAGTCAACCGCCCCAGTACCGCATAGCGGTACCGGACGCAGGGCACCACAGTGAGGGCTTCACGCCCCTACTCTGCCTGCAAGCCTGGCCCTTCAGACCAGGTAGTTGACACTGCACAACCTGACCGTCAGCTACCGCGCCACGCAGGAGATCCTGGAGAGCGTCCACGGCCTGCTCGCGCGGATCGCCCCTGACCAGAAGCCCACACGGTCACTGCGCAGCGGGGAGAGCCCCCGCACCGTCACCGCACCTCAAGGCGGGTTGGCCACCGCCGTCATGGCGGAACTGCGCGCCCAGAGCGCCGCGCATCCGGGCGAGCTGCTGGGAGTGGTCTGCGCGGACGCCAGGGCGGCCGAGCTGACGGCGCGGGGCGCCGCCGACCACGCGCGCATCGTGCCGGCTTCCGAAGCGCGCGGCCTGGAGTTCGACGGGGTCGTCGTCGTGCACCCCGAGGAGATCGCCGCGGCCCGCCCCGGCGGGGAAAGGGACGTGTACGTGGCCCTGACCCGCGCCACCAAGCGCCTCTGCACGATCACGGCCCAGCCCGCCTGACTCTCTTGCCTACCTCCATGGTCCCTTAGTACGGTGGGTAACCGGTTAAGCAATGGAGGAGCCATGTCACTCCCTGAAGACGGCGGGCCGATCTTCGCGCAGATTGCCGCAGAGCTGGCGAACCAGATCGCCGACGGCACCGTGGGCGAGGGCGAACGCGTCGCGTCGAGCAACGAACTCGCGTCGTTCTACCGGGTCAACCCGGCCACGGCGGCCCGCAGCCTCACCGCCCTCTGCGAGGACGGCCTCGTGGAGAAGCGGCGGGGCGTCGGCATGTTCGTCGCCAAAGGCGCGCGCGAGCGGCTGCTGCGCGCACGGCGGCAGCGCTTCGCCGAGCGCTACGTGCGGCCGTTGACGGCGGAGGCCGCACGCCTCGGCATCGGGCTCGACGAGCTGCTCGGACTGGTGCGCGAGGAACTCGCATCCGTGGAGCTGACGGTGGGAGGGGGATCGGCATGACACCGGCGATCTCGGTGGCCGGACTCGGCCGCCGCTACCGCGACCACCAGGCGCTGGCCGACGTCACGTTCGACATCGGCACGCCGAGCGTCACCGGTCTCGTGGGCCGCAACGGCGCGGGGAAGACCACACTGATGCGCATCCTCGCCGGCCAGGAGTTCACCACCTCGGGGCGCGTGCACGTCTTCGGGTCCACGCCGCTGGAGAACGACGCGGTGCTGCGCCGCATGCTCCTCGTACGCGAGGACCAGGCCTACCTCGACCTGCGGGTGCGGCACGCGGTCAGGGCCGCCTCGCTGGTCTACCCGAACTGGGACGCGGGCCTGGCGGACACACTGCTCGACGCGTACGAACTGCCGCAGGCCCGGCCGATCAAGAAGCTGTCGCGCGGCATGCGCACCGCGCTCGGCATCACCGTCGGCCTTGCCGCGCGCGCCGAACTCACCCTGTTCGACGAGCCGTACGCCGGCCTGGACGCGGTCGCCCGCACACTCTTCTACGACCAGCTGCTGGCCGACTACACCGCCCACCCGCGGTGCATCGTGCTCTCGACCCACCTCATCGACGAGGCCGCCGAACTCCTCGACCGCGTCCTGGTACTCGACCGCGGCCGTCTCGTCCTCGACGCGGCCACCGACGACCTGCGCGGCACCGCCACGACCGTCACAGGACCGTCCCACAGCGTGCAGCGGTTCGTCGCGGGCCGTACGACGCTGAGCCTGCACACCATGGGCGGCCAGGCCAGGGCCGTGATGGCCGGCCGGCTCGACGAACGCGACCGCGAACTCGCGGGCCACCTGCACCTGCGCCTCGAGGGGCTCACGCTCCAGCAGCTCGCGGTCCACGCCGCCGAGCACCACGACGCGCCCGGCCACCACGGCCCGTCCGCCCGCCCCACGACAGCGAAGGCATCATGATGCGCACGACCGCGCTCGTCACCGTCGCCCGCTATCTGCTGCTCGACCGCGTCACCTACGTCGTACTGCCTTGGGCCTGGGGGGCGTTCGGCTTCGCGATCGACGTGGTGATCCTGCGACTCACACCGGCCGGTGACACCGGTCAACGCTGGGTCGGCGGACTCGCCGCGGTCTTCATCGTCGTGTTCTCCGCGGGCGTGCAAACGGTGGCCCGCGCACTGCCGTTCGCCCTCACCCTCGGGGTGAGCCGCCGTACCTACTACCTCGGCGCCTGCGCGCTGGCCCTCGCCATGGCCGCGTGCTTCGGCCTCGTGGTGACGCTCGGACAGGCCGTCGAGCGCGCGACCGGCGGATGGGGCCTGCACATGGCCTTCTTCCGCGTCCCCTACGTCCTCGCGGGCCCCTGGTACATGTCGTGGCTCACCGCGACGACCGCGTTCGCCCTGCTGTTCGTCTACGGGATGTGGCACGGCCTGGTCTACCGCCGCGCGGGGATGACCGGCACCACGATCTTCGGCGGCGCCCAGCTCACGGCGCTGGCCCTCGCCGCGGTCATCGCGACCTGGGCGCACGGCTGGACGAGCATCGGCCACTTCTTCACGACGATCACGGTCGCGGGAGCCACCGGCGTCCTGGCGATCCTGGTCGCGGTCATGTTCGCGGGCGGCTTCGCGACGATCCGCCGCCTGACGGTGTAGCCCGCGCCCGCCCGGACGGGCTACACCGAGGCCGACGCGGCGGAGGCTCGTCGCCTGAGCGCGATGACGACGAAGAGCACGGAGACGACGGCCGCGGAGGACAGCAGGACCCACTGGACCCACCGGGTCCCCCACCACGAGAGGACCCGTCCCGCGACGATCACCGCCGGCAGGATGAACACGTAGCCGGGAACTATGCTCACACTGAACCGCTCCGCGACACGGAGGTCCGGCCCGTCTGCCGTGACGTGATGTGGTAACCCATATTGACCAACCCTACGGTCGGGTGTTTGACGGTCATCGGGTCCCTGTTCCCGCTCCGGTCAAAGGCGCTTTCCAGGTGAGGAGGCGCGCCGGATCACACTCGCAGGCCCACGTTGAGGGCGGTGATCGGGCGGGCGGCGCTGGGCGGTCAGTCAGACGCCCTGTATGCGCCGAGGTGGGAGCGGTGCCGGTTCACGATTCCCTCGACGACCTTCATCAGTCGGTCTCCCGTCTGATCGATGCTTCCGTTCTGTGTGCTGACCTGCGCCCCTTCGAGTGCGAAGGTGATCTCGGCTGCGGCCTGATCGGGATCGGGCATCTGGGCTTTGGTGCACATGCCGATCAGCCTGCGTGTCTGGTGGGCCTTGTGGTCCTGGATCACTTGCCGTGCCGGATGAAGGCGGTCGGGCAGCTCGGCGAGGGAGTTGATGAACGGGCAGCCCCTGTATGAGATCGCCGGCAGCCCTTCGGCGATGAAGCGGGCCAGGCCCAGGATCTGCTCCTCGGGTTGGTCGGGGTATTCGGATTCCACGCGCTCGAAGGCCGCCCGGTAATCGGCGGCGACGATCCGCAGCCACTCTGCGACCAGCGCGTCCTTGGTCTCGAAATGTCGGTAGATCGCCATCTTGGTGGTCTCGGCCTTGTCGGCGATCGCCTGAACCCCCACCTGCCGGATCCCTTCTCTCTGGAAGAGCTCTTCGGCGGCGTCGAGGATGCGCTCACGAGGCGGCAGCTTCGCCACTCTGCTCGGCCTGCTGAGGGTCGATGCCATGACTACTCCGTCACTCGGGCCGGTCGATGGTGGGGCTCGCAGCCCCTACGGTACCAGCCGGACCTCTTCGATACCGTAAGGTATCGTTTGGTTCTCGACGGTATCGTTCTCGTCAGGGAGTGGCAGTGAGAGTTTCTGAATACGTGAGCTTTGACGCGGTCGGGCTGGCGGAGCTGGTGGCCAAGGGCGAGGTGCTCCCAGCCGAGCTGGAGGCAGCCGCACGCGAGGCTGTACAGGCAGTTGATCCGCAGATCAACGCAGTCGTAGAGACATGGCCGATCGACGACGAACCTGTCCCTGGCAGCACACCACTGGCCGGCGTCCCTTTTCTGATCAAAGACATTGCGGTGGCCATGACGGGTAGGCGAATGGAGCTGGGAAGCCGTCTGGCAGCCGGTAACGTCGCCGGCGCCGACTCCTCGCTGATGCAGCGCTTCCGTCGCGCCGGCCTCGTGACGTTCGGGCGCACCGCGACACCGGAGATGGCTTACGGCATCTCGACGGAATCAGCGTTGTACGGCGCGACCCGCAACCCGTGGGACCTGGAGCGGAGCGCGGGCGGATCCAGTGGAGGCGCGGCCGGCGCTGTAGCCGCCGGGGTGGTCCCGATCGCCCATGGCACCGACGCCGCCGGATCGGTCCGTATCCCCGCCGCCTACAACGGCCTCTTCGGGATCAAACCCACCCGTGGCCGGGTCTCCATGGGGCCCGACGTCGACGAGGTCTTCAGCGGCCTTGCCGTGCACGGCAGCGTCAGCCGCACCGTACGCGACAGCGCGGTACTGCTCGACCAGATAAGCGGCCCGGAACCGGGCGACCCCTACTCCGCCCAGCAGCCGTCACGGCCGTACGCGGAGGAAGTCACCCGTCATCCCGGCTCTTTGCGAATCGGTGTCCTCTCCCAAGCGTGGGGCGGACGCCGCACTGCCGCATCGGTGACCGACGCCCTCGCCCGCACCGTGCGGTTGCTTGAATCCCTCGGCCACCAGGTGAACGAGATTGAGGTCGACCTCGGCGCCGACTGGGAGGAATTCGTCCTGGCCAATGCCCGGCTCATGACAGTGAACCTCACCACCCTGGTCGACGGGTTGGCCGCCGCCTCCGGCCGTCCCGTCGACTCGTCGATGCTTGAGCCGGCCACCCTCGCCGGCTACCACTACGGGCAGCGGGTCGGCGGCGCGCAATTCCTCACCGCTCTCGCGATGCGGAACCGGGTGGCACGAAGCCTGGCGCGGTACTTCGACGCGTACGACATCCTCCTCACGCCGACCCTGCCAGAGCCTCCAGTGCCTCTGGGCACCCATACCGAGGGCGCGGAGACACTGGACGGCCTCGGCTGGATCGAGCGCATCAATGACCTGTCGCCGTTCACCATGCCGTTCAACGTGGCGGGCACGCCCGCCGTGTCAGTACCGGTGACGACCGACGCGGGGACGGGACTCCCTGTCGGTATGCAGTTCGCTGCCGGATATGGCCTTGAAAGCCGACTCTTCCGCCTCGCCGGACAACTCGAACAGGCAAGTCCGTGGTCAGGCCGAACCCCCACGGTGTGGGCAGGGGACCACCCAGACCGCTGAAGAACGCTCATGGCACGCCGCAGAGAGAGATCGACGGATTCTTGCCGGCTCAGGACCGAGAACTCTCGCGGCGCACGGGACACATGCCCTCCATGCCGAGGCGAAGCTGCGACGCGCAGGATGGGATGGGCGTGCTCACCGAACGCAACCTGGCCATCGCCGATGCCGTGAAGGATGTCGCCACGGAGCTGGGCCGTACGCCCGCCCAGGTCGGACTGGCCTGGACGCTGCAGAACCCTGACGTGACGGCACCGATCATCGGCGACCGCACCCCCGCCCAGCTGTAGGACAATCCGGGCGCGCTGGAGGCCGACTTCACCGCCGCCCAGCCGGCCCGCCTCGACGAGGCCAGCGCGATCGGAACTCGGCTTCCCGCACGATGCGCTCGCCAGTGACCACATCCGCAAGGTGACCGCAGGTGACATGAAGATCGGCTCTCGCCGCTGATGCCTGCGCTCTCGTTGTGCCGGGTGGTGTGGGCGGCCTCCATCCGGCACTACCGCTACGGCCTGGCTCGCGCTTGCGCACCTGGAAGAGGGGAGCTGCTAAATCAGTTGACCTGCTTCGTACGGTGTTCGGGTGAAGGACACTCTGATCAACGAACTCCGCACCGCGTACGACGCGCAACTGCGAGGTGTCACCCCGCCCGGCGGGAGCGCCCGTATCGAGAGCGACGGTCCGCTGACCCGTGTCGTCGGCTGGCATCGTGGTTTCGTCACGGGCCCACGTGACCTCGGTGTGTACGGAGACGAGCTGGACACGCTCATCGCCCGGCAGCGTGACTTCTATGCGGCCCGTGGCGAGGCGGTCGAGTGGAAGACGCGCGCTCACGACCTTCCCGCCGACCTTCCCGACCGGCTCACCGCGGCCGGGTTCGTCGCCGAGGACAGCGAGACCGTGCTCATCGGGCAGTCCGCGGACCTCGCGGAGGACCCCGTCCTACCCGACGGCGTGACCCTCCGCCGCGTCGCCGCCAGAGCGGACTTCCAGCGCATCGCCGCCATGGAAAGCGCCGTCTGGGGCGAGGACTGGAGCTGGCTGGCCGACGACCTTGCCGCCCGGGTCGAGGGCGCCCCGGAGAACACCGTCGTCCTTGTCGCCGAGGCGCACGCCGAAGTCGTCTGCGCGGCATGGCTGGTGTTCAAGGACGGCGTCGACTTCGCCGGCCTGTGGGGTGGCTCAACGCTCAAAGAATGGCGCGGGCAGGGCATCTACCGGGCCATGGTCGCCCACCGGGCCCGGCTCGCCGCTGCCCGCGACGTCCCCTACGTCTATGTGGACGCCTCGGCCGACAGCGCGCCGATCCTCACCCGCCTCGGCCTGCACGCGGTCACGACGACGACACCGTACGTCTGGTCGCCCTGAGCCGAACCGACCGTCGTCCGCCCGGCTGCCGCTATGGCAGCAAGGCGAAGGAGGAAGGGGCCTTGGGGCGGACGACGCTGAAGTGGCGGCGATCGAGGGTGGCGATGGCGCCCGCGCCGAGTCGTTCGGCGATGGCGAAGACCGACGCGTCGACGGCGCCGAGGGGGAAGTCGGCGTACTTCTCCACCAGCTCGACCATGCGTTCGATGTCCTGAGCGGCCAGGGGAATCAGGCTCATCTGGCCAGCACGGACGGAGCGCAGGAACGCGGCTTCCGCGCGGGTGCCGTGCTCGCGCTCCAAGAGGTAGCAGACCTCGGTGAGCACGGGATAGGGCACAAGCAGCGGGCGAGGGGTGCGGCGCATGAGCTCGACGCAGCGGGCGTGGTCCTGGTCGTCGGCATCGGCGGCCGCCACCAGCGCACCGGTGTCCCAGATGATCACTCGGTGTCGCGTCCCATCTCGGCGCGAAGGATCTCGCCGGAACGTGCGCCCAGGTCACCCTTGCCGCTGGACAGAGCGCCGACGAAGTCGGGCAGCGGCCACTCTTCCCCGCCGTCCTCGGCCGGCGTGCTCTCCCTCACGAGGGCCAGTATCGGTGCGACCTGCGACTCCGGCAGCCGTTCGATAAGGGCATGCAGCTCTTCACGCAACGTGCTCATGACGCCAGGATAGGGACAATCCGCGCGGTACGGCAGTCGAACGAGGGCGGACGGTAGCGGGGCGAGCGGTGCAGGCGGTTGTTCCCCGCCTTCGCCGGACCGGTCGGCAGCCCGGTCGGGGCACGGAGGGTGGTGCTGGCGGCCGGTGTGAGCGTGGACGAGGAGGTCAGACGGAGCCGGGCAGGTCGTTCTTGAGCGCGGTGACGAACGCCGTCCAGGCGGGGCGGGGCAGGAGCAGTGCCGGGCCGTGGGGGTTCTTGCTGTCGCGGACGGGGAGGGCGGCGGGGAGGTTGGTCGCGATCTCGACGCACTCGCCGCCGTCGCTGTTGCTGTACGAGCTCTTGCGCCAGGCCGCATTGGTCAGGTCGATGGGTCGCACGGTCATTCCTCCATCATCCGCACTATGAGCTTCGCCGACTCGGTCGGAGACAGCGCCAGGTCACGCACGGCATCATAACGTCGTTGCAGGCGCTCAACAGAGGCCGATTCGCTGATCAGTTCGCCCCTGTGGTCGTTCTCGACGTACGCCACGGTCTCGCCGTCCCCCATGCGCAGGAACATCACCGCCGTGTTGCGCAGGCCGTGCAGTCCCGCTTCCTCCGGAACCACCTGAAGCGTCACGTTCGACTGCTCCGCAGCCCGTGACAGGTGCTCCAACTGCATGCGCTGCTCGGTGGCGTCCTGCAACCGGGTTCGGAGGACTGTCTCCGACAGGATGGTGCGGAAGTGCGGCGCGCGCTTGCCGTTCAGCAACTCGGCCCGACGTGTGCGGGCCTCGACCTGGCGTGCCAGGTCCTCGCCCTCGGCGCCGCCACTGGCCAGAAGCTCGGTCGCGTATCCCGCGGTTTGCAGCAGGCCTGGCAGGACGCCAGGGGCGTAGTGCCACAGACTCACCGCCTCCGCCTCCAGCGTCATGTAACGCCGGTACTGCTCCTTGAACTGCGTCGGGTCGCCGATCGCCAGTTCCCACAGCGTCAGCAGGAAGCCGGGCGTTCCGTAGTGCTGGTCGAGCGCTTCGACCACCTCGGGGCCGCCCAGCGTCTCGCCGCTCTCCATCTTGCCGAACAGTGACCAGTCCCAGCCCAGCACCTCGCCCAGCCTGCGCAGGCTGTCGCCCTGCCGCCCCCGTAACGTCCTCAGCTCCTCCGCGAACCGCTGCCGCGGCTGCTGGCTCCTGCCCGTGACCACTCGCCTGTGCGGCATCGCGCCGGCCCTCCCTCGCCGTCCGGTGGAAAGTGTGGAATTTCCCGTTCGGTGCGGCGGAAGCACGGTCTCCTGCGGTCTTCCGAGGCCCCGATCCGGCTACATGCTGGTACCGCTCGCACTACGCACGGTAGTCACATCCCGTGCCGGGCGGAAGGGAATTCACCAGATATGACGAAACGTCAGGATGAGGGCGGACGGGCCACGGCGAGTCGGCCTCTCGTGCGTGACGAGGCGACCGGGCGCGTCGGGGAGTTGATGTTCCTGGGCGACTGGGAGGATCCCGACGCCCGGCCGCCCCGCAGCCACCGGCTCGCGTTCATCCGGCCGCTGGGCGGCGGGCGCGAGTGGTGCACCGCGCCCGAGTGCGTGACCGTGCTTCCCGCGTGCGAGCCACCCGCTGCCGGCGGGACGCGCTGCACGCACGACGTCATCGCCCGGCGCGACGGGAAGACGCACTGCCGCGACTGCGCCGCGCAGATCTACCTGTGAGGGCCGAGTGCGGCGCGGGCGCCCGGTGGGATGGAAGCCGCGCGATGGGTACCCGCGCGGCCATGACTGCTTCGAACCCGGATCCCGAACCGCGTACCACGACCGGACTCGCGCCCGGTGGCGGTGTGCCGCCCGGCGAGACGCCCCCTGGTGAGGACAGCATGTCCGAGGCGGGGCCGCGTCACGTGCAGCCCCGAGGGTGGGCCACGGGACCCCTCCTGACCATCCTCGTGTGCGCCCTGCTGCTCGTCCTCGCCCTCGGCTTCTCCTTCTGGTTCAGCGTCTGAGGGAGCCGCCCCGGCAGGGGCGTCAGCGCAGGCGGGACGAGTTCATGATCGACGCGAGGTGCGCCACCACCATCACCCAGCTCACCGCCGCGATCGCCGCGACCGCTATACGCGTGGGCTCCGTGCTGTTGATCGCCGCGTCCACGATCGCCACCGCCAGCAGCAGCAGCGACGCCTCGATGCCGTTGGTGATGCGGTGGATCTTGAACGCGGAGGCGATCCGGCGGGCGAACGCGATGGACTGGGCGCGGGGAGCCGTCGACTCCTCGGTCGCCACCGGGAGGCCGCGGCGCGCACGCGCCACGTCCACCAGGTCCGTCGAGGCCTTCAGCAGCACGATGCCGAGTGCAGCGGCCAGCCCGACGGACACCCACAGCAGCGAGCCGCCGCGCGCGGCCCTGAACCCGGCGCCCACCAGGAGCGCCGCGTCCGCCAGGTAGGCGCCCAGGCGGTCGACGTAGATGCCGACCGCGCTGTTCTGGCCCTTCCAGCGCGCCACTTCGCCGTCGACGCAGTCGAACAGCAGGAACAGCTGGAACAGGACGGCCGCGAGCAGCGCGCCCCACAGGCCGGGGATCAGCAGGGCGAAGCCCGCGAGGATCCCGCACACCACCATCGTCCAGGTCAGGGCGTTGGGCGTGACGCGCGTGCGCACCAGCTGCCGCGTGGCGTGCAGGGACAGCGTCCGCATGTACATGCGGCCGGCCCAGTGCTCGCCGTTGCGGCTCGCGAGTTTCGCGTTCGGCTGGCAGACCTCGCGCAGTTCCGCCAGTGCCGGTGCAGTCGTCATCCCGGTGTTCCCTCTCGCCCTCCGCCGACCCGTGTCGCCCAAAGGGTAGATGACCTCCCGGAGTCCTCCCGCGTCCACCTGTCGTTGACGGCGAGAGCCGTGTGATCGGCCGGTCGCGGCGCGTCACTCGCCGGCGTCGTGGCAGTCCGTTCCGTCCGACGGCCACGGGTCGCGCAGCCACAGCTCGTCCGCCGGTGTGGGCGCCAGCAGCGCCGCCAGGCCGTCGTCGATGCCGAGCCGTGCGGACTCGGTGCCGGGCGGCACGACCCCCAGCGTGCGCTCCAGCCATCCGTAGACGTCGTCGAGTGCCGCCTGGAGCAGCGCGTCGCCCTCTGGTGACGTCAGCGCCAGGCAGATCAGGCCCTCCCCGTCGACGCGCGTGGGCCAGATCCGCACGTCGCCGTGGCCGCACGGCCTGAACACCCCCTCCACCAGCAGCTCGCGCGCGAACGTCCAGTGGACCGGATTCGCCGAGTGGATGTGGAAGGCGATGTGGACCGCGTACGGGTCCGACGTCAGGTATGTCAGCCTGGCGGGCACGGCGACGCTGTGCTCAGGCGACAGGACCAGGTCGACGTCGAGCTCGTGTTCCACGACGGTGTTCGTTGCGCCCATGGTGTCCGTCCTCTCCCTCGTTCGGCCCCGGGACTGGTTGTTGTCCGGTTGTTGTCCGGGCGCCGTACTGGGAGAGAGCGGGGAAGCGCGCGGTCATGACGCGACTTTCCCCATGATTTTTTGGGGCGCACGCGAACGGGTGGATGAGCGAACGGGTGTACGAGCCGCTTGGGGTCTGCGCTGAGTGCTCGCTCCCCGGGTGCTGGTGACGTTGTGCGACGAAGTCGTGACCGGAAAGTGGCGCAAACGAGAGGACCGGCCCTCCGGCGGCCGGTGTTCTGATAGATGTGAAGCCTCGAACAAGGCTCTTGAGGAGATACGGGACCACGGTGATGAGCGCCCCGACATCGGCAGCCGACGGCGGCGGCCCCGCGGCCGGCTACTACCCGGACCCATCGATCCCGGGCTACGTCCGGTACTGGAACGGCGCCGCCTGGGTGCCGGGCACCAGCAGGCCCGCGCCGCCCGGGACGGTGCCCGCGGCAGCGTCCGGGGCGACCGCGCCCGCGGACGCCGGTAACGCGCC
>NZ_JAGIQL010000013.1 GCF_017813245.1 Streptomyces montanisoli
GGGGAGCTGAGCGGCCGCGACCGCGCGGACGGCGTCCCCCCGGGCGGGGCGCCGTCAGCTCTTCGCGCGGCGGGCGAGCCCGAGGGCGTACTCGGGCCACCAGCTGCCCGCCGCCGGCCCGCCGCGGCACGTGCCGTCGGAGTCGCCCGGGCGCTTGATCCACAGGTAGGCGTCGAGCAGCGGATCGCCTGTGCTGGTGCTCGGCGCCCTGCCGAGCGCGCGGCCCGGCGGGTTGCACCACGCCTCGTCGCCGCGGCCTCCCGGCAAGGGGCCCGCGCCGTTGCGGCTGGTGTCCATCACGAAGTGCGCGCCGCCGAGCGCGCCTGAGATGGCGGCGCCGTAGCGCTTGACCGCGTCGTCGCGCTGGAAGTTCGACACGTTGAGGGAGAAGCCGTCGGCCCGCGCGACGCCCGCGCGCTTCAGCGCGTCCGCCATGCGCCCCGTGTCGGCGACCCAGGCGGGGTTGCCGGCGTCGAGGTAGACCTTGGTGTGCGGCTGCTGCTTGAGGCGTGTGACCGCGGCGGACAGCAGCGTGTAGCGCTCCTGCTGGAGCTCGGGCGGGGTGCAGCCGTCAGCCAGGTGCGGCAGGGCGTCGGGCTCCAGGACGACGAGGGCGGGCGCGTCGCCGATGGCACTCGCGAAGGCGTTGATCCAGCTCTGGTACGCCTGTGCGTCGGCGGCGCCGCCCGCCGAGTACTTGCCGCAGTCGCGGTGCGGGATGTTGTACGCGACGAGCAGCACGGTCCGCCCGGTGGGGGCGGCCGACCGCACGGCGTGCCGGATCTCAGGGCCCGGATCGTCGCCCGCGGGCCAGTCGGCGACCGGCCGCCGGGAGATGCGCTGGAGCAGCTTCGCGTCGGCCGACCGCCCCTCGGCCTGCCACTTCTTCACCTGCCGTGCGGCGTCGCTGTCGGGGTCGACCCAGTAGGGGGACGCGGCGTACGGGGCGGACTCGCCGCCCACGACGGACGCGTGGCCGTCCCCGTCCCCGCCGGCCGAGCAGGCAGCGGCGGCGGGGCACAGGGCCAGCGCGAGGGAGACGGGGAGGGCTGCGAGGCGGGGGTGAGGGCGGCCGGGCATGGGGCATATCGTGACATGCGACGCATTACGCACGTGTGTGCGCCACGCGCGGAACGTGGCCGGGTGGCAGCCGGGCAGTGACCGGGGAAGATGCCGGGGGCGCGGGCATATCATCCCTCGGTAGGGTCGGGGGCGTGCCGAAGCCGTTGAGCCTGCCCTTCGACCCCATCGCCCGCGCCGACGACCTCTGGAAACAGCGCTGGGGCCCCGTCCCCTCGATGGTCGCCATCACGTCCATCATGCGCGCGCAGCAGATCCTCCTCGCCGAGGTCGACTCCGTCGTCAAGCCGTACGGGCTCACGTTCGCGCGCTACGAGGCGCTGGTCCTGCTGACCTTCTCCAAGGCCGGCGAGCTGCCCATGTCCAAGATCGGCGAGCGGCTGATGGTCCATCCCACGTCCGTCACCAACACCGTCGACCGCCTCGTCAGGGCCGGATTCGTCGACAAGCGCCCCAATCCGAACGACGGCCGCGGCACCCTCGCCTCGATCACCGAGGAGGGCCGCAAGGTGGTGGAGGCCGCCACGCGCGACCTGATGGCCATGGACTTCGGGCTCGGCGCGTACGACGCCGAGGAGTGCGGCGAGATCTTCGCGATGCTGCGCCCACTGCGCCTGTCCGCCCAGGACTTCGAGGAGCGCCGGCCGCCCGAGCGGCGCGGCGGCGAGTGGTGACCCGCGCGAAGATCGCCCGTATCGTGCCACTACGCTCTTGCGTATGAAACGAAGTGTGCTGACCCGTTATCGGGTGATGGCGTACGTCACAGGCGTGCTCCTCATCGTGCTGACACTGGGGGTCATCGCCAAGTACGTGCTCGACATCAACGGAGCGGCGGGCTTCGTCGAGGTCGTGGGCATCGCGCACGGCTGGCTCTACATCGTGTACCTGATCTTCGCCTTCGACCTGGGCTCCAAGGCCAAGTTCCCCGTGATGCGGCAGCTGTGGGTCCTGCTCGCGGGGACGCTGCCCACGGCGGCCTTCTTCGTCGAGCGCCGGGTCTCCCGCGAGCTCGAGGCCAAGGTCGTCGACCCGGCGCCCGCCACCGCCAAGGCCTGACCGACGGCGCACGGCACCGCCGCGTGACGATGTCCGCGGCGGTTTGCCATCGACATTTACTTTGACGTCCTAGTAAATTCGGGTGCATGGACGCTGACGCGATCGACGAGGGCCGCACCCGCTGGCAGGCCCGGTACGACAAGGCCCGCAAGCGCGACGCGGACTTCTCGACCCTCTCGGGCGACGAGGTCGCTCCCGTGTACGGACCGCGGCCGGGGGACACGTACGAGGGATTCGAGCGGATCGGCTGGCCGGGGGAGTACCCGTTCACCCGGGGCCTCTACCCGACCGGGTACCGGGGCCGCACATGGACCATCCGCCAGTTCGCCGGGTTCGGCAACGCACGCCAGACCAACGAGCGCTACAAGACCATCCTCGCCAACGGCGGCGGCGGCCTCTCCGTCGCCTTCGACATGCCGACGCTGATGGGCCGCGACTCCGACGACCCGCGCTCGCTCGGCGAGGTCGGGCACTGCGGCGTCGCCATCGACTCGGCCGCCGACATGGAGGTCCTCTTCGACGGCATCACCCTCGGCGACGTGACGACGTCCATGACGATCAGCGGCCCCGCCGTGCCCGTGTTCTGCATGTACCTCGTCGCCGCGGAACGCCAGGGCGTCGACCCGGGCGTGCTCAACGGCACGCTCCAGACCGACATCTTCAAGGAGTACATCGCCCAGAAGGAGTGGCTCTTCCAGCCCGAGCCGCACCTGCGCCTCATCGGCGACCTGATGGAGCACTGCGCGACCGCGATCCCCGCGTACAAGCCGTTGTCGGTCTCCGGCTACCACATCCGCGAGGCGGGCGCGACGGCCGCGCAGGAGCTCGCGTACACGCTGGCCGACGGGTTCGGCTACGTGGAGCTCGGCATCGCGCGAGGCCTCGACGTCGACGTCTTCGCGCCCGGCCTCTCGTTCTTCTTCGACGCGCACGTGGACTTCTTCGAGGAGATCGCCAAGTTCCGCGCGGCCCGCAGGATCTGGGCCCGCTGGATGCGGGACGTGTACGGCGCCACCACGGACAAGGCCCAGTGGCTGCGGTTCCACACCCAGACCGCGGGCGTCTCGCTCACCGCGCAGCAGCCGTACAACAACGTCGTGCGCACCGCCGTGGAGGCGCTCGCCGCGGTGCTCGGCGGCACCAACTCGCTGCACACCAACGCGCTCGACGAGACGCTCGCACTCCCCAGCGAGCAGGCCGCCGAGATCGCGCTGCGCACGCAGCAGGTGCTGATGGAGGAGACGGGGGTGGGCAACGTCGCCGACCCGCTGGGCGGCTCCTGGTACATCGAGCAGCTCACCGACCGGATCGAGGCGGACGCCGAGAAGATCTTCGAGCAGATCACGGAGCGCGGCAGGCGCGCCCATCCCGACGGCAAGCACCCGGTCGGCCCGATCACCTCCGGCATCCTGCGCGGCATCGAGGACGGCTGGTTCACCGGCGAGATCGCCGAGTCCGCGTTCCGCTACCAGAGCGCCCTGGAGAAGGGCGACAAGAAGGTCGTCGGCGTCAACGTCAACACCGGGTCCGTCACGGGCGACCTGGAGATCCTGCGCGTCAGCCACGAGGTGGAGCGCGACCAGGCGGCGACGCTCGCCGCGCGCAAGGAGGCGCGCGACGACACGAAGGTCACCGCGGCGCTGGACGCGATGCTGGCCGCCGCACGCGACGGGTCGAGCATGATCCCGCCGATGCTGGACGCGGTACGCGCGGAGGCCACCCTCGGCGAGATCTGCGGCGCGCTGCGCGACGAATGGGGCACGTACACGGAGCCGCCCGGCTTCTGAGGACGCGGGTCACGGCGGCCGCCCTAGGAGCCGGCGTCGGCCGCCCTCGGCTCCTGTGGGCCCTGGGCCGGGGCCGGGGCCGTGGGCCTGGCCGTGGCCGCCGCGCCGGCCGGGGCGCGCTGGGCCGTCAGGCCCGTCAGCACGAGCTGCGTGAGGCGGCGGGCCCAGTCGCCGTCCACCGGCTCCGCGCTGACCAGCGTCCTGTGCACCACCGCGCCCGCGACCACGTCGAAGATCAGGTCGGTGTCGCGGGCCGCGGCCGCCGGGTCCGGCGGCGGCGGGATCTCACCGCGTTCCTGGGCGCGCTCGCGGCCCGCCACCACCAGGTGCTTCTGCCGGTCCACGATCGCCGTGCGGATGCGCCGCCGCAGCGCGTCGTCGCGGGTGGCCTCGGCGATCACCGCCATCAGCGCCGTCTTCGCCTCGGGCCGTTCGAGCAGCGCGCCGAACTGGCGCACCACCGACTCGACGTCCGCCGGCAGGCTGCCGAGGTCCGGCAGCCGCAGCTCGTCGAAGAGGACCGCCACCGCGTCGACCACCAGCTCGTTGCGGCTCGGCCACCGCCGGTACAGCGTCGTCTTTGCCACGCCCGCGCGCGCCGCCACGTCCCCCATCGTCAGCTTCGACCAGCCGAGTTCGACGAGCGCCTGCCGGGTGGCCGCCAGGATGGCCGCGTCGGCCTCGGGGCTGCGGGGGCGGCCGGTGCGCCCCTGGTGCATACCTTCGGGGCCGGTACGGGTAGGCATGGCGGCGACCCTACCGGCCGGGCGCTGTGAGACAGGTCATGCGGTGATCCGCCCCGAACGCCGGCCGGTACAGTTACGCTACGAGTCGTAGCGAAAGACCTCTCGGCGAGGTCGGAGCGACAGCCACAGGCGCCTGGTGGGGACCCGGCGCCGCAAGCCGGGCGCACGGGGCGCCACGGGGGCGTCCCGTGCGCCGCCCACCACGGGGAAGCGGCACGTTTCCGAAACCGCGCGCGGAAGGGGGAGGATGTACCCATGCAGCCTAGGAACATGTCCATGAGCGGCGTCGTCGACCTCGCCGCGGTGAAGGCGGCCGGCGAGGCCAAGACGAAGGCGGAGCAGGCACGCGCCGAGACCGCCCGCCAGGGCGGTGCGGGCGCGGTGCCGGCGTCCAGCCTGGTGATCGACGTCGACGAGGCGGGCTTCGAGAGCGATGTCCTGCAGCGCTCCACCGAGGTGCCCGTCGTCATCGACTTCTGGGCGGAGTGGTGCGAGCCGTGCAAGCAGCTCAGCCCCGTGCTCGAACGGCTGGCCCTCGAGTACAACGGCCGCATCGTGCTGGCCAAGATCGACGTGGACGCCAACCAGGCGCTGATGCAGCAGTTCGGCATCCAGGGCATCCCGGCCGTGTTCGCGGTGGTCGCGGGTCAGGCGCTGCCGCTGTTCCAGGGGGCGGCCCCGGAGGCGCAGATCCGTCAGACGCTCGACCAGCTCGTCCAGGTCGGCGAGGAGCGCTTCGGGCTCACGGGCATCGCCGTGGAGGCGGGCGGCGAGGGCGCGGAGCAGCAGGAGGCGCCCGCGCCGCCGCCAGGACCGCACGACGCCCTGCTCGAAGCCGCCGTGCAGGCGCTCGACGAGGGCGACTTCGCGGGCGCCGTCCAGGCGTACCGCAACGTGCTGTCGGACGACCCGGTCAACACCGAGGCGAAACTGGGCCTCGCGCAGGCCGAGCTGCTGGGGCGCGTCGGCGGGCTCGACCCCCAGCAGGCCCGCAAGGACGCGGCCGACAGCCCCGCGGACGTCGACGCGCAGCTGGCCGTGGCCGACCTGGACCTCGCGGGCGGCCATGTCGAGGACGCCTTCTCCCGCCTGGTCGAGACGGTGCGCGGCACGGCGGGCGACGACCGGGAGAAGGCCCGGCTGCGTCTGCTCGAACTGTTCGAGGTCATCGGCGGCGACGACCCGAGGGTGGCCGCCTCGCGCGCGGCGCTCGCGCGCGTCCTGTTCTGACGAATTCCGAAAGGACCTGACGGGCCGTCGGGAATTGGGCGGGCCCGGATGCAGCGCGGAACGCACCGCGCTGCATCCGGGCCCGTCGCGCGTTTTCGGATGCCGGAGTTCCGTGTGAGGCGCACGGGAGTGCTGTGACCGGTGATTTGATGGAGCTGTGGGACGGATGTGACGATCCGGTGTGGCCGGGAGAGTGGGCGTCCGCGACCCGGTGCGGATTTGGCGACAAGGCGATGACGGGTTCATTGCTTTACCAAGACTTGACCTATGCCATCTTTGTTACTCGCAGTAAATCACCCTCTCCCTTCTGCCCGGTTTTCCGCATCGATCGTCCTACTTGTTCCAACCACCGGTAACACCCTGTGTGCCGGTCCGGCGCCCCTCGGTTGCCACCGGGTCGCCCGGCCGTTACTGACTAGTAACGAAGGCCCTTGTGTCCCGGCCGCGAATGGACCACCATCGTCGACGCTCGGTCCAATACCGCACCAGCACGGCAACCAGTCGCGTCACGTCGGTCCTGGGTCCCCACCGGGTGGGTCGGCGGGTCCAGTGAACCGCCGGCTCGGACAGGGGGGTTCCCGCCCAACAGGCGGGGCCTGTCCGAAGGTTGCGCCACGGCGCGATCAGTGGTTGTCGCTCGGGGGTGATCGACCGGTGGTTCGGGCGCGGTTCGCGCACGGCGAAGCGGGCGCTCTCCTTCCGAGGACGTAGCACTTCTCCCCATCCCATGGCGGGCCCACGTCCGCGTGGCGATGTACGTCCGAGAAGGAGGAAATCGCATGGAGTCCCCAGTACGTGGTGGGACCAGATGGAAGCGCTTCGCGGTGGTCATGGTGCCGAGCGTGGCCGCGACGGCCGCGATAGGCGTCGCCCTGTCGCAGGGGGCGCTCGCCGCGTCCTTCAGCGTGTCGGGGCAGAACTTCAAGGTGAAGGCGAGCAAGCTCGTCGGCTACGGCTTCACCCAGTACGGAAACGTCGACTACGGCGTCAAGGACAACAACGGGAAGAGGACCGCGCATCCCGTCGCGGTCAACGGCTTCACGCGCGCGAGCATCACCGACCTGTGCCAGTCGGTGGTCACGCCGGTACCAGGCATCGGTGACGTCACTCTCCTGCTCACCGCGGGTAACAAGGGTACGGATGTCAAGGCCAAGAATCTCTACATCGACCTTGATGACCTGAGCACGACGAACGCCACGTTCACCGACATCAACATCGGTGTGGCGCAGGGCGCGACGAATGACGGCAAGCACGCAGGTGTCGCTCCGGGTGACCAGGACCCGAAAAAGAGCGGGGGGTTCGCCCAGGACGCGAGCAAGGCCGTGCTGACGGGTGTTCAGCAGCAGGCGTGGGCCACCACGGCGGGCACCTTCAAGCTCGCCGACCTCGGCCTGACGCTCAAGAGGGGCAACAACCCCTGTTACCACTAGGCACTCGCCGGCGGGCGGGGGCAACGTGCCGCAGGGCATTCACCCGCGGTCGCGCACCTCGCCCGCCACCACCTCAAACTCATGGCATTCCGCACGGTAATGCCGGTTCCAGGGAGCTGTTTTCCATGAGCGCCGAGACCGCGGACACCCTCGTGCCCCAGGAGCGTGACGGCGGGTTCAGGTACTGGCGGCTGAGGTTCCGCGCCTGGCGCGGGCACCGGCCGTTCTGGGCCGGGCTGATCACGCTCGTCAGCGGACTGCCGATCGGATACTTCCCGTACGCCCACCTTCACCTCGGCAACCTCACCCTCGCGATGTCCACGACGGCCGGCGCCGGATCGCTGATCATCGGCGTCCTGCTGGTGACGCTCGGCCTGACGATGTGGTTCCACTCCATCGTCCGGGTGTTCGCCGGCATCGCCGCGATCCTCCTCGCCCTGGTCTCGATCCCGGTGTCCAACCTGGGCGGCTTCTTCGTCGGATTCCTCCTCGCCCTCATCGGCGGCGCGCTCTCCGTGTCCTGGGTGCCCGAGAAGGCGAAGAGGCGGACCGCCGAGGACGAGGCCGCACCGGAGTCCGCCGGGATCGCCGAAGCCGCGGACACCGCAGACACGGACGCCGACCCGCTGCTGCCGGGCCCGCGCGCGGGGGTGGAAGCGGATGTGACGGACACGCGCACGGACTGGTTCAAGGGCGGGAGGCACAGTGCGGGCTGACGACGACACGCGGCCGGTGCCCGGTTCCGCCGCGGATGTCGACCTCACGCGAGCGAGAGCCCGGCACGCGGCGCCGAGGAAGTCGCTGCTGACCAAGATCCACATACCCGCCGGCAAGGCCATGGCCCTCGCGGCGATGCCCACGGCCGTGTTCGTCGGCATGAGCCTTACGCCGAAGCTCGCCATGGCGGACGACAGCAAGGCGGCCCCGTCCACCTCGGGTGCCTGTGTGACCCGGTCGGACGAGCCCAGCGCCTCGGACTCGCCGTCGCCCTCCGCCTCGCCTTCCGACTCGCCGTCCGCGTCGGCGAGCCCGTCGTCCAGTGACGGCACGTCGTCCAAGGGCGGCAAGGACAGCGGCAAGAGCGGCAGCGGCAAGGCTTCCGACGGCGGCAAGGCCTCCGGCGGCGGCTCGTCGGACCCGCAGCCGTCGGCGACATCCTCGGCGTCCCCCACGCCCACGCCCGACCCCAGCACGTCGTCACCGTCGTCGCACAGCGGCAGCGGGGGCGGCGGCCTGCTCGGCGGGCTCGGCTCCGCGCTCGGCGGCCTGCTCGGCGTGCACAGCGACTCCTCGTCGCCGTCCCCGAGCGCGACGCCGTCCCACGACACCACGCCGAGCCCGTCCGCCTCGCACTCAGCGACGTCCTCCAAGGACAGCAAGGGCGACGGCGGCTCGTCCAAGGACACCTCGTCCAAGGACACCTCGGGCAAGGCCGGCGACGCGCTGGGCAAGACGGTGAAGGGCACACTCGGCGGGCTCTCCAAGGCCGCGAAGGACGCGGGAAAGTCCGCGTCGTCGTCGAAGTCGCCTTCCGCGTCGGGCTCGTCGGACAGCGGCAAGAAGGACGGCAAGGACGGCAAGGGCGACGGCTCGTCCGAGAGCGCCACCCAGTCGAAGGAACAGGCGATCAGGGACCTGCTGACGCACAAGGGCGTCAAGTTCAGCGACGCCACGGCCGACACCAAGAGCGCGGACACCAAGGCCGGCAGCGGCTCCTGCGACGAGGGGCCCTGCGACCTGCTCCCGATCCTCAAGCCGCCCACGCAGGACGCCAACGCGCCCACCATGGCCGCCGACCCCTGGCACCTCCAGAGCAGCAATCTCAGCCTCAAGGGCCTGTGCTACCGGGGGCTCGTGGACATCAAGACCGCTTCAGGAGCGACGAAGCGGGTCATGAAGTTCACGGCGGACTCGATCGGCATCAAGGACCTGCACCAGACGGTCGACAACCGTGACGGCCATGGCAACATCGTGCGGCACACGGAGATCAAGACGAAGCCCGGTACCACCTCGACCATCGACGGCCCCGTGACCATGTACACGGAGAAGCTGTCGGGCAACCTGCTCGGCCTGCTGCCGATCACGTTCAGCCCGGACTTCCCGCCGCCGATCCAGATCCCGTCGGTGTTCTTCACCAACGCGAAGGTCGACCAGGCGGGCCAGTTCGGCGGCACGCTGAAGATGCAGGGCCTGCACAACTTCATCGACTAGCCCGACCCGCACACGCGCGTGAGCGGGCCCGCCGTCCCCTCCCCGGGGGCGGCGGGCCGCTCTCACGTAGGCGTGCCCGGGCCCGCGGGACCCGGGTACGGGATGCGTCACTCCAGGATCACGTCCGAGGTCTCCGGTGCCCAGACGACCGAGACCAGCGCGCCCAGGACGAGGAACGCGGTGAGCGCCGTCATCGAGGTGGAGAAGCCCAGGTGGTCGATGCTCATCGGCAGCAGGAACGTGCCCGCCGCCGAACCGACCCGGCTGACGCCGTTCAGCAGGCCGACGCCCGAGCTGCGCAGGGCCGTCGAGAACAGCTCCGGCGGGTAGACCTGGTCGAGGTTGGACGCGGCCGACATCGTAAATGTAAAGACCAGGAACAGCACGAACAGCACCACGGAGGGGCCGCCGGGCCACAGGCCCAGCGGGCCGAGCGCCAGTGCCATCACCACGAAGGAGGCGATCACGAAGCCGCGGCGGGAGAAGCGCGCCGTGAACCAGAGCCCCGCGATGCTGCCGAGCAGCAGGAAGACGTTGAGCAGCCCGTCGCCGAGGAAGCCCTCCTTGAGGTGGAACTTCGCCATGACGACGGGCAGGAACGTGTAGATCGCGAAGTACGGGATGACCTGGCAGTTGTAGTACAGGACGCCGAACGCGGTCTTGCGCCACTGGTCCGCGTCGAACAGCCGCCGGTACGAGCCCGCGGGCCGCTCGCCCGCCTCCTGCGCGGCGCCCGCGCGCGCCCCGGCCGCGATCGACTCGAAGTCGACGTGCTCGCCGATGTAGCGCGCCACGACGGCGCGCGCCTCGTCGAGGCGGCCCTTGCTCACCAGCCAGCGCGGCGACTCGGGCGTGCCGATCCGCAGCAGCAGGACGACGGCCGCCGGCACGGCGCCGCTCGCCAGCAGCCAGCGCCAGCTGTCGCCGCCGTACCCGATCAGCCAGTTGCCGAAGAAGTACGAGCAGATGTAGCCGACCGTCCACATCGCGGTGAGCGACGCGAGGAGGAACCCGCGCTGGCGGCGGGGGCAGAACTCGGCGACGAGTGTCGGGCCGATGGCGTAGTCCGCGCCGATGCCGATGCCGATCAGGATGCGCAGCACGAACAGCGGGCCGGCGCCCTGGACCCAGAACTGGGCGACCGAGGCGAGGGTGATCAGCAGGAAGTTCAGCATGTAGAGCTGCTGGCGGCCGATGCGGTCGGCGAGTGCGCCGAGCGAGATGCTGCCGATGAAGATGCCGATGAGGGCCGAGGCGCCGAGCAGCCCCTCCCAGACGGAGCCGAGGTGCATCTGCGGGGTGATCAGGGTGAGCGCGATCCCGATGACGCCGAGTTGGTACCCGTCGGAGAAGTTCGCGCCGAACGTCAGCGCGGTGATCTTGACGTGGAATCTGTTCAGCGGCGCGTCGTCGAAGGAGACCCTTCCGTCCTTCGTGGCCTGCGTCGTCAGGTCGTGATCAGGCATCGTTCCACTTGGTCCCATCCGCGGGGGAGCCCGAAGGGCCCGCCCTCTTGCCAAGGTACTGAATAACAAGTTTCATGGAGCCTCATTCATGAATGAATAGCTGTCAAGGAGGTGAACGGCATGGATCCTGACCATGTCCGAGTCGACGGGCGCGGACTGCGGTGCGAGGAGATCGCCGCGGTCGCCAGGCGCGGCGCGTCGGTCAGCCTCGACGAGAAGGCGCTGGACCGCGCGCTCGCGGCCTACCGTGTGGCGCGGGACAGCGAGACCAAGCGCGCCGTCTACGGACGCACCACGGGCGTCGGTGCCAACCGCCACGAGGTCGTCGACCCCGAGGCCGCCGACCAGCACGGACTGCGCCTGCTGCGCAGCCACGCGGGCACTTCGGGACCCCGCGCCCCGGAGGCCACCGTAAAGGCAACCCTGCTCATCCGCCTCAACCAGCTCGCCGCCGCGGGCAGCGGCGTCCACCCCAGGCTGCTCGAAGCGCTCGCCGCCGCGCTGCGCGAGGGCGCGGTCCCCGCGCCGCACGCGCGCGGCTCCATCGGCACCGGAGACCTGGGCGCGCTCGCCGAGATCGCGCTGACGCTCGCGGGCGAGCGGCCGTGGGGGAGCGGGCACCTCGACCCCGTGCCGATCAGCCCCGGCGACGCGCTGGCCTTCATCTCGAGCAACGCCGCGACCCTCGCCACGTCCGTGCTCGCCTGGTCCGACCTGCACCGCCTGCTGCGCGCCAGCCATGTGGTGGCCGCGCTCTCCTACGTCGCGCTGAACGGCTCGCCCGAGGCCTTCGCCACGCGCGTGCACGCGCAGCGCCCCCACCCGGGGTCCGTGCACTGCGCGGCCGAGATGCGGCGGCTGCTGTGGGGCGAGGACGAGCCGGCCGAGGGCGCGAGGCTCCAGGACCCCTTCGGGCTGCGCGCCTTCCCGCAGGTGCAGGGCCCCGCGCTGGAGGCGGCCGACGCGCTCAGGGCAATCCTGGAGATCGACGTCAACGCCGCGGCCGAGAACCCGTTCATCGACGTGGAGAGCGGCCGGGTCTACCACCACGGCCACTTCGCGACCTCGCACCTCGCGCTCGGCCTCGACCGGCTGCGTGCCGCCCTGCACCACGTCGCCGAGCTGTCGAGCGCCCGCCTGAGCGACCTGGTGGAGCCCGACCTGACCGGCCTGCCGCCGTTCCTCGCGGACGGCCCGTCCGGCAGCTCGGGGATCATGATCCTCGAGTACGTCTCGCACGACGCGCTCAGCAGGCTGCGGCACGCGGCGTCCCCTGTGACGCTCGGCACCGCGATCATCTCCCGCGGCCTGGAGGACCACGCGAGCTTCGCCTCGCAGGCCGCGCACAGCACGGCCGAGGCGGTCAGCGCCTACCGCACCGTCCTCGCCTGCGAACTGGTCGGCGTGGTCAGGGCGCTCTCCCTCAGGCCGGTGCCGCTGCCGGACACGCCCGTGGCCGAGGCGCTGCGCCGCGGTTCCCAGGCGCTCCCGCTGGTGCGCGAGGACCACCCGCTGACGGCGGAGATCGCCGCCGCGGAGAACATCGTCCCGCTCCTCGCCGACCTGTGACCCACCCGCGAGGCCGTGGGCGCGCGCCCCGCGAGGCCCGCACACGGCCGCGGGCCGCACCGTGCCCGTACCCGCCGGGGTACGAGCGCGGTGCGGCCCGCGGTGCGGCCGTCTCCGCCGCCGGTCAGCTCTGCGCGCCGCCGAGGTGGTGCACCCTGACCATGTTGGTGGTGCCGGGGACGCCGGGGGGCGAGCCGGCCGTGATGACCATGGTGTCGCCCTCGCCGAAGCGCTGGAGCTTCGACAGCTCCACGTCCACCAGGTCGACCATCTCGTCCGTGGTGCCCACCCACGGCACGACGAACGACTCGACACCCCAGCTCAGGGCCAGCTGGTTGCGCGTGGACTCGTCGGTCGTGAACGCCAGGATCGGCTGGCAGGCGCGGTAGCGGGACAGCCGGCGCGCGGTGTCGCCCGACTGCGTGAAGGCGACCAGCGCCTTGCCGTCGAGGAAGTCGGCGATCTCGGAGGCCGCACGGGCGACGGAACCGCCCTGGGTGCGCGGCTTGCGCCCCTCGACCAGCGGTTCGAGGCCCTTGGAGAGCAGCTCCGTGTCGGCGGCCGTGACGATCTTCGACATCGTCTTGACCGTCTCGACGGGGTAGGCGCCCACCGACGACTCGGCCGACAGCATGACCGCGTCCGCGCCGTCCAGGATCGCGTTGGCGACGTCGGACGCCTCGGCGCGCGTCGGGCGGGAGTTGGTGATCATCGACTCCATCATCTGGGTCGCCACGATCACCGGCTTGGCGTTGCGGCGGCACAGCTCGATCAGCCGCTTCTGCACCATCGGGACCTTTTCGAGCGGATACTCGACGGCCAGGTCGCCGCGGGCGACCATGACGCTGTCGAACGCCGCGACGACGGCCTCCATGTTGGCGACGGCCTGCGGCTTCTCGACCTTCGCGATGACCGGGACCCGGCGCCCGACCTCGTCCATGACCTTGTGGACGTCCACGATGTCCTGCGCGTCCCGCACGAAGGAGAGCGCGACCATGTCACACCCCATGCGCAGGCCGAACCGCAGGTCCTCGATGTCCTTCTCGGACAGCGCGGGCACGTTGACCGCCGCGCCGGGCAGGTTGATGCCCTTGTGGTCCGAGATGACGCCGCCCTCGATGACCATGGTCCGCACCTGCGGGCCCGAGACCTCGACGACCCGCAGCTCGACGTTGCCGTCGTTGATCAGGATCGGGTCGCCCTTGGCGACGTCGCCCGGCAGCCCCTTGTAGGTGGTGCCGCAGATGGACTTGTCGCCCGCGACATCCTCGGCGGTGATGGTGAACTCGTCACCGCGCACCAGCTCGACGGGGCCCTCGGCGAAGGTCTCCAGGCGGATCTTGGGCCCCTGGAGGTCGACCATCACGCCCACAGCGCGGCCGGTGTCGGCCGCCGCCTGACGGACGCGGTCGTAACGGCCCTGGTGCTCCTCGTGGCTTCCGTGGCTCATGTTGAGGCGGGCCACGTTCATGCCGGCCTCGATGAGAGCCTTCAGCTGCTCGTAGGAATCAACGGCGGGGCCCAGTGTGCAGACGATTTTGGAACGGCGCATGAGGCTGATCCTATCGGTTTGTTTCTACGCGGAATATTCCGACTGGCGGAAAGTACAAATGGGCGGCGCCCCGCTCAGGCGTGCCCTTCTACAGCGCTCTGGCGACCACTTTCGCGACCGCCTTCGCGACGGCTTTCGTGGGCGCCTTCGCTACCGCTTTCGCCGGCGCCGGCGAGCGCGAAGGTCTGCTGTGCGATCTCCAGCTCCTCGTCGGTCGGAATCACGGCCACCGCGACCCGGGCCCCATCCGGCGAGACGAGCCGGGGCCCGCCGCCGCGCACGGCGTTGCGTGACGGGTCCACCGCGAGCCCCAGGCCGTCGAGGCCCGCCACGGCAGCCTCCCGCACCTCCGCCGCGTTCTCGCCGACCCCCGCCGTGAAGACCACCGCGTCCACCCGGCCGAGCACCGCCAGATAGGCGCCGATGTACTTGCGCAGCCGGTGGGTGTAGATGTCGAACGCGAGGCGCGCCTCGTCGTCGCCCTCGTCGATCCTGCGGCGGATCTCGCGCATGTCGTTGTCCCCGCAGAGGCCGACGAGCCCGCTCTTCTTGTTCAGGAGTTCATCGATGGCGTCGACCTCCATCCCGGCCACCCGCGCCAGATGGAACACCACGGCCGGGTCGATGTCCCCTGACCGCGTGCCCATCACGAGCCCTTCGAGGGGCGTGAGGCCCATCGACGTGTCCACGCACCGGCCACCCGCGACGGCCGAGGCCGACGCGCCGTTGCCCAGGTGCAGCACGATCACGTTGGTGTCCTCGTACGGGCGGCCGAGCAGTTCGGCCGCCTTGCGCGACACGTACGCGTGCGACGTGCCGTGGAAGCCGTAGCGCCTGACCCTGTGCTCGTCGGCCGTCGCCCTGTCGATCGCGTACCGGGCCGCGTACTCGGGCATGGTCGTGTGGAACGCGGTGTCGAAGACGGCCACCTGCGGCAGGTCGGGGCGCAGCTCGCGCGCCTGGCGGATGCCCAGCAGATTCGCCGGGTTGTGCAGCGGCGCCACGGGCACGAGCCGTTCGATCTCGGCGATCACCTTGTCGTCGATCAGCGTCGGCTCGGTGAACCGCAGGCCGCCGTGGACCACCCGGTGGCCGATCGCCACCAGCTCGGGGGAGTCGAGGCCGAGGCCGTCCCGCGCCAGCTCGGCGGCGGCCGCGCGGAGCGCCGCGCTGTGGTCGTCGATCCGCTCCGTGTGCTCCCTGCGGGCGCCGTGGGACGGGGAGTGCGCGATGCGGGAGGTGGACTCGCCGATCCGCTCGACGAGGCCCGTGGCGAGGCGCTCGCCCCCGTTCATGTCGAGCAGCTGGTACTTCACCGACGAGGAGCCGGAGTTGAGGACCAGGACGCGGGCGGGGGTGCTCATGCTGATGTTTCCTCCTGTGCTGCCGTGGCCGCCTGTGCCGGCGGGGGTGTCTGCGCTGTCTGCGCTGCCTGTGCCTGGATCGCGGTGATCGCGACGGTGTTGACGATGTCCTGGACGAGTGCCCCGCGCGACAGGTCGTTCACCGGCTTGCGCAGACCCTGCAGCACCGGGCCGACGGCGACCGCGCCCGCGGAGCGCTGCACGGCCTTGTAGGTGTTGTTGCCGGTGTTCAGGTCGGGGAAGATCAGCACCGTCGCCCGGCCGGCCACCTCGGAGTCCGGCAGCTTCGTCGCGGCGACCGACGGCTCGACCGCCGCGTCGTACTGGATGGGGCCCTCGATGAGCAGTTCCGGGTGCGAGGCCCTGACCAGGCGCGTCGCCTCCCTGACCTTGTCGACGTCCGCCCCGGAGCCGGACGTGCCCGTCGAGTACGACAGCATCGCGACGCGCGGCTCGACGCCGAAGCGCGCCGCCGTCGCCGACGCCTGGACGGCGATGTCCGCGAGCTGCTCCGCGTCCGGGTCGGGGTTGACCGCGCAGTCCCCGTAGACGAGCACCTTGTCGGCCAGGCACATGAAGAACACCGACGACACGATGGCGGCCGGAGGGCGCGCGGCGCCGTCGCCCTCTTTCTCGCCGCGCGCGGCGCCCGTGCTCTTGATGATCTCGAACGCGGGGCGGATGGTCGCGGCCGTGGAGTGCACCGAGCCCGAGACCATGCCGTCCGCGAGGCCCGCGTCCACCATCAGCGTGCCGAAGTAGTTGACGTCGGCCACCACGTCGTACGCCAGCTCCACCGTCGCGCCGCGGTGCGCCCGCAGCTGCGCGTACCGCTCGGCGAAGCCCTGCCGCAGCTCGGAGGCCGCGGGGTCGATCAGCTGCGCGTCGCCCAGGTCGGCGCCGAGGTCCGCGGCCTTCTTGCGGATGGCGTCCGGGTCGCCGAGCAGCGTCAGGTCGCACACGTCCCTGCGCAGCAGCACGTCCGCGGCGCGCAGCACCCGCTCCTCCGTGCCCTCGGGCAGCACGACGCGGCGGCGCAGCGAGCGGGCCTGCTCCAGCAGGTCGTGCTCGAACATCATGGGCGTGACGCGCCCGCCGCGCGCCACCGAGAGCCGCTCGACGAGGCCGGCCGTGTCCACGTACCGCTCGAACAGGCCGAGCGCCGTCTCCGCCTTGCGCGGCGTCGCCGCGTTGAGCTTGCCCTCCAGGGCGAACAGTCGCGCCGCCGTCGGGAAGGACCCCTCCGCCACCGAGATCACCGGCGTGCCGGGAGCGAGCCGCTCGGCCAGCTTCAGGATCGACCCGGCGGGCCGCTCACCCATCGTGAGGACGAGCCCCGCGATCGACGGCGTGGACGCGGAGTGCGCGGCCAGCGCGCCGACCACGAGATCGGCGCGGTCGCCCGGGGTGATCACCATGCAGCCGGGGGTCAGGGCGCTCAGCAGGTTCGGCAGCATCGCGCCGCCGAAGACGAAACCGAGCGCGTCACGCGCGAGGCCGGAGTCGTCGCCGAGCAGGACCGTCCCGCCCAGTGCCCTGGTGACCTGGGCGACGGTCGGCGCGGCGAGCGCCGGGTGGTCGGGCAGCACGTAGCACGGCGCGGGCACCTGGGCGCGCAGGCCCTCGGCGATGGCGTCGCGGTCGTCGGCCGCGACCCGGTTGACCACCAGGCCCATCACGTCGCAGCCGAGCGCCTCGTAGGCACGGAACGCGTTGCGCGCCTCGGCGCGCACGGACTCGGCGCCCTGGCCCTTGCCGCCCACCACCGCCATGACGGACGCCCCGCACTCGTTCGCGAGGCGCGCGTTGAGCGCCAGCTCGTCCGGCAGCTGCGTGGCCGCGAAGTCCGTGCCGAGCACGAGGACCACGTCGTAGTCGCGCGCCACCCGGTGGAACGACTCGACGAGGCGGGACACCAGCTCGTCCGTGCCGCGCTCGGCCTGCAGCGCCGAGGCCGTGCCGTAGTCGAGCCCGTAGACCGTGTCAGGGTCCTGGGTGAGCCGGTAACGCGCCCTGAGCAGCTCGAACATCCGGTCAGGGCGGTCGTGGACCAGCGGCCTGAACACCCCCACCCGATCCACCTGCCGGGTCAGCAGCTCCATGACCCCCAGCTCGACCACCTGCCTGCCGTCACCGCGGTCGATCCCGGTCACGTACACGCCGCGCGCCACGCCTGCTCCCCTCGTCCCGTCCACTCGCCCGGTTGTCTTCGGGCATGCCCCCTTGACAGTAACCCGATCAGATGCTTAGAGCGGGTGGGACGGGCGCCGCGCGCTGGAGACGGGCGCCGTGCGCGAAGGGGGACGCCCGTGCGGTCGGGTGCGCGTGCGCTGGCCCCGCCGTGGCAGGATCGAGGCAGGCGGCCACCGTCCAGGCCGACACGGAGCAGGAGCAGGAGACGACAGCGACGATGCGCATCGGAATTCTCACAGCGGGCGGCGACTGCCCGGGTCTGAACGCCGTGATCCGGTCGGTCGTGCACCGCGCCATGGCCGAGCACGGGGACGAGGTCATCGGCTTCGAGGACGGATTCAAGGGGCTGCTCGACGGCCACTACCGGCCGCTCGACCTCAACGCGGTCAGCGGCATCCTCGCCCGCGGCGGCACCATCCTCGGCTCCGCCAGGCTGGAGCGCGGGCGCCTGCGCGAGGCCGCCGAGAACTGCCGGGAGCTCGCCACCCGCTACGGCATCGACGTCCTCATCCCGATCGGCGGCGAGGGCACCCTGACGGCGGCCAGGCTGTTGTCGGACGCGGGCATGCCCGTCGTCGGCGTGCCGAAGACCATCGACAACGACATCCACTCCACGGACCGCACCTTCGGCTTCGACACCGCCGTCGGCGTCGCCACCGAGGCCATAGACCGCCTGAAGACCACCGCCGAGTCGCACCAGCGCGTGATGGTCGTCGAGGTGATGGGACGGCACGCCGGCTGGATCGCCCTGGAGTCCGGCATGGCGGGCGGCGCGCACGGCATCTGCCTGCCCGAGCGGCCCTTCGAGGTCGACAAGCTGGTCAAGATGGTCAGGGAGCGGTTCGAGCGCGGCAAGAAGTTCGCGGTGATCTGCGTGGCCGAGGGCGCGCACCCGGCGGCGGGCAGCATGGACTACCGGCGCGGCGAGATCGACCAGTTCGGCCACGAGCGCTTCCTCGGCATCGGCAACCGCCTGGCCGCCGAACTCGAGCGCCGCCTCGGCACCGAGGCGAAGCCCGTCATCCTGGGCCACGTCCAGCGCGGCGGCACGCCCACCGCCTACGACCGCGTCCTCGCCACCCGTTTCGGCTGGCATGCCGTGCAGGCGGCGCACCGCGGCGAGTTCGGCAAGATGACCGCGCTGCGCGGCAACGCCGTCGAGATGGTCCCGCTCGCCGAGGCCGTCACGCAGCTCAAGACGGTCCCGGAGTCCCGCATGGTCGAGGCCGAGTCCGTCTTCTGACCGCCCTCCCGTCCGCGGGCGTCAGGCGCGGGCCTCAGGTGCGGGCCTCAGGCGCGGGCCTCGGGGCCGGGCCTCAGGTCCGCGCCGGTGACCAGCGGTACTGCAGCTCCGGGCGCCCCACCTGGCCGTAGCGCGGGCTGCGCTCCGCGCGGCGGTCCGTGACCAGGTGCTCCAGGTAGCGCCGGGCCGTGATCCGCGAGATGCCGACCCGCTCGGCCAGCTCCGCCGCCGTCAGTCCTGACGGCGACGAGCGGAGCGCGGCCGTGACCGCGCGCAGCGTCGGCGCGCTGAGCCCCTTGGGCAGGGTGGCGGGCTCCGGCGCCCGCAGCGCGCCGAGCGCCGCGTCCACCTCGTCCTGCCCGCCCGCCTCACCGGCGGCCGTCCGGAAGCGCGCGTACCGCACGAGCCTGTCCCGCAGCGTCCCGAACGCGAACGGCTTCAGCACGTACTGCACGACCCCGAGCGACACGCCCTCCCTGACGAGCGCGAGGTCGCGCGCCGATGTGACCGCCACGACGTCCGCGTGGTGCCCGCTCGCGCGCAGCGCGCGCAGCAGTTGCAGCCCGTGCCCGTCCGGCAGGTAGAGGTCGAGCAGGATCAGGTCGACAGGCCGCTGCTCCAGCAGGCGCGCCGCCTGGGCGCGCGTGTGCGCGACGCCGACCACCGTGAACCCCGGCACGCGCTCCACGTACAGCTGGTGCGCGTCCGCCGCCACCGGATCGTCCTCCACGACGAGCACCCGTACCGGCTCGGCCGCGTGGCCCGCCTCCGCGCCGCTCACCGCGCCACCGCCGCCGCCTCGCCGCTCTCCGGCGCCTCGACAACCTCGATGCTCTGCGCCGCGCCCTCCGCGGTCAGCGGCAGCCGCACCGTGAACTGGGCGCCCCCGTCGCCGCCCGCCGCGACGGTGACGCTGCCGCGCGCCCGGTGCACCGCCTGCCGCACCAGCGCGAGCCCGAGGCCCCTGCCGGGCCCGTTGGTCGACCAGCCGCGCCGGAAGACCTCCTCCACCGCGCCGGGCACCACCCCGGGGCCGGTGTCCCGCACCCGCAGCAGCAACTCGCCCACCTCCTCGTCGGCCAGCGCCGTCACCGTCACCCGCGGCGGCCCGGCGGCCGCCTCGCCTTCGGCGGCCGCCGCCTCCACGGCGTTGTCTATGAGATTGCCGAGGATCGTCACCAGATCGCGCGTGGAGAGGGCGGCGGGCAGCACCCCGTCGTCCATCCGGCTGTCCGGCGCGAGCAGCAGCTCGACCCCGCGCTCGTTCGCCTGCGCCGCCTTGCCGAGCAGCAGCGCCGCGAGCACCGGCTCGCCCACGGCACCCACCACCTGGTCCGTCAGCTCCTGCGCCAGCTCCAGCTCCGACGTGGCGAACTCCACGGCCTGGTCGACCCGGCCGAGCTCGATCAGCGACACCACCGTGTGCAGCCGGTTCGCCGCCTCGTGGGCCTGCGAGCGCAGCGCCTCCGTGAAACGGCGCTCCGAGTCGAGCTCACCGGACAGCGCCTGCAGTTCGGTGCGGTCGCGCAGCGTCACGACCGTACCGCGGCGCTCGCCGCCCACCACCGGGCGGGTGTTGACGACGACGACCCGCTCGTCCGTGAGGTGCACCTCATCCACCCGGGGCTCGGAGGCCAGCAGCGCCCCCGTCAGCGCGGGAGGCAGCCCGAGCTCGGCCACCGGCCTGCCCACCGCGGACTCGTCGAGGCCCAGCAGCTCCCTCCCCGCGTCGTTGACCAGGGCGATGCGCCGGCCGCCCTCCAGCATCAGCAGCCCCTCACGCACCGCGTGCAGCGCGGCCTGGTGGTAGTCGTACATCCGGCTCAGGCCCGTCGCGTCCAGCCCGTGGGTGTGGCGGCGCAGCCGCCTGTTGATCACGTACGTGCCGAGCGCGCCGAGCAGCAGCGCCGCGCCCGCGGCCACCGACAGCACCTTGAGCTGCCCCATCACCTGCGTGGATATCCGGTCCACGGTGATCCCCACACTGACCAGGCCGACGATCCGCCCCCCGTCCCTGATCGGCGTGACCGCGCGCGTGGACGGGCCGAGCGTGCCCGTGTACGTCTCGGTGAACGTCCTCCCACGCAGGGCGGGCGCCGTGGTGCCGATGAAGTGCCGGCCTATCTGCTGGGGGTCCGGGTGCGTCCAGCGGATGCCGCGCGGGTCCATGACCGTGATGAAGTCCACCTTCGTGTCGTGCCGCACGCGCTCCGCGTACGGCTGGAGCTCGGCCGTCGGATCCTTCGTGCGGATCGCGGCACGCACCGACGGTGAATCGGCCACCGAGCGCGCCGCGATCCGCACCTCGCGCCTGGCGGTCTCCCGCGCCTGCGACCGGTCGTTGACGAACGCGAACACGGCGCACCACGCGACGATCACCGCGATGAGCACGGCCTGTACCGCGAAGAGCCGGCCGGCCAGACTGCGCGGCTTGCGCGCCGCGTGGAAGGAGGACATGGGGCAAGTCTCCTCGTTTCCCCGCCGGAGGCGTCCGCGTTGTCCACAGGCCCTGGCCGGAAATCGTATGAACGAAATGAACACAAGGGTGACCGGGGTCACAGCGCGGTGGATAGTCACCGGGACCCCGAGTCAAGGAGGACACAGGTGGCCGCGAAACGGGACCGCACCCACTATCTGTACATCGCCGTGGTGGTAGCCGTGCTGCTCGGCATTCTGGTGGGCTTCGTGGCCCCCGGTACCGCAGTACAGCTCAAGCCGATCGGCACCGGCTTCGTCAGCCTCATCACCATGATGATCGCGCCGGTCATCTTCTGCACGATCGTGCTGGGCATCGGCTCGGTGCGCAAGGCCGCGAAGGTCGGCGCCGTCGGTGGCATGGCCATCGGCTACTTCCTGGTGATGTCGACCGTCGCCCTGGCCATCGGCCTCGTCGTCGGCAACATCCTGGAGCCCGGCCAGGGCCTGCACCTCACCGAGTCCGTACGGCAGTCGGGCCTCGCGCAGGCCAAGGGCACCAGCGACTCGCTGCCCGACTTCCTGCTGAGCATCATCCCGACGACGCTGGTCTCCGCGTTCACCGAGGGCTCCACGCTCCAGGCCCTGCTGATCGCGCTCCTGGCCGGCTTCGCGCTCCAGGCCATGGGCAAGGCGGGCGAACCGGTACTGCGCGGCATCGAGCACCTGCAGCGGCTGGTGTTCCGCATCCTGGCCATGATCATGTGGGCCGCGCCGGTCGGCGCGTTCGGCGCGATGGCCGCGGTGGTGGGACAGACGGGCGTCGACGCGCTCAAGTCCCTCGCCATCATCATGGTCGGCTTCTACCTGACCTGCGCGATCTTCGTCTTCGTCGTGCTCGGCCTGGTGCTGCGGTTCGCCGCACGCGTCAACATCTTCCTGCTGCTGAAGTACCTGGCACGCGAGTTCCTGCTGATCCTCTCGACGTCGTCGTCGGAGTCCGCGCTGCCGCGCCTCATCGCGAAGATGGAGCACCTCGGCGTGAGCAAGTCGGTCGCCGGCATCACCGTGCCGACCGGCTACTCGTTCAACCTCGACGGCACCGCGATCTACCTGACGATGGCGTCGATCTTCATCGCGGAGGCCATGGACAAGCCGCTCTCCATCGGCCAGCAGATCTCCCTGCTCGCCTTCATGGTCATCGCGTCGAAGGGCGCGGCGGGCGTCACGGGCGCCGGCCTGGCCACCCTCGCGGGCGGCCTCCAGTCGCACCGCCCCGAACTGGTCGACGGCGTCGGGCTGATCGTCGGTGTCGACCGCTTCATGAGCGAGGCCCGCGCCCTGACCAACTTCGCGGGCAACGCGGTGGCGACCGTGCTGATCGGCTCATGGACGAAGGAGCTCGACCGGGGCCGCCTCGGCGAAGTACTCGCGGGCCGCGTCCCGTTCGACGAGAGCACGCTCATGGACGAGAGCGGTGGCGGCGGCGCGACGGAGGACGCGCCGCCCGCGGGGGCCGACGTACCGGAACAGCGCGGCGGCGACACCGCGCCGCGGACCGGTGCGGGGGTCTGACCCCGCCGTCGAGCAACGGCACGGGCCGGTTCGCACGTCCGCACGCGGCGGCACGCGCGACCGGCCCGTTCTGGCGGGTCCGGGCCGGTCAGCCGCGCAGCCTGGCCGTCGCGAACTTCATCGTCATGGCGCACGGAACAGGGCCGCCCGCGGGAGCCAGCTCCGCGGCCCCGGCCAGGAACGCCTCGCGCAGTTCGGCGACGGCTGCCGCGGGCAGCGGGCCCATGTCGTACACCCTGGCCATCGCCTCCCACACCAGCTCCACCGGCCCGCCGAAGTCGATGCGGGCCGTCGACCACGTGGGCGGGCCGAATCCCGCCGGGCCGAGGATCTCCGCCAGTCCCTCGGCACTGCGGGTGCGCGGGTCGCCGAGGGAGGGAACGCGGTGCTCGCCCGGCAGATCGGCCCAGGCCCGGCGCAGGAGGGAGACGAACAGCTCGTACGCCTCACCGCCGGCCGAGCCGCCGCCCATCGCACACCAGCAGGCCACCGGGCACGAGGACGCGCGCGGCCTCGGCCGCGACCTGCTCGACGTCCGCCATCAGCATCAACGCCAAGTGGGAGACGCACGCGTCGAACGCGCCGTCCTCGAACGGCAGCCGCTGCGCACGCCCTTCGAGCAGCGCCGCACCGGCGAGCGCCGGCCGCCGCCGTGCGAGGGCCAGCGCCTCCGGTGAGAGGTCGACACCGGCCAGGTCGGCCGCGTCCCGCGTCCGGGCGAGGACTTCGAGCAGCAGCCCGTCCCCGCAACCGAGTTCGACCACTCGCCGCGCGTCTGCCGTGAGGTCGGCGACGATCCGGTAGCTGGAGCGCCCGTCGTCCGACCTGCCCGTGCCGAACGTCTCCGACGTCACGGCGGGCCGCTCGGCGTGAAAGGCCCGCAAAAACGCCTCTTGGGCACGCGCGTCGGCGATGGAAGTCATTCCCGCACCCTAGTCACAGCCGGCGCCGCGCCGCCTCGACGCTGTCGCCGCCGCTGGTGTTGAACGCGATGGCCGCCTGCGGGGCATGACGGCGAATCAGGTTCACGACCTCCTCGAACAACGGGAGCAAGGCCTCGGCCTTGCGCACCCCGCCGCCGACGACCACCACGTCCCACGGACGCGCCGTCAGTGATGTGACGAGGGCAGGCTCGGCGGACTCGTCGAACACGATCAGCGTCATGGCGGCGTCGATCCCGTGCTCGCCGAACCGGGCCAGCTCCGCGTCGAGGCCCGCGCGCAGAGCTTGCGCGTCCACGCCGGGGATTGCCTGAGGGTCGTAACCGACGACGAGTACGGAAGGCATGCGGGCAATCTACCGGGCTCCTTCGCGCGCACGACCGGTCGGTGACCGGTCGGTGACCGGTCCACGGCCCGCCGGCGATCGGCCCGCTCAGCGGCGTGCGAGGCCGTCCAGCACGAGGTCGAGCGTGAAGTCGAAGCGTTCGTGGTCCGTGCCCGCGGTGAGCTCGGCGGCGTGGCGCTTGGTCTGCGGGAACGTGTCGGGCAGGCCGGAGAGCCGGCTGAGCAGCTCGTCCCGGCTGACGACCCACTCGTTGCCCGGGTCGGTGAGCAGGGAGACCTCGAGCGTGTAGGCGCTGACGTACAGCATCAGCGAGTCGATGCCCCAGGCGGCGGCCTGCGGGGCGATGCCTCCCGCGAGCAGGATGGCGAGCATGCCCTCGCCGATGCGCAGCGTGTCCTCGTTGGTGGGCGCCGCGGCGAGCGCGGCACGCGAGATGCCCGGGTAGCGCAGGTACTGGTCGCGCATCCGGGTGCAGACTCCGGTGATCTGCTCCCGCCACGCGGCCGGTTCGGGCTCGGGCAGGTCGATCTCGGTGCACAGGCGGCCGATGAGCAGCTCGCCCAGGTCGTCCTTGTTGACGACGTGCGCGTACAGCGACGCGGGACCCGTCTCCAGGGCGGCCGCCACCCGGCGCATGGTCAGGGCCTCGTAGCCGTCGCGCGCCACGATGCCGAGCGCCGCGTCGATGATCGCGGCCACCGTGATCGGCTGCGCCCGCCGCCCTCGCGCCGGCGCCGCGCCCGCGCCGGGGTCGGGCTGGTGGTGACGGGACGCGCGCCGCTGCTGGGGAGTCGGGGACATGCCCAGAGCGTACCCAATCGACGAACCTCGTACTACCGAAAGCGAACAGTATTCGCTTGACACGAACAGCGTTCGTAACATCGAATGTTGTTCGTGTCTACCGTTTCGTTCTCCCCGCCCGCGGCGCGCTCCGGCGTGCTGCCGCCGCGCACCGCGTGGCTCGTGCTCGTCGTCGTCTTCCTGGGCGAGATCATGGATCTCGTCGACACCAGCGTCGCCAACCTCGCCGGGCCGTCCATCCGTGCCGACCTCGGGGGCGGTCCGATGACCCTCCAGTGGGTGCTGTCCGCCTACACCGCGGCCTTCGCGCTCGGGCTGGTCGTCTCGGGCCGGCTCGGCGACCTGATCGGCCGCCGCCGGCTGTTCCTGATCGGCATGGCCGGGTTCACCCTCGCCTCGCTGGCCTGTGGGCTCGCCACGGGCCCCGCGTCCCTGATCGTCGCGCGGCTGCTGCAAGGCCTGTTCGGATCCGTGCTGATCCCGCAGGGCATGGCGCTGGTGAAGATCGTTTTTCCGCCGGAGCTGCTACGCAAGGCGCTGATGCCGTTCGGCCCGATCATGGGCCTCGCCACGGTCGGCGGGCCGATCCTCGCCGGCTGGCTGCTCCACCTGGACCTCTTCGGCAGCCAGTGGCGCTCGATCTTCCTGATCAACGTGCCCCTCGGCGCCGCCGCCCTCGTGCTCGGCCGGCGCGTGCTGCCCAGGCGCGGCGGCGAGGACCCCGGCGCCCGCGTCGACCTGACCGGCGTGGGCCTGCTCACCGCGGGGTCGGCCCTGCTGATCGTCCCGCTCATCCAGGGACGTGAACTCGGCTGGCCCGCCTGGACGTACGCGATGATGGCGGCATCGGCCGTGCCGCTCGCGCTGTTCGTCGTCTCCGAGCGCCGCAGTAGCCACCCGGTCATCGCGCCGTCCCTGTTCCGCAAGCGGAGCTTCGTGGCCGGGCTGCTGATCGTCGGCGGCTTCTACGGCGCGCTGAGCGCGTTCGTCCTCGTCATCAACCTGCTGCTGCAGCTCGGCATGGGCTGGACGCCGTTGCGCACCGGGCTGACGCTCGTGCCGTGGGCCGTCGGCACCGCCGTCGCTGTCCTGTTCGGCGGCGGAGCGCTCGCCGGGAGGCTGGGACGCGCCGCCCTGCGGATCGGGCTGTCCGTCGCCGCCGCCGGCCTGCTCGCCCTCTGGTGGTCGGCCGCCCACTGGTCCACCGGGATCACCGTCCCGGAGCTGGCGCCCTCGCTGTTCCTGACCGGCTTCGGAGCGGGCCTCGTGTTCGTCCCCCTCTTCGACTTCGTACTCGGCGACGCCACCGTCGAGGAGGCCGGTACCGGCGCGGGCATGCTGAGCGCGGTCCAGCAGTTCGCCAACGCCATCGGGGTCGCCGCCCTGGGGACCGCGTTCTTCGCGCGCGTGGGGCACCCGTCCGCGCACTCCTACGTCGCCGCGGCCCAGCTGGTCTTCGCCGTCTGCGCCGGTCTGTACGTCCTGACGCTGCTGCTCACCGGGCTGCTGCCCAGGCGTGCGCAGCAGGCCTGAGGACGAGGACCGGGCCACGGCTCCCCGCTCCTTGCCTTGACGTCGGCGTCAACGCATACCGTCGAGGACATGCGCATCGGCGAACTGGCGGAGCGGGCCGGGACGACCACCCGGGCCCTGCGGTACTACGAGTCGCGCGGACTGCTGCCCGCGCGGCGCACGGTCAACGGGCACCGCACGTACGACGAGTCCGACCTGCGGCTGCTCCGGCAGATCAGGACCCTTCAGGACTTCGGGTTCGACCTGGAGGAGACCCGTCCCTTCGTGGAGTGCCTGCGCGCCGGGCACCCGTCGGGCGACGCGTGCGCCGGGTCGCTCGCCGTCTACCGGCGCAAGCTGGCCGAGCTCGACGCACTGATCGCGCAGCTCGGCTGCGTGCGCGGCGAGGTGGCGGCCCAGCTGGCGAAGGCGGAGGGCGCGCACACCCGCCACCCCGCGGGGGCCGACAAGGAGGAGGCCGACGAGGGGGACCGGACGGGCGCACGGCCGGGCCGCCCCGCCGCCCTGGCGGACGTCGCCGCGCCCGAGCCGCGCTGCGAGCTCACCGACGCGCTTGCCCGGCACGACCTGGGCCGCCCCGCGGCCGCCAACCGAAAGGAACGCTCATGATCGAGACCGTCCATGCCGAAGCCGTCGCCCCCGCCGAAGACGTCACCACCGTCACGGACGCGGACTTCGACGCCACCGTGCTCGGCGCCGGCCTGCCCGTGCTCGTGGACTTCACGGCCGACTGGTGCGGCCCGTGCCGGCAGATCGCACCCGTGCTCGACGCCATCGCGAAGGAGGAGGCGGGCCGGCTGCGGATCGTGCGGATCGACGTCGACGCCAACCCCGCCACCGCGATCAGGTACGGCGTCCTGTCCATGCCGACGCTCATGGTCTTCCGCGGCGGCGAACCGGTGAAGACCATCGTGGGGGCACGCCCCAGGCGCAGGCTCATGGAGGATCTGGCCGACGTGCTCTGACGCCGGGCCGGTCTCCGCTCTCCCGAACCGAACGCCATCATCGCGAAAAGAGAAACACCCTGTCCGCGAATTGACGGACAGGGTGTTTCTCTGCGTATATTGGGGGTTTCCGTGCTCAACGCGCTCAAGCCATGCTCAAAAGCGTGGCGTGCGCGTGGAGTTCGATGTTCATAGGTTACTAGGGCAGGGGTCGAATTGTCAAACGACGCGTTGCGGGACGAGCAGGAATTCATCTCCCGTCTGTATGCGCGCCTCGACGGCCTCAGGGACGGCGCACAGGGCGCGATGAGCCGCTCCGTGGCCCAGGTGGGCACCGGCAGGCAGGCCAAGGTGGAGCGCGACGTACGCACACAGGAGCAGGCCGCGCGGCTGTCGCAGCTGAATGCGGTGGAGTCGGGACTGTGTTTCGGCCGCATAGATTTCCGTGACGGCGCGGAACACCACATCGGCCGTATCGGAATGCGTGAGGACGACGCGGAACGCACCCCTCTGCTGATCGACTGGCGTGCCCCCGTCGCCAGGCCCTTTTATCTCGCGACGGGCTATTCGCCGATGGGCCTGAGCCGTCGCAGGCACCTCACCACGCGGGGCCGCGAGGTCACCGATCTCCACGACGAGATCATGGACCTCGGCGACGCCACGCGCACCGGCTACGAGAACCGCGACGCGGACGAGGTCCTGCTCGCGGCGCTGAACGCCGCGCGCACCGGCCGCATGACCGACATCGTGCAGACGATCCAGGCCGAGCAGGACCGCATCATCCGCGCGCCCCACCGCGGCGTCCTCGTGGTGGAGGGCGGGCCCGGCACCGGCAAGACCGCCGTCGCCCTGCACCGCGCCGCCTACCTGCTGTACGCGTACCGCGAGCAGCTCGCGCGCCGCGCCGTCCTCATCGTCGGCCCCAACCCCGCGTTCCTCGGCTACATCGGCGAGGTGCTGCCGTCGCTGGGCGAGACGGGCGTGCTGCTCGCGACGACCGGCGAGCTGTTCCCCGGCGTCACCGCCACCGGCACCGACACCCCGGCGGCCGCGGCGGTCAAGGGCGGCACCGCGATGGCGGACGTCCTGGCACGCGCCGTGCGGGACCGCCAGACGGTGCCCGAGCGCGTCACCGCGATCGAGCACGAGGACCACGGCACGCTCCCGCTCGACCGCGAGAGTGCCGAGGACGCGCGCGCCGCCGCCCGTGCCACCGGACTCCCGCACAACCTCGCCCGCCCGCACTTCGCCTTCCGCGTGATCGACGCACTGACGGCCCAGCTCGCCGAGCGGCTCGGCGCCGACCCCTACGGCGGCCCCAACCTCCTCGGCGCCGACGACATCGCCCAGCTCGGCAAGGAGATCGCCACCAGCCCCGCCGTCCACGCCGCGATCGACGAGCTGTGGCCGCACCTCACGCCGCAGCGGCTGCTCGCCGACTTCCTCGCCGACCCGTTGCAGCTGCCCGAGCACGAGCAGGCCCTCGTGCGCCGCAGCGACGGACCCTGGACACCGGCCGACGTGCCGCTACTCGACGAGGCCGCCGAACTGCTCGGCGAG
Source organism: Streptomyces montanisoli (assembly GCF_017813245.1). Taxonomy (GTDB): domain Bacteria; phylum Actinomycetota; class Actinomycetes; order Streptomycetales; family Streptomycetaceae; genus Streptomyces; species Streptomyces montanisoli. Next base: position 29,043 of record NZ_JAGIQL010000013.1, read on the forward strand.
GACGACAGCGCCGCACGCGCGGCGGCGGAGGCCGCGCGCCAGGAGCAGGTCGCGTACGCGCAGGGCGTGCTCGACGTGTCCGCCGGGTCGAAGACGTACGAGTTCGAGGACGAGGAGTCCGAGGTGCTCGCCGCGCACGACGTCATCGACGCCGAGCGGTTCGCGGAGCGCCAGGAGGAGGCCGACACCCGCAGCGCCGCGGAGCGCGCCGCGGCCGACCGCACCTGGGCGTTCGGCCACATCGTCGTCGACGAGGCGCAGGAGCTCTCCGCGATGGCGTGGCGGCTGCTGATGCGCCGCTGCCCCAGCCGGTCGATGACGCTGGTGGGCGACCCCGCGCAGACCGGCGACGCGGCGGGCTGCGACTCCTGGCAGCAGATCCTGCGGCCGTACGTGGACGACCGCTGGACGCTGGAGAGGCTGGGCGTCAACTACCGAACGCCGGCCGAGATCATGGAGGTCGCGGCGGACGTGCGGCGCGCCGAGGAGCCGGACTTCACACCGCCGCGCTCGGTGCGCTCGACCGGCGAGGAGCCGGTCGTCGTGACCGTGGCGCAGGACGAGCTGGTCACCGCGGCCGTCGAACTCGCCCTCAAACTGCCGGACACCCACAGGGGCGGGGCCGTGTCCCCTGGCAGGCTCGCGGTGATCGCCCCCGCGACGCTGCTGCCGCGGCTCGCCGCCGCCCTGCCCGGGGCGTCCCACGGCGAGACGCCCGACCTGACGCGGCCGACGGTGCTGCTCACGCCGCGCCAGGCGAAGGGCCTGGAGTTCGACACGGTCGTCGTGGTCGACCCTGACACCGTGCGCACGGCGTCGCCGCGCGGCACGAACGACCTGTACGTGGCGCTGACGAGGCCGACACAGCGGCTCGGCGTCGTCCGCACAGGGGCGGCCTGAGCGCGGGCCGCTGCTCGTGCGGCGGGGAGCACCAGGACCGCGGTCCCGGCCGCCGCGGAGGCGCTGTTCGCCGAGCACGGGTACCCGCGCGTGGCCATCAGCGGCGTCGCCGAGTCGGCCGGTGCCGCGCAGGGCACGGTGTACACGGCCTTCGGCAGCAAGCCGGCGGGCGTCGCGGCGTCACGTACCGGGATCGCGGTGGGGCCCGGCGCGGCCGCCCCGAAGGCCGTGGCCCGCGCGGCGGCCGAGGTGCCGGCCGACCCGCAGTACGCCGAGAACGCCCGCAAGACGGCGGACGAGATGGGCGTGATGCCCGCGCCCGCCGAGGTCGCGGAGACCCTGGCGGCCGCACTGCGCTGACCGCCGAAGCGCTCACCACACCGCACCGCACCGCGCGCCCGCCGCCGCCGGCGGGCGCGCGCCCGCGTCACTCCGGCTTGAACCACACCGTCGACAGCGGCGGCAGCGTCAGCGGCACGCTCGCCTCGCGGCCCTGCGCCGGCACCGGCTCCACCTTCGCCGGCACGGCGTTGCGCACGCCGCTGCCGCCGAAGCGCTCCTCGTCCGTGTTGAGGACCTCCGCCCACTCGGCGTACCCGTCCGGCACGCCGAGCCGGTAGCCCTCGCGCACGACCGGCGAGAAGTTCGACACCGCGAGCAGCGGGGCGCCCGAGCGGCCGTAGCGCAGGAACGCGAACACGTTGTCGTCGGCTGCGCCGCCCTCGACCCACGAGAACCCCTCGGGCTCGGTGTCGCGCTCCCACAGAGCCGGGGTCTCGCGGTAGACCGCGTTCAGCGTCGCGACCAGGTCGCGCACGCCCTTGTGGTCATCCGCCGCCGTGTACGAGGGGTCCACCAGCCACCAGTCCGGGCCGTGCCCCTCTGACCACTCGGCCCCCTGCGCGAACTCCTGCCCCATGAACAGCAGTTGCTTGCCGGGGTGGGCCCACATGAAGCCCAGGTACGCCCGGTGGTCGGCGCGCTGCTGCCACCAGTCGCCCGGCATCTTGGACACCAGCGCGCCCTTGCCGTGCACCACCTCGTCGTGCGAGATCGGCAGGACGTAGTTCTCGCTGTACGCGTACACCATCGAGAACGTCATCTCGTTGTGGTGGTACTTGCGGTGCACCGGCTCCTTGGCCATGTACTCCAGGGAGTCGTGCATCCAGCCCATGTTCCACTTCAGCCCGAAGCCGAGTCCGCCGAAGCCGCCGGGGCCCGTGTGGTGCGTGGCGCGCGTGACGCCGTCCCACGCGGTGGACTCCTCGGCGATCGTGACGACACCGGGGCAGCGGCGGTAGACCGTCGCGTTCATCTCCTGCAGGAAGCGCACCGCGTCGAGGTTCTCCCGGCCGCCGTACTCGTTGGGCGCCCACTGGCCGTCCTCGCGCGAGTAGTCGAGGTAGAGCATCGACGCGACGGCGTCCACCCGCAGGCCGTCGATGTGGAACTCCTCGCACCAGTACACGGCGTTCGCGACGAGGAAGTTGCGCACCTCCGTGCGGCCGTAGTCGAAGGTCAGTGTGCCCCAGTCCGGGTGCTCCGCCCTGCGCGAGTCACCCGGCTCGTACAGGGGGCGGCCGTCGAAGTGCGCGAGCGCCCAGTCGTCCTTCGGGAAGTGCGCGGGCACCCAGTCGATGAGCACGCCGATGCCGGCCCGGTGCAGCGCGTCCACCAGGAAGCGGAAGTCGTCGGGCGAGCCCATGCGCGACGTCGGCGCGTAGAAGCCGGTGACCTGGTAGCCCCACGAGCCGCCGAACGGGTGCTCGGCGACCGGCATCAGCTCCACGTGCGTGAAGCCCAGCTCCCGCACGTACGCGGGCAGTTGCTCCGCCAGCTGCCGGTAGGTCAGGCCCGGCCGCCAGGACGGCAGGTGCAGCTCGTAGACCGAGAACGGCGCCGTGTGCACGGGCCGGTCCGCGCGGTGGGCCAGCCACTCCTCGTCCTGCCACGCGTGGCGCGAGACCGCAACGATCGACGCCGTCGCGGGCGGCACCTCGGTGGCACGGGCCAGCGGGTCCGCACGCAGCGTGTGGTGGCCCTCGGGCGTGCAGATGTCGTACTTGTAGACGTCGCCCTCGCCGATCTCCGGCACGAACAGCTCCCACACGCCGCTCGAACCGAGCGAGCGCATCGGCAGCGCGGTGCCGTCCCAGTAGTTGAACGCCCCGGCGACGCGCACACCGCGAGCGTTGGGCGCCCACACCGTGAACCGCGTCCCCGTCACGCCCCCGTGCTCCATCACCGTCGAGCCGAGCGCCTTCCACAGCTGCTCGTGGCGGCCCTCCGAGATGAGGTGCAGGTCGAGCTCGCCCAGCGCGGGCAGGAAGCCGTACGGGTCCCGCACCTCCACGACGTCGTCGCCCTCCGCGTCGCCGTAGCGCACGCGCAGTGTGTACGCCGGCACCTCCGCGAACGGAAGCACGCCGGAGAACAGCCCGTCGCCGTCGTCGTTCAACGCCGTGACCGTGCCGTCCGCGACGACGCTCACGGCGCGCGCGTACGGGCGCAGGGCGCGCACCAGCACGCCGCCCTCCACCGGGTGCGCGCCGAGCAGCCCGTGCGGGTCGTGGTGCTCGCCGCGCAGCAGCCTGCCCCGGTCGCCGTCGTCGAGCGGGGGAGCGGGCGGCGTGCCGGTGGCGCCGCGCCGCGCGGCGCCGGCCCCGCCCGATGACGAGGACCCGGAGGACCCCGCCGGCCCCGACGGCCCCGCTGACCCCGACGACCCCGCGGCGCTCACGGCCGCGCCGGTGTCGCGCGGTGGCGTACGGCGCGAGGGAACGGGCCTGCCGGGCGGCTGCGCCGGGGGCTCGCCCATCGGCACGGAACCGGACGCCTTGGCGGGACGGAAACGGGCGGACACTTCTGGCTCCGACGGAGTGTCGGACGACGGACGGGCGGTCACGGTGCTGCCTCCTCGGCGAGCGTCGGACGTGCGTGGGCTGTCGGGGAACTGCGCGGACGGGCGTGGCTACGAGTCTGCTGGACGGGCTGACACGGCGCGAGCGGGCAGCGGACGGACGGGTAGGGAGCGCGGCGGGCGGAGGGGTACGAGGGGTACGGAACGCGCCCTCACCGCTCCGCCGCCAGGCGCTCGATCGCCGCCATCGGCACCGGCAGCCAGTCGGGCCTGTGCCGCGCCTCGTACAGCACCTCGTAGACGGCCTTGTCCGTCTCGTAGGCGCGCAGCAGCTCCGGCTCCGAGCGCGGGTCCGTGCCGGCCGCACGCGCGTACCCCTCGCAGTAGGCGTCCCTGCACCGCGCCGCCCAGTCGGCACGCCACGGCTCGCGGGAGCGCGCCGCGTAGTCGAAGGAGCGGAGCATCCCCGCCACATCGCGCACCGGGGGCTGCGGCCTGCGCCGCTCGGCGAGCGGTCTCGCGGGCTCGCCCTCGAAGTCGATGACGGACCAGCTGCCGTCCGGGCTGCGCAGCGTCTGTCCCAGGTGCAGGTCGCCGTGGACCCGCTGGGCCGGACGGACGCGCTCCGCCGCGTCGAGGCCGCCGAGCGCCTCGAACGCGGCGCGCAGCCCAGGGGCGTACGGCTGGAGCGCGGGCACGGCCTGCGCAGCCGTGTCCAGCCTGCGGCTCATGGCCTCGGCGAGCTGCGCCGTCCTGCCGCCGTCGAGCGTCACCGTCGGCAGCGCGGACGCCAGCGCGAGGTGCACCTCGGCGGTCGCCCTGCCCAGCTCGGCCGCCTCCGCGACGAACTCCTGCCCGCCGTCGAGCGCGGCGAGCGCCAGCTGCCAGCCGTCCGTCGAGCCCCGCAGGAACGGCTGGACGACGCCGAGCGTCAGGGGCTCACCGCTGCCCGCGGGGTCCGCCGCCTCGAACCAGGCCACCGGTGCGGGCACCCGCGCGCACCCCTCGGCCGCGAGCGCCAGAGGGAGTTCCAGGTCGGGATGGGGTCCGGGCACGACACGGCGGAGGATCTTGAGGATGTACGCGTCGCCGTACACCAGCGACGAGTTGGACTGCTCGGCGCCGAGCAGCCTCGGGGCGAGACCGGCCGGGATCCGCCCCGCGCGCCCGAACCGCAGGGGCCCGACCGCGTCCACGCTGCGCAGCCTGTCCATGACGACACCGGCGAGATACGGGTCGTGCAGGGCGTCGTAGACCGTGCGTCCCGCGAGCGGCCCCTCGGTGGCGTGGCCGATGAGCGACGGTTCGAGGTGCGGCGGCAGCGACGTCCGCACGCCGAGCAGCAGCTGGTAGCAGTCGCCCGCCGCCGCGGCACCCACGGGCGGCTGCCCGTCGTGCTGCTCCACCCGCAGCAGCAGGTGCAGCAGTCCCGGGCCCTCGCCGCCGGACGGCACGGGAGGCAGCAGTTCGGTGACCGCGACCGGCACGAGGCCCGTCAGCGTGCGGCCCTTGCCGGCGAACCAGCGCTGCCGCGGCAGCCACGCGCGCAGCAGCGGGGCGAGTGAGTCGACCACCGCAGTGGCCGCGGCGGACGGTGCCCCGCCCCTGGCGGCGGCCTGGCGCCCGGTGCTCCGGGCGGATGCAGCCTTCGGCATGGCAGCGCGTCCTTTCCCCGGGTACACACAGGATGCGCCGAGTGTCCCGGATTGCGGCGGTTGCTGTCCGGCTGTTCGGAATGTGTCGGGTGAGGATGGTCCGTACGGAGTCGAGGACCGTGACGGAGGATCCCTGCGCGGCCCGATTCCCTCGAACCGGCCGTCGGTGAGAGTGCCCCGTGCGGGGCGGCGGAAACCGCCCCGCACGGGGCACCGGGTCCCCCAGCCTCCGGCCGGGAGGTGCCCCCAGCACCGGGCCCGGTACGCCCTGCGCCGGCCCCGCCGTCTCAGCCCCGCCGGTACTCGGTCGCGGGCGCCGCGCCTGGGCCCGTCGCCGCGCCGGGTCCTGCGACCGCGCCAGGATCTGTCGGCGTGCCGCCCTCGCCGATGGCCGGCTTCTCGCCCGGGGCCGCGCCCACGCCCGCGCCGAGCGAAGGGCCCGAGGCGGCCGGTGCGGGCGCGGTGTCCTGGCGCAGCCTGAACCAGTAGAAGCCGTGGCCCGCGAGGGTGAGCAGGTAGGGCCACTCGCCGATGGCGGGGAAGCGCACACCGCCGATCAGCTCCACCGGATGGCGGCCGCTGTACTGCCGCAGGTCGAGCTCGGTGGGCTGGGCGAACCGCGAGAAGTTGTGCACGCACAGCACCAGGTCGTCGCCGTTGCCCTCGGGCGAGGGCGCCTCGCGCAGGAACGCCAGCACCGCCGGGTTGGAGGACGGCAGCTCCGTGTACGAGCCGATGCCGAAGGCCGGGTTCTGCTTGCGGATCTCGATCATCCGGCGCGTCCAGTGCAGCAGCGACGCCGGCGACGCCATGGCCGCCTCGACGTTGGTGACCTGGTACCCGTAGACCGGATCCATGATGGTCGGCAGGTAGAGCCTGCCCGGATCGCTGGAGGAGAACCCGGCGTTGCGGTCGGGCGTCCACTGCATGGGCGTTCTGACCGCGTCGCGGTCGCCCAGCCAGATGTTGTCGCCCATGCCGATCTCGTCGCCGTAGTAGAGGATCGGCGAGCCGGGCAGCGACAGCAGCAGGGCCGTGAACAGCTCGATCTGGTTGCGGTCGTTGTCAAGCAGCGGCGCCAGCCTGCGGCGGATGCCGATGTTGGCGCGCATCCGCGGGTCCTTGGCGTACTCGGCGTACATGTAGTCGCGCTCTTCGTCCGTCACCATCTCGAGCGTCAGCTCGTCGTGGTTGCGCAGGAAGATGCCCCACTGGCAGCCGCTCGGGATGGCCGGCGTCTTCGCCAGGATCTCGGAGACCGGGTAGCGGGACTCGCGCCGCACCGCCATGAAGATGCGCGGCATCACGGGGAAGTGGAACGCCATGTGGCACTCGTCGCCGCCCCGCTCGAAGGAGCCGAAGTAGTCGACCACGTCCTCCGGCCACTGGTTGGCCTCGGCGAGCAGCACGGTGTCCGGGTAGTGGGCGTCGATCTCGGCCCGCACGCGCTTGAGGAAGGCGTGGGACTGCGGCAGGTTCTCGCAGTTCGTGCCCTCCTCCGCGTACAGGTACGGCACGGCGTCCAGGCGGAAGCCGTCGATGCCGAGATCGAGCCAGAACCGCAGGACCGAGATCATCTCCTCCTGGACCACCGGGTTCTCGTAGTTGAGGTCCGGCTGGTGGGAGAAGAAGCGGTGCCAGTAGTACTGCTTGCGCACCGGGTCGAACGTCCAGTTGGACGCCTCGGTGTCGACGAAGATGATGCGCGCGTCCCCGTACCGCTTGTCCTCGTCGTCCCACACGTAGTAATCGCCGTACGGGCCGTCGGGGTTGGTGCGCGACTCCTGGAACCACGGGTGCTGGTCGCTGGTGTGGTTCATGACCACGTCGATGATCACGCGCATGCCGCGCTGGTGGGCGGCGTCGACGAACTCCACGAAGTCGGCGAGGTCGCCGAACTCCGGGAGGACCGCCGTGTAGTCCGCCACGTCGTACCCGCCGTCGCGCAGCGGGGACTTGAAGAACGGCGGCAGCCAGAGGCAGTCGACGCCGAGCCACTGCAGGTAGTCGAGTTTGGCGGTGAGGCCCTTGAGGTCGCCGACGCCGTCGCCGTTGCTGTCCTGGAACGAGCGCACCAGGACCTCGTAGAAGACGGCCCGTTTGAACCAGTCGGGATTGCGGTCCTTCGCCGGGGTGTCCTCGAAGAGGTCGTGGACGGGCTCATTGACGATCATGATGTGGGTGACCCTCCGGTAGGCGGGGACGGTCGCAGGACGACGATGTGCGCGGGCGTGACGCCCGGCTCCAGGCGCACATAGTTGGCCCTGCCCCAGTGGTAGGTGTCGCCGGTGAGCTCGTCGCGCACCGGGACGGTCTCGTGCCACTCCAGGCCGAGCCGCGGCATGTCCAACGAGACCGTGGCTTCCTGGGTGTGGTGCGGGTCGAGGTTCACGACCACCAGAACGATGTTCGAACCCGACCGCTTGCTGTACGCCAGCACGGAGTCGTTGTCGGCGTGGTGGAAGTGGATGTCCCGCAGCTGCTGGAGCGCGGGATGCCTGCGCCGCAGCCGGTTGAGCGTGGTGATCAGCGGTGCGATCGTGCGGCCCTCACGCTCGGCCGCCTCCCAGTCCCTGGGCCTGAGCTGGTACTTCTCGGAATCCAGGTACTCCTCGCTGCCCGGGCGCACCGCGGTGGCCTCGCACAGCTCGAACCCCGCGTACACGCCCCAGGACGGTGACATCGTCGCCGCGAGCACCGCCCGCGCCTCGAACGCGGGCCTGCCGCCCTCCTGGAGGTAGGCGTGCAGGATGTCCGGCGTGTTGACGAAGAAGTTCGGGCGCATGACGGAGGCGGACTCGCCCGAGAGCTCGGTGAGGTACTCCGTCAGTTCCTGCTTCGAATTGCGCCAGGTGAAGTAGGTGTACGACTGCTGGAAGCCGATCGCGGCCAGCGCCCGCATCATCGCGGGACGCGTGAACGCCTCGGCCAGGAAGATGACGTCCGGGTCGGTGCGGTTGACGGTCGCGATCACCTTCTCCCAGAAGACCACCGGCTTGGTGTGCGGGTTGTCCACTCGAAAGACGCGTACCCCGTGGGACATCCAGTACCGCAGGATCCGCACCGTTTCCCTGACGAGGCCCCGCATGTCCTTGTCGAACGCGATCGGGTAGATGTCCTGGTATTTCTTCGGCGGGTTCTCCGCGTACGCGATCGTCCCGTCCGGCCTGTGGTGGAACCAGTCGGGTTTCCTGCTGACCCACGGGTGGTCGGGCGAGCACTGGAGGGCGAAGTCGAGCGCGACCTCCATCCGCAGGTCGCGCGCGGTACGCACGAAGCGGTCGAAGTCGTCGATCGTGCCGAGGTCGGGGTGGACCGCGTCGTGGCCGCCGGCCTCGGAGCCGATCGCCCACGGCACGCCCACATCGCCGGGCCCCGCCGACAGGGAGTTGTTCGGGCCCTTGCGGAACGTCGTGCCGATCGGGTGGATCGGCGGCAGGTACACCACGTCGAAACCCATCGCGGCGATCGCCGGCAGCCGCTCGGCGGCCGTCGCGAACGTCCCGCTCACCGCCGGCTCGCCCGGCCTGACCACCGCGCCCTCCGAGCGCGGGAACATCTCGTACCAGGACCCGTACAGCGCCCGCCTGCGCTCCACCCTGAGCGGCATCGGACGCGAGGCGGAGACCAGCTCGCGCAGCGGATGGGCGGTGAGCGCCTCGTCCACCTCGGGGGTGAGCGCGGCCGCGAGACGGGCCGCCGGGGGACGCGACGCGTCGCGCAGCGCGTCCACCGCCGCGAGCACGAACTCGCGGCCCTCACGTTTCGGCACGCCCTCGGCGGCCCGCTCGTGCAGCGCCGCGCCCTCGGCGAGCACCAGGTCGGTGTCGATGCCGGCCGGGATCTTGATGCCCGCGGTGTGCCGCCAGGTGGTGACGGGGTCGCTCCACGCCTCGACCGTGTACGTCCAGTCGCCCTCCTCCGTGGGGGTGACGTCGGCGCCCCACCGGTCGGTGCCGGGCGCCAGCTCGCGCATCGGGGTGAAGGGCCCGGGGCGCCCTGACGGGTCGGTGAGCACGACGTTGGCGGCGACCGCGTCGTGTCCCTCGCGGAAGACGGTCGCGGCGACCTGGAAGGTCTCACCGCTCACCGCCTTCGCCGGGCGTCTTCCGCAGTCGACGAGGGGGGCGACGTCCAGGACGGGGATGCGACCGATCAGTTTCACCGAATCACCTGGGGGCTGGGCTGGCGTGACGAGCAGGACAAGTGGTGCGAGTCGAGCAGGACAGGCGGGGTGCGGAACGGGCAAGTATCCGCGAATCAGATTTTGTACTGGTTTTGCTGTTCTTTTTAGCTGCTTGATCGACCGGGGGCACGGCGTGACCAGGGCCGTCCGCGCCCGCGTTCACCCGAACGGCACTCGCGAGCGTGCGTACGGGGGAGCCTTCCATGCGAACGGGGCCCCCAATCCGGTGCCGCGTTAACTCCCCGCATCGGAATGGTTACCCAATCCTGTACCGCCGCGCCGCCGTGCGCGAGTCCGCCTCGTACCCGCCTCGCACCCGCATCGAACCCGCCTCGAACCCGCGGGGCCGGTACCGCCGTACGGGCATATGCACCGGCGCGACGCGGCGGGGTGGGCGCGTGGGCGTCGCACGAACCGCGCGCAAACCGCCGCGACGCGCGCGTATGCGCCGTGGTTGCGGGGGCAGGGGACGGCTAACGTCTCACCACGTCGGGACGCCCTGTGCGGTGCGTCCCCTCCGATACGTACGTCCCTTGCGAAGGTGGAGCACGTGAAGGCAATCCGTCGGTTCACCGTCCGCCCGGTACTTCCCGAGCCCCTCGGCCCCCTCAGCGATCTGGCCCGCAACCTGCGCTGGTCCTGGCACACGCCGACCCGCGAGCTGTTCGAGGCGATCGATCCCGAGGGCTGGCAGGCCGCGGGAGCCGACCCGGTCAGACTGCTCGGCACCGTGTCGGCGGCGCGCCTCGCCGAGCTGGCCGGCGACCGGGCGTTCCTCGACAGGCTGACGTCCGTCACCGCGGACCTGGACGCCTACCTGCACGGCGAGCGCTGGTACCAGCAGCGGGACACCGGGCAGGGCGACGGGCACGCCGACGGGCACGCCGACGTCGAGCAGGGCGCGGCAGGCGCCGGCGAGCTGCCCGCCGCCATCGCCTACTTCTCGCCCGAGTTCGGCATCACCGCAGCCCTGCCGCAGTACTCGGGCGGCCTCGGCATCCTCGCCGGCGACCACCTCAAGGCGGCGAGCGACCTCGGGGTGCCGCTGATCGGCGTCGGCCTGCTCTACCGGCACGGCTACTTCCGCCAGTCCCTCTCCAGGGACGGCTGGCAGCAGGAGCAGTACCCGGTGCTCGACCCGCACGAACTCCCCCTCACCCAGCTGCGCGAGAGCGACGGCACCCCCGCCCATGTGGAGCTCGCGCTGCCCGGCGGCCGCGCGCTGCGCGCCAGGATCTGGCAGGCGCAGGTGGGCAGGGTGCCGCTGCTGATGCTCGACTCGGACGTCGAGGAGAACGGCCACACGGAACGCGAGGTCACCGACCGGCTCTACGGCGGCGGCAGCGAGCACCGGCTGCTGCAGGAGATGCTGCTCGGCATCGGCGGGGTGCGCGCCGTGCGCACGTACTGCCGGCTCACCGGGCATCCGGCGCCCGAGGTGTTCCACACCAACGAGGGGCACGCGGGCTTCCTCGGCCTTGAGCGCATCAGGGAGCTCGCGGCCGACGGCACCGGCTTCGAGGCCGCGCTGGAGGCCGTGCGCGCGGGCACCGTCTTCACCACGCACACCCCCGTCCCCGCAGGCATCGACCGGTTCGACCGCGCGCTCGTCGCGCACCACTTCGGCGCCGACGGCGAACTGCCGGGCGTCGAGGCGGAACGGGTGCTCGGCCTCGGCACGGAGACCTACCAGGGCGGCGACCCGCAGGTGTTCAACATGGCCGTGATGGGGCTGCGCCTCGCCGGGCGGGCCAACGGGGTCTCCACCCTGCACGGGCAGGTCAGCAGGGAGATGTTCGCCGGGCTGTGGCCCGGGTTCGACGCCGAGGAGGTGCCGATCACGTCCGTCACGAACGGCGTGCACGCGCTGACCTGGGTGGCCCCCGAGGTCGTGGCGCTCGGCGCCCGCCAGATCGGCGAGGCGCGGGCCGAGCAGGCGCTCACCGTCGGCGGGCCCGGCCGCTGGGAGTCGGTCGCGGACATCCCCGACGCGGACGTCTGGCAGGTCAGGCGCACCCTGCGCGCGCGGCTCGTTGACGAGGTGCGCGAGCGGCTGCGGGCCTCGTGGCGGCAGCGCGGCGCGGCGGCCGCGGAACTCGGCTGGATCGACGGGGTACTCGACCCCGACGTGCTCACCATCGGCTTCGCGCGCCGCGTCCCGTCGTACAAGCGACTGACGCTCATGCTGCGCGACCCGGCGCGGCTGACCAGGCTGCTGCTCGACGAGGAGCGGCCGGTGCAGATCGTCGTCGCGGGCAAGGCCCACCCGGCGGACGACGGCGGCAAGCGGCTCATCCAGGAGCTGGTGCACTTCGCGGACGATCCCCGCGTACGGCACCGGATCGTGTTCCTGCCCGACTACGGCATGGGCATGGCGCAGAAGCTCTACCCGGGCTGCGACGTGTGGCTGAACAACCCGCTCAGGCCGCTGGAGGCATGCGGCACCAGCGGGATGAAGGCCGCGCTCAACGGGTGCCTCAACCTGTCCGTCCTGGACGGCTGGTGGGACGAGTGGTACGAGCCGGACTTCGGCTGGGCCATCCCGACCGCGGACGGGTCGGCCGCCGCCGACGAGAACCGCCGCGACGACCTCGAGGCGAACGCGCTCTACGAGCTGATCGAGAACCGCGTGGCACCGCGCTTCTACGACCGCGGCCTCCGGGGCGGCGGTGGAGGCCGTGGCGGGCGGGCCGCGGCGGCGGAGGGCGGCGACGGGCTGCCGGGCCGCTGGATCGAGATGGTGCGCCGCACGCTGGTCACGCTGGGACCGAAGGTACTGGCGGGCCGCATGGTGCGCGAGTACGTGGAGCGGCTGTACGCGCCCGCGGCGCACGCGCACCGCGCGCTCGGCACGAAGGCGGCCGCGGACCTCGCGGCGTGGAAGTACCGGGTGCGCACCCTGTGGCCGCACGTGTCGGTCGACCACGTCGAGACCGTCTCGGCGGGCACCGGCGCCAGTTGCGGGACCGCCCAGCTGGGCTCCGCGCTCGCCCTGCGGGTCGGCGTGGCACTCGGCGAGCTGCGGCCCGAGGACGTCGAGGTGCAGGCCGTGGCCGGACGGGTCGACTCCGACGACGCCATCGCCGACGCGCAGACCTTCCCGCTCAAGCCGTCCGGCGGTCCCGACGCCGAGGGGCGCTGGGTCTACGAGGGGCCGCTCTCCCTGGACCGCACGGGCCCGTACGGGTACACGGTGCGCGTGCTGCCCTCGCACGTGCTGCTGGCCAATGGCGCGGACCTCGGCCTCGTCGCGCTGCCCACGGAGGCGGCGGGGGAGCACGCGGGGGTGCTGATGCGGTAGGCCGCCGCGTGCGGCTCGTACGCAGCGCCCCGTGGTCCCTGCGGACCGCGGGGCGCTGCCGCGTGCCGAACCAGTAAAGGTACAGACCTTGACGGCCGTCGTGCGGCGCTCTACCTTCCTGCCATCACGTTCACAACTCCGCCTGGCATTCATGTCGATGAACAATCGGCAGCGACCCGGGCGGCGTTGGGACACCCTCCACCGGAAGGCACCCCCCACATGCGTCCCGGAAAGACCTCACGACTCGTCACGGTCGCCACAGCGCTCGCGGGCACGACCGCGGCCCTCTGCATGGCACCCGCGTCGGCCACGCCGGCCGGCCACGCCACCCACCGAGCCACGCACCGCCCCGCCGCCGCGCCGGCGGTGGCCGCGTCGCCCACCGCCTTCACTCACCCGGGTGTCAACCTCGACACCGCCCAACTCGACTTCGTACGCGCCAAGGTCCGGGCGGGCGCACAGCCCTGGAAGTCCGCCTACGACCAGATGACGGCGAGCAAGTACGCCGACCTGGACCGCACGCCGAAGCCGCGCGCCGACGTCGAGTGCGGTTCGTACTCGCACCCCAACAACGGCTGCACCGACGAGCGGCAGGACGCGATAGCCGCGTACACCGACGCCCTCACCTGGTACATCACCCGTGACGACCGGTACGCCCGGAAGTCCATCGAACTCATGGACGCCTGGTCGGCCACCATCCAGGAGCACACCGACTCCAACGCGCCCCTCCAGACGGGGTGGGCGGGCGCCTCCTGGCCCAAGGCCGCCGAGATCATCAAGCACGTGTACGGGAACTGGCCGAACGAGGGCCGGTTCGACACCATGCTGCGCGACGTCTACCTGCCGACCGTCATCAAGGGCTCCAACTCCAACGGCAACTGGGAGCTGACGATGATGGAGGCGGCGGTGTCCATCTCCGTCTACCTCGACGACAAGGCGGACTACGACACGGCGATCTCCAAGTACCTGACGCGCACCGCCGCCTACGTCTACCTGCCCTCGGACGGCAGCCTGCCCAAGACGGTGCCGAGCCAGCACCTCGACACCCGCGCCAAGATCGTGGACTACTGGCAGGGGCAGTCGACCTTCAACGCGTCCCTGACCGGCGTGACGCAGGAGACCTGCCGCGACTTCACCCACACCGGCTACGGCATCTCCAACATCGGGCACGTCTACGAGACGGCGCGCCTCCAGGGGCAGGACCTCTACCCGCAGGTCGGCGAGCGGCTGCGGCAGGCGCTCGGCTTCCAGTCGCGTCTGGAGACCGGGGCCATGCCCCAGCCGTCCACGCTGTGCCCGGGCAAGTCGATCAAGCTCGGCCTCGGGCCGATCACCGAGGTCGGCTTCAACGCGCTGCACACGCGCAAGGGCATCGCGATGACCAGCACCCAGGCGCTGACCGAGCGTCAGCGGCCCGCGGGGACGAACGACCTGTTCGTCGCCTGGGAGACCCTCACCAACGCGGAGAACCCCAACTAGGCGGCGGGGGCGGGCAACGGCGCGTCAGGCCGACAGGCCGAGCGCGAGGGGCTCGCGGCGCGAGTCCGCCACCAGGCGCAGGCACTCCACCGGGTCGTCCCGCACCGGGCGCCTGACGATCTCCGCGCCCATGGCGCCGATCGTGTCGAGGCGGTGGTGGTAGAGGCCGAGCAGGACCCGCACGAGCGGCCGGAACTCGACGGGGACCTCGCCGACGACCCGGCCCGCCTCGAGCAGAGTGGCCCTGGCCCTGTCCGCGGTGGCGAGCACCAGCGCGCGCACACCGCGGGTGGGGCGGCCGCGCTCCAGGTCGGAGCGGCTCACGCCGTGCTGCTCCAGGTCGGTCAGCGGCAGCGCGAGCCGGCCCTCCGCGATGTCCTCGGTCAGGTCGGTGAGCAGGTCGGTGCGCTGGCAGGCGTCGGCGACCAGCCGGCAGGAGGCGGCGAACGCGTCGTCGGGCACGAGGTGCGGGGTGAGGCCGGTGCTGAGCATGATGCCCGGCCAGGTCAGGGTGTCGATGTAGTGCTGGTAGTCCGCCTCGTCGGCGAAGCCGGGGAACTCCAGGTCGATCCGCGTGCCCGCGAGGTAGCTGTCGAACCACTTCCTCGGCAGGGCCGCGGCCTCGGCCGAGTGCACGAAGGCCCGCAGCAGCGGATGGTGCGAGTCGCCCGTGTCGAGCGCCCGCGTGACGTGCCCGGTCCACGCGTCGAGCTGCCGGAGCCGCTCGCCCGGGGTGCCCGTGTCGCACACGTCGTCCGTGAAGCCGAGCATCGACGCGCCCGTCAGCGCGTGCGGCAGGAAGCCGCCTGGCGACTGGACGCGCACGACGCCGTAGAGCGCGGGCTCGCGGCGGCGCAGGTAGCGCGCGGCGGTGGTGTAGTCGGCGCGCAGGCCGGCGGGCCGCACCCCGGCGAGATCCAGACAACGTCGCCACGAACGCACGGACAGGCTCCCTGGGAAGTGAGGGCGGGACACGCGGGACACGGTGGGACACGTGCCGGCTCCAGCGTAGCCAGCGCGGGGGCCCGGCCCGTGCCGGGCCCCGCGCGTCTTCGGCGCCGGAGGGCCGGCCGCCGGGCGTCAGGCGTCAGGCGCTCCTGGCCGGTTCGCGCCTCGCGGCCGCGGCGGCCGCCTCCTCGTGCGCCGTGCCCCCGTGGCGGCCGGGGCGCGTGAGGGCGAACACGAGCGCCGCGCCCACCACCGCACATCCACCCGCCACCGCGTAACCGGCGTCGAGCCCCGAGGCGACGGACGCACGCGAACCCGTGACGCCGTCCCCGGCCACCGACGAGAAGACGGTACCGAGCACCGCGACCCCGATCGCCAGGCCGAGCTGCCGCGCCATGTTCAGCGCGCCCCCGGCCATCCCCGCGCGTTCCGGCGGCACCGCGCCCATCACCGCCGACGACAGCGGAGGCAGCGCGAGCCCCGCGCCGAGGCCGATGCACAGCATGCCGGGTATCAGCACGCCCGCCGTGGCCGAGGCGTCGAGCCGGGCCTCCAGGAACGAGCCCGCGGCGATGAACAGCAGACCCAACGTCACCGAATGGCGCGGCCGCACCCCATGCCCCAACCGCCCCATCACCAGCGGCACCACGAAGGACACCGCGCTCATCGGCATGATCACGAGCCCCGTGGACACCGGGCCCAGACCGAGCCTGCCCTGCATCCACAGCGACGCGTACGGGAACATCGCCCACGCCCCGATCGACAGCAGCGCCGCCCCGCTCACGAACCCCACGAACGCGCGGTTTCTGAACAGCGAGAGGTCGAGCATCGGCGCCGCGGTACGGCGTTCGACGACGAGGAAGGCCGCGAGCGACAGCGCGGCGAGCACCAGGGGACCCCAGACCTCCCAGTCGCCCCAGGACCTTTCGGCGCTGCGGATCAGCCCGAACGTGACGGCCGCTGCCATCAGGGTGAAGGCGGCCATGCCGGGCAGGTCGAGCGCGCGTGAGCGGCCGCCGTGGTCGGGGGCGATGGAGCGCCAGGTGATCGCCACGGCCACGACGGCCACGGGCACGTTGACCGCGAAGATCCACTGCCAGCCCAGGTGCTGCGTCAGCAGCCCGCCGAGTATCGGTCCCGCGGCGGCGGCCGCCCCGTTGACCGCGCCCCACACCCCGAACGCGACACCGCGGTCCCTGCCGCGGTAGGTGGTGCTGAGCAGGGCGATGGTGGTGGCGAACATCGCCGCCGCGCCGACGCCCTGCACGGCCCGGCCGGCGATCAGGACCGCTGTCGAGGGAGCGAGCGCACACGACAGCGAGGCCAGCGCGAAGATCGTCAGTCCTGCGACGCAGACCCGGCGGTGGCCGAGACGGTCGGCGACGGTCCCCGCCCCCAGCAGCAGCGCGGCGAGCGTCAGGGCGTAGATGTCGACGACCCACTGCAGGCCGCTGAACGACGTCCCGAGGTCCTTCGCCATGGCGGGCAGGGCGACGTTCACGATGGTGACGTCGATCAGGAGCATGAACGCGCCGAGGCTCACCGCGACGAGCGGCCACCACTTACGCATCGCGCACCCCCGGACGTGTGCCGGATTCCACGCGGACGGTTCTGCCGCGCAACATGGTGCGCGGGCCACGGCTCATCTCCACCGTCGTTCCCCTTCGTGATACAGCGTTCTCGACGCGCATCACTGTGCCGGGGCGCCGCCGGATGCCACAGCCAGAACGCCTCTGGCGGCGGAAACCGACGCGCAGGCCTCCGGTCCGGGCGGAAACCCGTCACCCGGGTAGCCGGCGGACGGTGCTTTACGACTACGCCAGGCTGTCGCGCCAGGCGCGGTGCAGGTCGGCGAAGCGGCCGGTGCCGGCGATCAGTTCGGCCGGCGCGCCGTCCTCCACGATGCGCCCGTGCTCCATCACCAGGACCCGGTCGGCGATCTCGACCGTCGACAACCGGTGCGCGATCACCACGGCCGTCCGCCCACGCAGCACCGTGTCCATCGCGCGCTGCACCGCCCGCTCGCCCGGCACGTCGAGCGAACTCGTCGCCTCGTCGAGGATCAGCACCGCCGGATCGGCGAGGAGGGCACGCGCGAACGCGACCAGCTGGCGCTGGCCCGCGGAGATCCGGCCGCCGCGCTTGCGGACGTCCGTGTCGTACCCGTCGGGCAGCCCCTCGATGAAGTTGTGCGCCCCGATCTCCTTGGCCGCCCGCTCGATCTGCTCGCGGGTCGCGTCGGGGCGGCCGATCGCGATGTTCTCCGCGACCGTCCCCGAGAACAGGAACGCCTCCTGCGTCACCATCACCACGCCGCGCCGCAACTCGGGCGTGTCCAGGTCGCGAAGGTCGACGCCGTCGAGCAGGACGCGGCCCGCCGTCGGGTCGTAGAACCGCGCGAGCAGCTTCGCCAGCGTGGACTTGCCCGCCCCCGTGGAGCCGACGACCGCGACCGTCTGGCCCGCGGGCAGGGTCAGCGTGAACCTGGGCAGCACCTCGCCGCCCGTGCGGTACCCGAAGCCGACGCCCTCGAAGACGACCTCGCGGCCGGGCAGGGCGCCGTCGCGTACGGGCAGCGCGCGCGGCCGCTCCGCCTCGGGGACGCTCGGCACCTGCGCCAGGAGCCCCGCGATCTTCTCCAGCGAGGCCGACGCCGACTGGTAGGCGTTGAGGAACATGCCGAGGCGGTCGATCGGGTCGTAGAGACGCCGCAGGTACAGCACGGCGGCCGCCAGCACGCCCAGCTCCAGCGTGCCGTCCGCGACGCGGTACGCGCCCCACAGCACCATGCCGGCGACGGCGGTGTTCGCGACGAAGCGCGAACCGACCACATAGCGGGCCATCTCGATCAGCGCGTCGCCGTTGCTGCGCTCGTGGCGCCCGTTCAGCACGCCGAGCTCGGCGTCGTTGACGGACTCGCGACGGAACGCCCTGACCGGCCGGATGCCGTTCAGCGTCTCCGCGAACTTCACGATGACCGCCGCGATCGCGGTCGAGCGGCGGCCGAACACCCGCTCCGCACGGCGCTGGTAGAGCCGCACCAGCAGGTACAGCGGGACGAACGACGCCACGGCGACGCCGCCGATGCCGAAGTCCAGGTAGAGCAGCATGCAGGAGATGTAGACGAACGACACGACGACGCTGACCAGCTCCTGAAGGCCCTCGTCGAGCAGCTCGCGCAGCGACTCCACGTCCGTGGTGGACCGTGAGATCAGCCGGCCCGACGTGTACCGCTCGTGGAAGTCGACGCTCAGGGCCTGCGCGTGGCGGAAGATCCTGCCCCGCAGGTCGAACAGGACGGCCTGGCTCACGCGCGTCGACGACTTGATGAAGGACTGCTGGAACCAGCCGGACAGCAGCGCGCACAGCCCGTACCCGGCACCGACCGCGATCAGCGCGCCGTGCTCGCCGTGGCGAAGGTCGGGCACCGCGCGGTCGATGGCGTACGCGACGAGCAGCGGACCGGTCTGCGCCGCCGCCTGCTGGAGCAGCAGCATGACGACCGTCAGCGTGACGCCCCGGCGCTCGGGGCCGAGGAGGGAGCGCAGCAGCGTGCGCGTCGCCCCGGGCGGAGAGGGCAGCGCGTCCCGGTCGAACGGGTCGTCGGCGGGGGCGGCCGCGGCGGCCAGGGCGGCCGCGTCCTCGGCGGCCGCCTCGGACCCGCCGCCCGGGGTGGGCCCCGTGGTCGTCGGCGTGCTCATCGGGCCTCCTCCTCTGCGCGCTGCTGCTGCCCGCCACCCACTCCGGCGCGTGCCGGTTCCGCGGCTGCCGGCGGCTGAGCGGCGGCAAGCGGCTCGACGGTGGCGGCTTGCCCGCCGTGTTCCTCGCCCGACATCAGCCAGGCGTATTCCGCGTTCTCGCGCAGCAACTGCTGGTGCGTGCCGACCGCGGCGACCCGGCCGTGCGAGATCAGCGCGACCCGGTCGGCCAGCAGGACCGTCGACGGGCGGTGGGCCACCACCAGCGCCGTCGTCTCCCGCAGGACGCGGCGCAACGCGGCCTCCACCAGCGCCTCGGTATGGACGTCGAGCGCGGAGAGCGGGTCGTCGAGCACCAGGAAGCGCGGCCTGCCCACCACCGCCCTGGCCAGCGCGAGCCGCTGGCGCTGGCCACCCGACAGGCTCAGCCCCTGCTCGCCGACCTGGGTGTCCGTCGAGCGCGGCAGCTCGCGTACGAAGCCCGCCTGCGCCACGTCGAGCGCGCGGTCCAGATCCCCGTCGCCGGCCTCGCCGCCGACGCCCATCAGCACGTTCTCCCCGGCGCTCGCCGAGAACAGCGTCGGTTCCTCGAAGGCGACCGACACCAGTTCGCGCAGGCGTGCGCGCGGCATCAGCGTGATGTCCTCGCCGTCCAGCGTGATGCGGCCCGACGTCGCCTCGTGCAGGCGCGGCACCAGTGCCGTCAGCGTCGTCTTGCCCGAACCCGTCGCCCCGACCAGCGCCATCGTCTCGCCCGGGGCCACGTGCAGGTCGATACGGGACAGCACGGCCGGCGCGTCAGGACCCGCGTCCGGGTAGCGGAAGGACACGCCCTCGAAGCGCAGGCCCCCCTCGGCCGACGCGGCCGCGCACCCCGCCGCGGCCGGCTCCGCGGTGTTCGTCTCCTCCGCGGTGTCCTCCTCCGTGGTGTCCGTCTCCTCCCGCGCGTCCATCGGCTCGAAGAACCGCTCGGCCGCGGTCGCCGCCTCCTGGCTCATGGCGAGCATGAAACCGATCGACTCGACCGGCCAGCGCAGCGCGAGCGCCGTGGAGAGGAACGCGACGAGCGTGCCCGCCGACAGGCCGCCGTCCGCCACCCGCAACGTGCCGAACACCAGCGCCGCGCCGATCGCCAGCTCGGGGATGGTCGTGATGAGGGACCAGATGCCGGCCAGCAGGCGGCCCTTCTCCAACTCGGTGCCCCGCAGCTTCGCCGCGAGAGCGCGGAAGGCCTGCGTCTGGCTGCGGTGGCGCCCGAACCCCTTGACGATCCGGATGCCGAGCACGCCCTCCTCGACCACCGTCGTCAGATCGCCGACCTGGTCCTGCGCGCGCCGCGCCACCAGCGCGTACCGCGACTCGAAGACCGAGCAGAGGATCACCAGCGGTACCGCGGGCGCGAGCAGCAGGAGCCCGAGCGCCCAGTCCTGCAGCAGCAGGATCACGCAACCCGTCACGATCGTCACGCCGTTGACCAGCAGGAACATCAGCGGGAAGGAGAGGAACTGGCGCAGCAGCATCAGATCCGTCGTGCCGCGCGAGAGCAACTGGCCCGACGGCCACCGGTCGTGGAAGGCGACCGGCAGGCGCTGCAGGTGGCGGTAGAGGTCGGCGCGCATCGACGCCTCGATCCCGGCGAGCGGGCGGGCCACCAGCCATCTGCGCAGGCCGAACAGGCCTGCCTCGGCGGCGCCGAGGAGCAGCAGGATCAGCGCGCCCCGCCAGACGCCGCCGGTGTCGCGGTGCGCGATCGGCCCGTCCACCATCCACTTCAGCACCAGGGGGAAGACCAGTCCGAGGCAGGACGCCACGATGGCGATCACAGCGGCCAGGGACATGCGCAGCCGCACCGGGCGCAGGTACGGCCACAGCCGCAGCAGTGTCCGCACGGCCGGTGGTCTTCCCGTTGCTTCTCGGTTCTCGGACATCCAACTGAGCCTACGGGGAGGCACTGACATCGTTCACCGGCTTTTCCGGCCGCTGCCCGGCCGCCCGGAGCGGACCGGTGGATGCCGCATCAACCGATCGGACGATGCCGGTTCGAGCGCGTTGGCGGATACCCGGCGCGGGCCGCCGGCGGCATGGTTTCAGGTATGGCGATCATCGAAGTGCGAGACCTGCGCAAGGCGTACGGGGGCAGGCCCGTGGTGGACGGGGTGTCCTTCACCGTGGAGGAGGGGGAGGTCTTCGGCATCCTCGGCCCGAACGGCGCGGGCAAGACGACCACCGTCGAGTGCGTGGAGGGGCTGCGCGTACCGGACAGCGGCGTGATCAGGGTCGCGGGCCTGGATCCGGTCGCCGACCACGAGCGGGTCACCCACCTGCTGGGCGCGCAGCTCCAGGAGAGCGAGCTACAGCCCAAGCTCACCGTGCGGGAGGCCCTGGAGCTGTACTCCGCGCTGTACCCCCGCCCTGTCGACTGGCGGCCGCTCGCGTCCCGCCTCGGTCTCGACGCCAAGCTGACCACACGCTTCGCGAAGCTGTCCGGCGGCCAGAAACAGCGCCTGTTCATCGCGCTCGCCCTGATCGGTGGCCCGCGCGTCGTCGTCCTCGACGAGCTGACGACCGGCCTCGACCCGCGTGCCCGCCGCGACACGTGGCAGCTGATCGAGGAGATACGGGACTCCGGCGTCACGGTGCTGCTCGTCACGCACTTCATGGAGGAGGCCCAGCGGCTGTGCGACCGCGTCGCCGTCATCGACGAGGGCCGGCTCGCCGCGCTCGACACGCCGTCCGGCCTGATCGCCAGGTCGAGCGCGTCCACCGTCATCTCCTTCACCCCCTCGCGGCCGCTGGCGGAGCCGGAGCTGTACGCGCTGCCCGACGTCATGTCCGTCGCCGCGCCCGGCGGCCGGGTCGTGATCCACGGCAGCGACGACACGGTCAACGCCGTCATCACGCTCCTCGCCCGCCACCGCGTCACGGCCCGCCAGCTGCGGGTCACCGAGGCGTCCCTCGACGACGCGTTCCTCGACATCACGGCCGGCCAGGACCGCACCGCTCCGGCCCAGGACCGCACCGCGCAGGCCCAGGACGCGGCCCGCCGGCCGAACGCTCCCCACACCCCGGAAGAGAGAGTGTGACCATGTCCGCCACCGCCACCGCGTCCGCCGGGCGCAGGCCGTCCCCGGCCGCCGCCGTCCTGCGGACCGAGGCCCGTCTCCTCTACCTGCGCGAGCCGTCCATCGCGCTGTCGGTCCTGCTGTTGCCCACGGTCCTCCTGGTGATCCTCGGCCTCATCCCCGGCTTCCGGGAGGCGGACGCCGGCCTCGGCGGGCGCCGCGTCATCGACCTGTACGTGCCGGTCGCCGTGCTGCTCGCGCTGACCATGGCCGGGATGCAGGCCATGCCGCCGATCCTCACCGGCTACCGGGAGCGCGGGATCCTGCGCCGCATGTCGACCACGCCGGTCCGGCCGTCCGCGATGCTCGTCTCCCAGCTGGTGCTGCTGGGCGGAGGCGCCCTGTTCTCGGCGCTGCTCGCGGTCGCGGTCGGCCGGATCGCGTTCGGCGTGGCACTGCCCGGCCGGCCCGGCGGATACCTCCTCGCGCTGGTCCTCGCCGCCGCGAGCGCCATATCGCTCGGCCTGCTGATCTCGGCGGTCGCCCGGCACGAGAAGGCCGCGCAGGCGCTGGGCGCTGTCACCCTGTTCCCCTCGATGTTCACCGCGGGCGTCTGGCTGCCCGTCCAGACCATGCCGCACCTGCTGCGCACGATCGTCGAGTACACGCCGCTCGGCGCCGCGTCACAGACCCTCGACCAGGCCGCGCGCGGCGCGTTCCCCGGCCTCGTCCACCTGGGAGTGACCGCGCTGTGGACGATTGCGCTGACGGCGGCCGCGGCCCGCTGGTTCCGATGGCAGTGACCCGCCAGGAGCGCGCCCGGCCCGCCGCCGCGGTGCTCCTGTCACGGGGCGGGTCCTGGTCAGCCGTCCCCTGCCTGGGGGAGACTGGCCGGATGAGAGGCCACGCCGCTCTGCACGAGGAGCGCTGGGAGCAGGTCTTCCGCTGGGGTCCGCTGACGCTCTTCGGGGTCGGGACGGCCGTCTCGGCCGCGGTCGCCCCCGCGCTCATGAGCCGCGGCGACGTGTACGGGGCGGCCGGAGTGGCGCCGGTGGCGCTGGCCTTCGAGCTGTGGTGGGCGCGGCCCGGGCGGGTGGCCGTGTCCGAGTCGGCCGCCGAGCAGGCCCACTACTGGATCCGCACGGCCCTCGCCTTCGCCCTGACCTGGTTCAACCCGCTGTACGCGATCTACGCCTACACCGGATACCTGGCCGTCAGCCGCATGCTGCCCCGCCGGATGACCAGGGTGGGTCTCTTCGTCAACGCGGTGACGATCGCCGGGTCGCAGGCGTCCGGGCTGCCGCCGAGGTCCACCACCGTGTGGATCCTGTTCGGCGCGCTGATCGTGCTGAACAGCGGCATGGCGGCGATCTTCTCCGCCCTCGGGGAAAGGGAGGTGGCGAAGGCCAAGCAGAGGACGGACACGATCCGCCAGCTGGAGACGGCCAACACCCGCCTTGAGCTCGCCATGCAGGAGAACGCGCAGCTGCACGCGCAACTGCTCGTCCAGGCGCGCGAGGCGGGCGTCGCGGACGAACGGCGCAGGCTGGCCGCGGAGATCCACGACACGATCGCCCAGGGGCTCGCCGGGATCATCGCCCAGCTCCAGGCCGTCAGCGCCGCGAGCGACGAGGACGTCGCGCACGCGCACCTGTCGCGGGCGGCCGCGCTCGCCCGGCACAGCCTGGGGGAGGCGCGCCGGTCCGTGCAGAACCTCAGCCCGCTCGACCTGGAGGACGGCGCGCTGCCCGAGGCGCTGAAGAAGACCGTGGACACCTGGTCGGACCGTACGGGCGTCGCCGCGCGGTTCACCGTCACCGGCACCGAGGAACAGCTGCACGACGAGGTCGCGGCGACGCTGCTGCGGGTCGCGCAGGAGGCTCTCGCCAACGCGGACCGGCACGCGGCCGCCGAGCGCGTCGGGGTCACGCTCTCCTACATGGGCGACGAGGTGACGCTCGACGTGCGCGACGACGGCGCGGGCTTCGACCTCCTCGACGTGCCGGAGCGCACCGGGACGGGAGGGTTCGGCCTCGCGGGCATGCGCGCGCGGGTCGAGCGGATCGCGGGATCCCTCACCGTCGAGTCGGAGAAGGGAGGGGGTACAGCGGTCTCCGCTCGCGTACCGTTGGTCCACCATGGGTGAACAGGCCGAAGAGACCGTGACGCTCTTGCTCGTCGACGACCATCCCGTCGTGCGCGACGGGCTGCGCGGGATGTTCGAGTCGTCGCCCGGTTTCCGGGTGCTGGGCGAGGCGTCGAACGGCGTCGACGGCGTCGGGCTGGCTCTGCGGCTCGACCCTGACGTGGTCCTGATGGACCTGCGGATGCCGGGCGGCGACGGGGTCGCCGCCATCGCCGAGCTGGCCCGCAGAGGCGCGCGTGCGAAGGTCCTCGTCCTCACCACGTACGACACCGACTCCGACACGCTGCCCGCGATCGAGGCGGGCGCGACCGGCTACCTGCTCAAGGACGCCCCGCGCGAGGAGCTGTTCACGGCGGTGCGGGCCGCGGCCCAGGGCCGCGCCGTCCTGTCGCCCGCCGTCGCCTCCCGCCTGGTCTCCCGGGTGCGCACGCCGGCGAGCGCGCCCGGGGCCGAGCCGCTGTCGGCACGCGAGCGTGAGGTGCTCGAACTCGTCGCGAAGGGCTCGTCGAACCGCGAGATCGCGAAAGACCTCTTCATCAGCGAGGCCACGGTCAAGACCCACCTCACCCACCTCTACGCCAAGCTCGGCGTCAGGGACCGCGCGGCGGCGGTGGCCGTCGGCTACGACCGGCACATCCTCGGCGCCTGACGGTCCGGCCCGTCAGGGCCGCCCGGCTCATCCGCCGTCGTATGGCGCAGGCAGCGCGCGCAGCAGGAGCACCGAGCGCGCCGGGACCGTGAGGGTGGTGCCACCCGGATGCCGGACGGCCGGCTCACCGGCCTGGTCCTCCAGCGACGTGTCGACGACCACCTCGTACGCGTCCGCCCACGGCGGACCCGGCAGCCCCACGTTCTGAGGATCGGCGCCCGCGTGCAGGATCGCGAGGAAGCTGTCGCCGACCAGTTCGCGGCCCCGCTCGTCCCGGCGGGTGATGTCGCGGCCCGACAGGAACAGCACCAGCGTGCACGCCGGCGCGTACCAGTCGTCCTCCGTCGTCTCCTCGCCGCGCACCGTGAACCACGCCAGGTCGCGCAGCCCGTCAGGCGTGCGCGGCCGGCCGGTGAAGAACGTGCGCCGCCGCAGCACGGGATGCTGGGCGCGCAGCCTCGCCAGCCGCGAGGTCAGGGCGTGCAGCGCCGCCCAGCCGGGGTCGCCGAGCAGCGACCAGTCGACCCAGCCGGTCTCGTTGTCCTGGCAGTAGGCGTTGTTGTTGCCGCCCTGCGTGCGGCCCATCTCGTCGCCCGCGACCAGCATCGGGACGCCCGCCGACAGCAGCAGCGTCGCGACCATGTTGCGCGACTGGCGGCGGCGCAGCGCCGTCACGTCCGGGTCGTCGCTCTCGCCCTCGGCTCCGCAGTTCCAGGCGCGGTTGTTGTCCGTCCCGTCCCGGTTGCCCTCGCCGTTCGCCTCGTTGTGCTTGCGCTCGTACGAGACGAGGTCGCGCAGCGTGAAACCGTCGTGCGCCGTGACGAAGTTGACGGACGCGTACGGCTGCCGCCCGCCCCATTCGTACAGGTCGCTGGAGCCCGAGAGCCGGGTGCCGAGGTCGCGCACGTCGGGCGCGGCGCCGCGCCAGAAGTCCCGCACCGCGTCGCGGTAGCGGTCGTTCCACTCCGCCCACGGCGGCGGGAACGCGCCCACCTGGTAGCCGCCCGCGCCCACGTCCCACGGCTCCGCGATCAGCTTCACGCCGCTGAGCACGGGGTCCTGCGCGAGCACCGTGAGGAACGGCGAGGCCATGTCCACGTCGTGGGCGGCTCGCGCCAGCGCGGCCGCCAGGTCGAAGCGGAAGCCGTCCACGCCCATCTCGGTGACCCAGTACCTGAGCGAGTCCGTGATCAGCCGCAGCGCCTGCGGCCGCATCACGTCGAGTGTGTTGCCGCACCCCGTGAAGTCGGCGTAGCGGCGCGCGTCCTGCTGCAGCCGGTAGTAGCCGCGGTTGCCGACGCCGCGCAGCGACAGCGTCGGCCCCAGCTCGCCGCCCTCCGCCGTGTGGTTGTAGACCACGTCGAGGACGACCTCGATGCCGGCCGCGTGCAGCGCGCGCACCATGTCCCTGAACTCGGCTACCTGCTCGCCGCGCGTGCCGTGCGCCGCGTACGCCGCGTGGGGCGCGAAGTAGCCGATCGAGTTGTAGCCCCAGTAGTTGGTCAGGCCGCGCCGCAGCAGGTGGTCCTCGTGCGCGAACTGATGCACCGGCAGCAGCTCGACGGCCGTGACACCGAGCCCCCGCAGGTGCTCGATCGCCGCGGGATGGGCGAGGCCCGCGTACGTGCCACGCAGCTCGGCCGGCACGCCCGGGTGCCGCGCGGTGAACCCCCGCACGTGCAGTTCGTAGAGCACGGTGTCGGCCCACGGCGTCCCCGGCCGCCCCTCGTCCACCGGCGCGCCGCCCCGCGCCCGGCCGGCCACGACGACGCCCTTCGGTACGTGCGGCGCCGAGTCGCGCTCGTCGCGCACGGTGTCCGCGACGTGCTGCTGCGGCCAGTCGCGCACATGGCCGTACACCTCGGGCGGCAGCCTGAAGTCGCCGTCGACGGCGCGCGCGTACGGATCGAGCAGCAGCTTCGCCGGGTTCCAGCGCGCGCCCGTCCACGGGTCCCAGCGGCCGTGCACGCGGTAGCCGTAGCGCGTACCCGGCGCGACGCCCGGCAGGAAGCCGTGCCACACGCCGTGCGTCTGCTCCACCAACTCGTACCTGGTCTCGCGAGTGCGGTTGCCCCCGCCGTCGCCCTCGCCGCCGTCCTCGAAGAGGCAGACCTCTACGGCCTCGGCGCCGCCCGCCCACAGGGCGAAGTTGGTGCCCGTCGCGCCGCCGGGGCCGGTGCGGAACTCGGCACCGAGCGGCGCCGGTGCGCCCGGCCACACCGACCCGGCGTGCCCGCGCCGGTACGGAAGGTGACCGCCGAACGCCCCGCCATCCCCGTACGGCGCCGTGCCGTCCCCGTACGGGGGCCACCCGGTCGCGAGGTCACGCACCGGCTCATCGGCCGGATCCCGCAACTCCTCCTGCTCGGCTGCGCTCGCCACCTGTCGGCCTCCCGCGGCTCGTCGGCCCACGCGGGCGGCGGTGCGCGGCGTCCCCGCGCCGCACCCCTGTCCGCGTGGTCTTCCCCCTGTTCCTTCCCTCCACAGGACCCACCCTCACGCCCCTCCGGGTCACGGTACGTTTCCCCGGGCCCCCGGCGTCGTTGGGCGGGGCGTGAGACAGCTAACGCAGCGGGCCGCAGCCCGCGCCGCCATCCTGGCACTCGCCTCGGCCGCCCTCCTCGCGGGCCTCACGGGGTGCGACGGCGGGCACACCGACAGTGCGGGCAAGGACCAGGCGCCGGGCGCGGCCTCCGCCGACTCGATCCGTGTCACCCCACGCGACGGCGCCAAGGACGTGGGCCGCTTCGACCGCATCCGCGTCACCGTCCCCGAGGGGCGGCTCGAACGCGTCACCGTCCAGCAGATCGAGGCCGCCGACCCGGTCGACCTGCCCGGCCAGGTCTCGGCCGACGGGCGCAGCTGGACGCCGCTGCCCGGCGCGCACCCGGCGCTCGCGGCCAAGTACGGCGTCGACGCCGTCACCGTCGACGACAGCGGCAGGCGCGCCGCCCGGCACACCACGTTCACCACCACCGTGCCCGCCCACCGCTTCATCGGGTACTTCACGCCGGAGAACCGTGCCACCGTCGGCACCGGCATGATCGTCTCCATCGACTTCAACCGGCGGATCAAGGACCGGGCGGCCGTGCAGCGCGCCATCTCCGTCACCTCGGACCCGGCGGTCGACATCGCAGGCCACTGGTTCGGCGACCGGCGCCTCGACTTCAGGCCGCGCTCGTACTGGAAGCCGGGCACCAAGGTCACGCTCGGCCTGCACCTGCGGGACGTCCAGGCGGCGCCCGGCGTGTACGGGACCCAGCAGAAGACGGTCGCCTTCACGATCGGCCGCTCCCAGGTCTCCACGGTCGACGCGGCGGCGCACACCATGAAGGTGCGCGGCGAGGGCGGCAGGCTGCTCGCCACGCTCCCCGTCACGACCGGCGCACCGGACAGGACGACGTACAACGGCGAGATGGTCATCTCGCAGATGTACGACGTGACCCGCATGAACGGTTCCACCGTCGGCTTCGGCGGCGAGTACGACATCAAGGACGTGCCGCACGCGATGCGGCTGACCCGGTCGGGCACGTTCATCCACGGCAACTACTGGGCGTCTGCCGACACGTTCGGATCGCGCAACACCAGCCACGGCTGCATCGGCCTGCGGGACGTCAAGGGCGGCAGCTCCTCCACACCCGCGGGGTGGTTCTTCGACAGCTCGCTCATCGGCGACGTGGTGAAGGTCGTCAACTCCGACGACCGCACGGTGGCGCCCGACAACGGGCTCAGCGGCTGGAACATGGACTGGGCCGCGTGGCGGAAGGGTTCGGCCCGGTGAGCGGAGGGAAGACCTCCCCGACGGCGTGACGCCCGGCCGCCCGTGGTTGGGACCGAACGGTGACACTCGTGTGAACGTCGCGCGTCCTTCGGTGTGATTATCTAACGCCATCGCGTGCGCTGGTCACGCGGGGTTGCGGGCCGTGGCGGTGCCAGGCCGTGCGAGGGGAGACGACCGACGTGAGGCAGCCACTCATACCGCTGGGACGGCGGACGGGTGAACGGAAGGGGACCGCGCGCCCCCGTGGCAGGGCGGGCACCGGGCTGCTCGCGCTCATCCTGGGCGCGCTGCTGTTCGCCGTCGCGGCGTGCGGCGGCTCGAGCGGTGGCAAGAGCGACGACGGCAAGGCGCAGGCGGGCAGCACGGCGGCCAAGGCCGCGGACGACGTGTCGCAGGCCGTCGTCAAGGTCACGCCGGACGACGGCGCCAAGTCGGTGGCCACGACGGGCGCGTTGCGGGTCAGCGTCGCCAAGGGCACGCTGACGTCCGTCACCGTGAAGGACGACCAGGGCGCGGCGGTCGACGGCAAGATCTCCGCGGACGGCGCCGGCTGGCAGCCGCTGCAGCACCTCGCGTCCTCCACCGAGTACAAGGTGCACGTCACGGCGAAGGACGCCAAGGGCCGCGTCTCCGCGAAGGACACCACGTTCGCCACGCTGACCCCGAAGAACACCTTCATCGGCTACTACAAGCCGGAGAACGGCGCCACGGTCGGCGTCGGCATGCCCGTCTCGCTCAACTTCACGCGCGGCATCACGGACCCGGCCGCCGTGGAGAAGGCGATCACGGTGACGGCGGACCCGGCGGTGCCCGTCGAGGGGCACTGGTTCGGCAACGACCGGCTCGACTTCCGTCCGGAGAAGTACTGGACGCCCGGCACGAAGGTGACCGTCAAGCTGAACCTCGACGGCGTCGAGGGCAGGCCCGGCGTGTACGGCACGCAGTCGAAGACGGTGAAGTTCACCGTCGGCCGCAGCCAGGTCTCCACCGTCGACGCGGACGCCCACACCATGAAGGTCGTGCGCGACGGCAAGCAGATCCGCCAGATCCCGATCAGCGCGGGCGGCCCCGGCCACACCACGTGGGAGGGGCAGATGGTCA
This sequence comes from Streptomyces montanisoli, assembly GCF_017813245.1. GTDB lineage: Bacteria > Actinomycetota > Actinomycetes > Streptomycetales > Streptomycetaceae > Streptomyces > Streptomyces montanisoli. Next base: position 58,809 of record NZ_JAGIQL010000013.1, read on the forward strand.
TCAGCGAGAAGGACCCGGTGACCCGCATGAACAGCCAGACCGTCGGCCTCGGCGGCGAGTACGACATCCCGGACGTGCCGCACGCGATGCGGCTGACGCAGTCGGGCACGTTCATCCACGGCAACTACTGGGCGTCCACCGGCATCTTCGGCTCGTCCAACACCAGCCATGGCTGCGTCGGCCTGCACGACGAGCGCGGCGGCGGCGACAACGGCACCCCGGCGGCGTGGTTCTACAACCACTCCCTGATCGGCGACATCGTGGTCGTGAAGAACTCGCACGACAAGACGGTCGCGCCGGACAACGGCCTCAACGGCTGGAACATGTCCTGGGCGGACTGGAAGAACTGACGCCGAGACACAGGGGCCCGGCGCGCTGTGAACCGGCGCGCCGGGCCCGGTGTCGTTAGCGGGCGTTAACCTGCCTGCATGGCAACCGTATCCCTCGAAGTGTCCGGCGGCGTCGGTACGATCCGGCTCGACCGCCCCCCGATGAACGCGCTCGACGTCTCCATGCAGGACCTGCTCCGCGACCTCGCGCAGGAGGCCGGCGACCGCGACGACGTGCGCGCGGTCATCCTGTACGGCGGCGGCAAGTCCTTCGCGGCGGGCGCCGACATCAAGGAAATGCGCGACATGGACCACGCGGCGATGGTCGTGCGCTCCCGCGCGCTCCAGGAGGCGTTCACCGCGGTGGCGCGCATCCCCAAGCCCGTCGTCGCCGCCGTCACCGGCTACGCGCTCGGCGGCGGCTGCGAGCTGACGCTCTGCGCCGACTACCGCATCGCCGCCGACGACGCCAAGCTCGGCCAGCCGGAGATCCTGCTCGGCCTCATCCCGGGCGCCGGCGGCACCCAGCGCCTCGCGCGCCTCGTCGGCCCCTCACGGGCGAAGGACCTCATCTTCACGGGGCGCCAGGTCAAGGCCGAAGAGGCGCTCGCGATCGGGCTCGTCGACCGGGTGGTCCCCGCGGCCGACGTCTACACCGAGGCGCAGAAGTGGGCCGAGCGGCTGGCGAAGGGCCCCGCGCTCGCCCTTCGCGCGGCGAAGGAGGCGGTGGACGCGGGTCTCGAGACGGACATCGAGTCGGGCCTCGCGATCGAACGCACCTGGTTCGCCGGACTGTTCGCGACGGAGGACCGGGAGCGCGGCATGCGCTCGTTCGTGGAGGAAGGGCCCGGCAAGGCGCAGTTCCTCTGACTGCCCCCCGACGACGGCTCTCCGAGGGCGCTTTGCGCGCGTCGTTTTCCGAGGCCCCGCACCGGCTCGCACCACCTGCCGGGCGGGGCCTCGCCGTCTTAAACGGAACTTAAGCCGATGGCCCGATCGGGTGGTTCCATTGCACGAAACGACGACTAAGCCCAGGTCAGCTGGGATGTCGGGGCTGACAGCCTGCCTTTGGCATATGCCGATGCAATTGCACGGAATCTCGTATTCCGGGGGTGGAATCCCGCGGAACGCCCCCACGGCGCCCCGCGGACGGCCATGATGGAGGGCATGGCGAGTCTGGAGAAAGTGGAGCAGCCACGACGGCTCGGCGGCGCGGTCGCCGTGCGGCCGGCGCCCGCCGTCGAGGACGAACACGCGCTCAGGGCGCTCGACCTGTTCGGCAATCCGGCGGAGGAGGAGGTGCGCCTCGCCTCCCTGCCCGAGTCCGCCGCCGTCGCACGCCGCATCACCCACGCGGTCGTGCGGCGCCACTGGTCGCTCTCCCCGCAGCTGGCCGAGCACGCCGTGCTGCTCGTCTCCGAACTCGTCGGCAACGCCGTGCAGCACGCGGGTGCCCGGGTGTTCGGCCTGCGGATGCTGCGCCGCAGAGGGTGGATCAGGATCGAGGTGCGCGATCCCTCGCGCGGCCTGCCCTGCCTGATGCCCGTGCAGCCGATGGACGCGGGCGGCCGCGGCCTCTTCCTCGTCGACAAGCTGGCCGACCGCTGGGGCGTGGACCTGCTGCCCCGAGGCAAGAGCACCTGGTTCGAGATGCGCCTCCAGGACCGCTGAACGCGCCGACCCGCCCCCTCCGAACGTGCTGACCCACCCCTCCGAACGTGTGGGCACGGCCCCGCCGAACGGGTGAGGCCGGGCCGATAATCTGGGCGCGTCAACGACCCGACCAGAATGGGGCTGAAGCAGTGGCGGACATCGACGAGACGCGCAAGGCGTTCGACAGGTTCGACGCGAACGGCGACGGATTCATCACCGCGGCGGAGTACAAGAGCCTCATGGCGCAGCTCGGCGACCACCACGTCACCGAGTCCATCGCCCAGACGGTCATCAACGCCCACGACGCCAACGGCGACGGGCTGCTCAGCTTCGAGGAGTTCCTCGCCTCACGCAAGGACGGCTGACCTCGACCGCATCCGGCGCCCGGCGCCGGCGCGCGCCACCGCGCCGGATGCCGGTCCGCCGGATGGCGTGCTCGCGCTGCGCCACGGACCGGGCGCGGAGATGATCGGCCGGTGAGCCTTCCGGGACCCTCAGCAGACGCGGCCCTGCCCGACGAGCGCCGGGGCGCCACCCGTACGGCGTGGCTCGCCGCACCCGGCATCGTGGCAGCGGCGCTCATCGCCCTGCTCGGCGTCGCGGCCGCCACCCACGGCACGGGCGAACTGCCCGTCCACGCGGCCGGCACGACGACGCTGCTGCGCGCGATCGTCTTCGCCGCGCTCGCCGTCCACCTCGGCGAACTCGCCGGCGCGCGCTTCGCACGCGCCCCCTCACGCGCGGACCGGCCGCGGCCCGCGCCGCGCCCCCTGTCCGCCGTCGCCTCGCTGGCGGGCGCCGGCGCCTGTGCGGGCCAACTCCTGCTGCTGTGCGGCGTCAGCGGCCTGAACGCCGCATCCGCGTACAGCACCGTCCAGGGGCGGCTCCTGCTCGTCATGGCCAACGGCTTCCTGCTCGCGGCCGGATGCGCCGCCCTCGGCCGCCCCGGCTGGGCGCTCGCACCGCTCGCCGCCGTCGTCGGCGCCGAGGCCCTGCGCGCCCACCCCGAGCAGTCGACGCCCCTCATCGGCGCGGCCCTCACCGTCGTGCACCTCACCGCCGCCTCCCTGTGGACGGGCGGCCTGTTCCACGTCCTGCGCGTCCTGTGCGGCGCACGCGGCGACCGCCCGTACGCGAACGCCGTCCTGTCCCGCTACGCCAGGCGGGCCGGCTGGCTTCCGGTCGCGCTCGCCGCGACGGGCACCGCGTCCGCGCTGCGCAAGATGCCGTTCGACGTGGCACTCACCAGCGCGTACGGGAGGGTACTGCTGGTCAAACTGGCGCTCGTGGGCGCCGCGAGCGCCCTCGCGCTCGGCGCGCGCCGGCGGCTGCGGCGCACCGGCACGGCCGGCCGGGAGGCGTATCTGGAGGTCACCGTCCTCGCCGTCGTCGTCCTCGTCTCCGCCGTCCTGACCGTCGTCCCCAACCCGAGCTGGCACGCTCTCGCGCGTTGATAGCACAACAGTCGCGCATGTCACACCCCTCACGCCCGACTTTGTCGTCGCTTTGCCCGCGTCCGGGAACTGCCGGGCGGCCGGCCACGTCCAACGTGATGTCGGAGTTTGTGGCAACACGTTTCGTGACAACACGCGTGGTGTGAGCGGGAGCTGAGGTATGGGCGTGGGTATAGGCCGCCGCAGGAGCAGCATCGGAATGGCGCTGCTGACCGGTGCCGTCCTGGTCGGAGTGAGCGCGTGCGGAGGCAACGCGGACGCGAAGACCTCGGCCTCCGACAACAAGGCGGGGTCGGCGAGCAGCGCGAAGGCGTCGCCCGACGCGAAGCCGAGCCCGTCGAAGCCGACGGCGCCGCCGATGCTGCTCGACACGATCGTCCCGCGCGGCGGCACGGTGGGCGTGGCGCAGCCGATCTCGGTCGTCTTCAGCAACCCCGTCGCGAAGTCCGCGCGGGCCGACGTGGAGAAGCACCTCAAGATCACCACGTCCAAGGCGATCACCGGGGCGTGGCACTGGTTCAGCGACACGCGCGTCGACTTCAGGCCCGAGAACTACTGGCCGAGCGGCACGAAGGTCAGCCTCAACGCCGACATGACGGGCGTGAAGAACGGCAACGGCCGCGTCGGCGTCCACGGCTACCAGCACTCCTTCACGATCGGCGACGACGTGGAGGCCAAGGTGTCGGTCAAGGGCCACACGATGACCGTCACGAAGAACGGCGCGAAGGTCCGCACGCTGGCCATCGACGCGGGCAACCCGAAGTTCCCGACGTGGGACGGCACCATGGCCGTGATCGACAAGGCCAAGAAGGTCCACATGACCTCGTGCAGCGTCGGCATCAGCTGCACGAAGGGGTCGCCGAACTACTACGACATCACCCTGCCGTGGGACGTGCACCTCACGACGTCCGGCACGTACATCCACTACTCGACCGGCGACCCGAACCCGGGACACGGCTACGGCTCGCACGGCTGCGTCCACCTGTCGATGGCCGACGCGAAGTGGTTCTACAACTACGTCAAGGCGGGCGACCCGGTCACCGTCACCGGTTCGCCGCGCGGCAAGGCCAAGGGCGACAACGGCTACGCCGACTACAACCTGTCATGGTCGGACTGGCTGAGCGAGAGCGGCGCCGGGCAGATCACGACCACCGTCGGCTGACCTCCGGTCACCTGCGCCCCGGGCGCGGCCGCGCGTACGGCCCGGGGCGGCGGGACGCGGGCCCGTTCAGTCGCCGGTCCCCGTGTCCTCCTGGCGCGCGTGCCTGCGGCGGCGCAGGTGGCGGAAGACCATGAAGGCGATCACGGCGACGGCCACCGCGGCGAGCACCAGCTCGTAGCGCTGGATCTGCGGGTAGAGCGTGTCCAGGTGCCGGCCCGCGAAGTAGCCCACCGTGGACCACGTGCCCACCCACAGCGCCGCGCCGAGCGCGTTGAACGCCAGGAAGCGCGGCCACGGCATCAGCGTCATGCCGGCGATGATCCCGTTGGCCTGGCGCAGGCCGTCCACGAAGCGCGCGATGGTGACGATCTTGCCGCCGTGCCGCTTGAAGAAGTCCTCGGCCTTGCGCACCCGTGCCGGTGTCAGCAGCACGTACTTCCCGTAGCGGTCGACGAGCCGGTGTCCGCCGAAGCGCCCGATGGCGTAGCCGACGTTGTCCCCGAGCACCGCGGCGATTACCGCGACGGCGATCACGACCGCCATGTCGAGACGACCCGCGCCCGCGTACACGGACGCCGCGATGAGGATCGTCTCGCCGGGCACGGGAACTCCGAAGTCCTCGACGAAGAGCAGACCCCCGACGGCCAGGTAGCCCCAGTGGTCGAGGATGGGCGCGATGTCGCCGAGCACTCCGGGCAGGGGCGGAGGCGCGTCCGTCATCGGCACGAGGCGTCCTCCTTCGCTCCGGCCGGTGCGCCGGGCCGATGGTGCACCGCGCTACGTACCCGTCCCCGCCCTCACCGTAACGCTTCGGACCGCGGGGACGCGGTCCGAAGCGGCGGCGGGCACGGCGCTGCGTGCGAAACCTCAGCCGACGGTGAGCGACGTGTCGTCCACGACGAAGGACGTCTGCAGCTTCGACCCCTCGGTCGCGGTGAACCGCAGCGTGACGTCCTGGCCCGCGTACGCGCTCAGGTCGGCGGTGTGCTGCTGGTAGCCGCTCCGTGCGTCCGCGTTGGACCAGCTGCCCACGGTGGAGAGCACGGCCCCGGACGAGCCGAGCACCTGCACCTTCATGGTGTCGTAGGGGGTACTGCCGGTCTCGGCGGTGTCGATGTGCAGCCAGTAGCCGAGCGTCGCCGTGCAGCCGGCCGGGAGGGACACCGTCTGGGACAGCGTGTTGGTGGTCGCCCGCCCGTACCCGTCGAGCCACGCCATGTACGAGCCGGAGCGCGGCGCCTCGGCCGGGTCGGACGAGATGACCTTGTCGGACGCGCTCCAGCCGGTGCTGCCCGACTCGAAGCCCGGGTTGGCGAGGATCTGGCCCGCGTCGCACCCCTGCCCGCCGCCGGGGGGCGGCGTCGTGCCGCCCGACGAGCCGTCGCCCGAGAGCCAGGCGGTGGCGTTGAGGGCGAGAGCCGCGTTGGTGCCGCCCGTGTCGTTCCAGCCGTCGTAGAGGTTGTCGCCCGGGTGGCCCGTGCCGTCGTCGATCGGCGAGCTGTCGCCCCAGACGGCCACGCGGCCGCTGCCGAACGTGCTGGTCACGAAGAACGCGCCGGTGGTGCCCGAGGTGTCCGCGCCCGCCTTCCACACGAGGCCCTTGACGTCCGGGTTGTCGCCGGGCCTCAGCGTGAACGTCGTGCCGTCGGCGATGGTGGAGCCGGTGACCTTGCCGAACGGGCCGTTCAGCACCGGGTCGGAGCTGTCACCGATGGCGCGCGGAGTGCCGGAGTTGATGTCCACGGAGTCCACGGAGAAGCCGAACGGGTCCGTGTTGTCGACGCCGTTGTCCGTCATCAGGTCGTTGATGACCTTGGGGGAGTCGTAGCCGTCGTTGTTGCGGTCGCTGCCGGTGTGGTCGGAGATCAGGAAGAGGCCGCCGCCGTTCTGTACGAACTTCATGATCGCGGACTTCTCGGCGCTGGTGAAGCGGATGTTCGGCTCCGGCAGCACGAACGTGTCGAAGTTCTTCAGGTCGAGCGCGCCGGAGCCGCCGTAGGTGATGGTGGAGCCGGACGGCAGGGTGTCGAGCGTGTAGCCGCCCGCGCGCTGGAGCGCGACGCCCCAGGACGACAGGGCGCCCGTCCAGTCCGTCTCCCGGGACGGCGACGCGTTCTCGCCGAGCGGGTCCGGCTGGCTGGTGCTGATGACCCAGTCGGCGTTGCCCGCCGTCTCGGCCTCGGTGTTGTCGAAGAGCACGCGGTGCGTGGTGGCCGCGGCGGGGGCGGCGGACGCGGCCGGTGCGGCCGCGCCCGGGGCCGTGGCGGCCTGGGCCGTGGTGAGTGAACCAGCGGTGAGCAGGCCGAGCGACGTCGCCGCCGCGGCCATCAGCAGGCGGGACCTGCGCGATCGGAGCATCCGTCAACCTCCGTGTGGGGCGGGGGAATGAGCCGTGCGGGGATACTCTGCGCGCGTAGACCCGGAAACGGAAGACCGCACACACGACCACCCGGTGAACGTCCGGTCCCGGCCGCCCCGGCTACCGACCGTGGAAGACGGCCTTCTGTACGTCGTTCGGCCCGTCGAACCGATCGGCCGAGACGGGGTCGAGCTCGTCGACCACGCTGCCGCCCGCCCCGTTCTTCTTCGCGAGCGCGACGAGGTCCTCCTTGCTCGTCGGGTACTCGGCGCCCTTCAGAGCCTTCTGCAGGTCGACCGGGCTGATCGTCATCCCGGTACCTCCTTCGGGTTGCGCGGTTCGCGTGCGCCTGCGGGTACCCATCGGACGGCCCGCGCACCTTCGCCCACCGCGCCGAATCCCGCGGGCACAAAGCGGGCCCGCGGCGTGCTGGACGGCGCGCTTCTGGGTACGTCGTACCCACGTGTCGGGCCCGAGCCGAGGAGCGCGCTGATGGCTGAGGAACTGCGGGTGGAAGTTGTCGAGGAGCGCGGCCGCCTCGCGGTGGCGGCGGTGGCCGGGGAGCTCGACATCGCCACCGCCGGCGACCTGCACACACGCGTCAGCGCTGCCCTGGCCACCCACCGTGACCTGATACTCGACCTGGCCGACGTGGGTTTCTGCGACTCCTCCGGCTTCAACGCGCTGCTGCGCATACGGCGGCGCGTGGGGGAGACGGGCGGGCGGCTCGCGCTCGCCGCGCCGCCGGTGCAGGTGGAACGCCTGCTCGCGCTCAGCGGCGGCGGCCGCGACCTGTTCGCCGTGCACCCGAGCCGCGCCGAGGCGCTCGCCGCCTACGACGCTGGCGACCTCTGAGCGGGCGGCGCGGTCAGGGTGCTCAGCGCGCCACCGGCAGGCGCAGGGCCAGCAGCGCGATGTCGTCGTGGGAGTCGGCGGCCAGGCCCGTGAGCAGCTCGTCGCAGAGCACGTCCAGGTCGTGGTGGACGAGGGCGGCGGCGTGCTGGCGCAGCCGGGTCAGGCTCTGGTCGAGCGGTTCGCCGCGGCGCTCGATCAGCCCGTCTGTGTACAGGAGCAGGGTGCCGCCGGGGGGCAGCGTTGTGTGCGCGCTTTCCCGCTCGATGTGCGGGTCGACGCCGAGGAGCATGCCGTGGGCGTCCTCCAGGTACGAGGTGTCGCCGTCGGCCGTGATCAGGAGCGGCGGCGGGTGCCCCGCACGCGCCCAGTCCAGCTCGTACGGGCCGCCCTCGGGTCCTTTGAGCAGCGCGTAGACGCACGTCGCCGTCTGGTTCGGGTAGAGGGCGCTCGCGGCGGTGTCCAGGCGGGCCAGGATCTTGCCCGGCGGCTCCTGGCGGTCGCACGCGATGCCGCGCAGCATGTTCCGCAGCTGGCTCATCGTCACCGCCGCCCGCAGGTCGTGGCCGGTCACATCGCCGATGATCAGCGTGGTGTCGCCCTGCGGGAGGACGAAGCTGTCGTACCAGTCCCCGCCGACCTGCGCGGTGGCCGCGGCCGGTGTGTAGCGGGCGGCGATCCCGAGACCCCCGACGACCGGCAGCGCGGGCGGCAGCAGCGAGCGCTGCATGCGCTCGGCGATGGTCTGCGTCTCGCGGTGCAGCCGTGCGTTGTCCACCGCGAGCGCCACCCGGTGGGTGAGGTCGTCCACCAGTGCCAGGTCGCCCTCGCCGAGGGGGACACGGCTCGTGTCGCGGACCACGGTCAGCGCCCCGAGCACCCGGCGGCGTGCCCGCAGCGGTGCCACGATCAGCGTCTCGCCGCCCAGCCGCTCGAACAGGTCGAGGTCGATCGTGTACAGCGCGTCGGGAACCGTCTCGGGTGCGGGCATCTGGTCCGCGGACAGCAGCAGGGGGCCCGCGCCGCGCAGCACCCGCGACAGCGGCCCGGAAGCCGCGTCCGGCAGCGTGGGCAGCGTGCCGGTCAGGCCGGTGAGCACGGCGCCGGGGTCGTGGTGGGCGACGCAGACCCGCTCCAGCCGGCCCTCGTCGTCCATGAGGTCCGCCACGCACCAGTCGGCGAGCGCCGGCACCAGCACCCGGCACACGCGCCGCAGTCCCTCGACCGCGTCCAGCGTGCTCGACAGCACCCCCGCGGCCTGGTTGAGCAGCGTCAGCCGGTCCAGCGCCGTCTGGAGGGCCGTGTCCACGTCGTATTCGTCTTCCATGACCACCCTTCTTATCCGCGGGGGGCCCGTTGTCAGTGGTCGAGCGTTCCCGTTTCGCAGACCCGCCGGGCAAGGTCGCGCATCTTGACGTTGCGCTCCTGGGAGAGCCGCCGCATGACGTTGAAGGCCTCGGTCTCGGGCAGGTGGTAGCGCTCCATGATGATGCCCATGGCCGCGCCGATGGTGTGGCGGCTCGCCAGCGCTTCACGGAACTGGTCGGCCGTGCGGGCGCTGGAGAAGGCGACGGCGGCGTGCGAGGCGAGGGCCCAGCCCGCGGTCTCGCTCTCGGCCGTGAAGGCGGCCGGCTTCCGCGAGTACATGTTCAGCGCGCCGAAGGCCCGCTCCTCGGTGTAGAGCAGGAACCCCATCATGCTGCCGATGCCGAGTTCGCGGGCGTCGGGGGCGTAGCGGGGCCACCGGGGCTGGTTGTCGTTGAGGTCGGAGATGCGGAAGACGCGCTCGCTGCCGATGTGGCGCCCCGCGTCGAAGCACGGGCCCTCGCCGTTGGCCTCCTGGAGCCGATCCGACTGTACGACCATCGCCTCGGTGGGCGCGAGCGACTCGACGTGCTTCCCGCGGACCACGAGGATGCCGGCCGCGTCGCACCCCTCGACGAGGTCGGTCGCCGCGGTGGTGATGTGCTCCAGGGTCGCGTCCACGGATGTCTGGGCCAGCAGGTCGCGGGCCATGGACGCCAGACGTGTCACGTAGTCCTGCCAGTCCATAACGCCCCTTCCGCCGTCGTCGCACGACAGTGTGAAGCCTAGGCCGTGCGGGCGCCGTGTGACAGCAGGGGATGGGGAGGCCCGGCAGTACGTTCCGCCGTCGGGCCGAGCGGACCTGTGCCGGCGCCGCTACCCGGCCGCCGGGCCGGACTCACCGGGCCGCTGCTCGTCCCCGTCGAGACCGGGGTCCGACGTTCCCTCGTGCGCGCGCCGCCGCGCACCCGCGAGGGCGCAGGCCGCGCCCGCGAGTGACGCGGCGGCGACGTCCTCGATCACGGCCGCCACGGGGCCGGGAACGCCGAGGCGGGGAGATCGGAAGAGCAGTCGACTGAGATCCAAGCACCGATGCACCTGGGACGCCACGATCGGCCTGG
>NZ_JAGIQL010000130.1 GCF_017813245.1 Streptomyces montanisoli
TTCGAGATGAGGACTCCCACCCACTTGATGGGGTAAGGCTCCCAGTAGACGACTGGGTTGATAGGCCGGAGATGGAAGCCAGGTGACTGGTGGAGTTGACCGGTACTAATAGGCCGAGGGCTTGTCCTTAGATGTTCGCGTCCACTGTGTTGGTTCTGAAACCACGAACAGCCGTGATGTATATACCGGTGTTCCATGTTTCATAGTGTTTCGGTGGTTTTAGCGTAGGGGAAACGCCCGGTTACATTCCGAACCCGGAAGCTAAGCTCTACTGCGCCGATGGTACTGCAGGGGGGACCCTGTGGGAGAGTAGGACGCCGCCGAACAATACGTTGCAAGAAATTCGGGGAGGCCCGCACCACAGGTGCGGGCCTTTTCGCATTTCCCCACCGGCCAATTAAGGTCGGATCCATGCGCTATGACCTGATCATCTTCGACAACGACGGCGTTCTCGTCGACAGCGAGCCGATCTCGAACACGATCCTCGCCGCTTACCTCACCGAGCTGGGCCACCCGACCTCGTACGAGGACTCGCTGCGCGACTACATGGGTGCTGCCGTGCACCGCGTGCACGATCTGGTCATGGAGCGCACCGGGCGCAGCCTCCCCGCCGACTTCGACGACACCCTGCACGCCCGGGTGTTCGCCGCGTTCGAGCGTGAACTGGTGCCCGTGGCCGGCGTGCCCGAGGTGTTGGAGGGGCTGAGGTCCGAGGACATCGCGTACTGCGTCGCGTCGTCCGGCAGCCACGAGCGCATCCGCGTCGGGCACCGCAAGACGGGGCTCGACCGGTGGTTCCCCGACGAAATCATCTTCAGTGCCCAGGACGTGGGTCGCGGCAAGCCTGCGCCCGATCTGTTCCTGCACGCGGCCGAGCGCATGGGGGTCGATCCGTCGCGTTGCGCGGTGGTCGAGGACAGTCCGCTGGGGCTCGCGGCCGCGCGCGCGGCGGGGATGGACGTGTATGCCTTCACCGCGATGACGCCCGCGGCGCAACTGGCCCCCGCGTCCGGTCACTTCTCGAAGATGCCCGAGCTGCGCGCGCTCCTCGGGCAGCGGGACGGTGATCGGTCTACCCATCGGTAGCCGTCCGTTCTACGCTTCCCGCCATGACGCAAGCGCGGCTCAGGCACGGTCGGGTCTCCCTCGGTGTGTCCTTCTTCGCCCAGGGGGCCACGTTCGCTCTGCTGGTGACGCGCATCCCCGCGATCCAGGACCGCTACTCCATCTCGGACGGGTTGCTGCCGGTGTTCCTCGCGGCCGTTCCGGTGCTCGCGGGAGTCGGCAGCGTGCTCACGGAGCGCGTGGTGACGCGTGTGCGTCCTTCTGTGGTGCTGCGGTGGCTGCAGCCGGTCGTCATGCTGGCGCTGCTCGGCGTCGGCGCGGGGACGCGGGTGTGGCAGGTCGCCGTGTCCCTCGGGGCGTTCGGGCTCGCGGTCGGCGGGCTCGACGCGTCCATGAACATGCTCGGGGTGAGCCTCCAGCGTGCGTATGGGCGCTCCATCATGCTGGGCTTCCACGCCTCGTACAGCCTCGGCGGGATCGTGGGCGCCTCGCTTGCGTGGGTGGGGGCGCACTGGGACCTTGCGCTGTTCGTCTCGTACCTGCCGGCGGTGGCGGTGCTGCTGCCCGCGGCGCTGATCGGCAGCAGGTGGTATGCGGACGCGGACGCGGACGCGGGTGCGGGCGGCGTCCCCGGCCCGACCGAATCCGGGAGCGCCGTAGCAGGAGATGCCGGAGCGGCGGGGCGCGCGCCGGTGGTGTTCCGTATGCTGCTGCCGCTGTGCCTGGTGATGGCCTTCGCCTACATCGGCGACTCGACGGTGTCCAACTGGTCGGCGAAGTACCTCAAGGACACGCTGGGCAGTTCGGCTGAGCTGGCGACCGTCCCGTACAACGCGTACATGGTGACGACGCTCCTCGGGCGCTCGATCGGGGACTTCGGGGTGCGGCGGTTCGGTCCTGTGACGGTGGTGCGGTTCGGCTCTGTGCTGGCGGCCGCGGGGTTCGCTGTGGTCGCGATCGCGCCCGGCGCGTGGACGGGGATCCTCGGGTTTACCCTGCTGGGTTTCGGGTTGTGCGTGCTGGTGCCGCAGTGCTTCGCGGCGGCGGGCCGGATGTTCCCCGGTGCGAGCGACGCGGCCGTGGCGCGGCTGAACATCTTCAACTACGTCGGCTTCCTGGTGGGATCGCCGCTGGTGGGCGCGCTGGGTGACGCGTGGAGCTACCGGGGCGCGATGATGGTGCCGATGGTGATGGTTCTGGTGGCGTCGCTGTACGCCCGCTCGTTCGGGCGGGTGCCCGCCGGATACGGTGGCGGGCATGACGGGCAAGAGCGGCCGCGCGCTGTTGATGTGGGATGACGCGGTCACGGGTTACAAGTTCGACGACCGGCACCCGATGGATCCGGTGCGGCTCGCGCTGACCATGGGCCTTGTGCGGGCGTACGGGCTGGACGCGGCGGTCGACGTGCGCACGGCGCCCGCCGCGGGGGACTCGACGCTGCGGCTCGTGCACCGGCAGGACTACGTCGACGCGGTGCGCGCGGCGTCCGCCGATCCGGGGTCGGCGGACGGCTCGTACGGGGTCGGGACGATGGACGATCCCGCGTTCGCGGGCATGCACGAGGCGTCGGCGCTGATCGCCGGTCTCTCGGTGGCCGCGGCCGAGGCGGTGTGGCGCGGCGAGCACGCGCACGCGGTGAACTTCACGGGTGGGCTGCATCACGCGATGCCGGGCGAGGCGTCCGGGTTCTGCGTGTACAACGACGCGGCGCTGGCGATCGCGCGGATGCTGGAGCTCGGCGCGGAGCGCGTCGCGTACGTCGACACGGACGTGCATCACGGGGACGGCGTGCAGGCGGCGTTCCGTGAGGACCCGCGGGTGCTGACGATCTCGCTGCACGAGCATCCGCGGACGCTGTTCCCGGGGACCGGGTGGCCGGAGGAGACGGGGTTCGGGGCGGGCGAGGGCAGCGCGGTGAACGTGGCGCTGCCGGCAGGTACGGGCGACGCGGGGTGGCTGCGGGCGTTCCACTCGGTGGTGCCCGAGCTGGTGGCGGATTTCCGTCCGCAGGTTCTGGTCTCGCAGCACGGCGCCGACACGCACTTCGAGGATCCGCTGGCGCACCTGGCGGTGTCGCTGGACGCGCAGCGTGCGGTGCAGTCGGCGTGCCACGACCTGGCGCACGAGCACGCGGAGGGCGGCAGGTGGCTGGCGCTCGGCGGCGGCGGGTACGAGGTGGTGGACGTGGTGCCGCGGTCGTGGACGCATCTGGTGGGCATCGCGGCGCACAGGCCGGTGGATCCGGAGTCGGTGCTTCCGGCGTCGTGGCGGGACGAAGTGTACGCACGGACTCGGCAGTTGGGCCCTGGCCGCATGACGGACGGCAGGACGCCGGCGTGGCAGTCGTGGGAGGCGGGGTACGACCCGGCGGACCGCCTCGACCAGGCGATCAGGGCGACGCGCACGTCGGTCTTCCCGCAACGCGGCCTGCTGGTCTGACCGACCGCCGCGACGCCGCGACGCCGGGTCGCCGACTTCGGGCCGGCCATGAGTGCCGGCAAGGCGGGCCGCCGCGCCTCGCGCCGCCGCGCCGTCGGCCGGGGGCCCCGGCCGCTCTCGTTCGTGTGCGGCGCCCTCGTGCCGGCAGCCCGCTCCGGCCCGGGGCGGGTCCAGTGGCCGCCGGGGGCTCACAGCGCCGCCGTGGGCGTACCGTTCGTGCGGTCGGGCGTTACGCCGACCGTGGGGCTTGTGGCCGTATCGCGGGCGCCGGTGGCCGCGATGCGAAAGCATCGGCGGGTGCTGACTACCGGGGCGCTGCGCGCGCATCTGCTGGCGGCCCGGCTGGCCGGGCCCGTGGCCACGTCGCGGGAGGCGAGCCTGCGCTCGTACCGGATGTTCGCGGCGCGGGATCCGCGTGCGACGCTGGGGCTCGTGCCGCAGCGCGGCTGGCCCGAGCCCGAGCTGCTGCGGCTGATGGCGCGGCGGTGCGGTGTGTCGTCCGATCCGCGCCATGTGGCGGGGCCCGACGTGATCGACCCGCAGCGGACGCTGGAGGCGCTCGACGCGTTCGCCCGGCGGCTCGGGGAGGCCGCGGCGGGCCGGGTGGCCGTGCTGTTCGGGACGGGGCATCCGGACCGGCTGCTGGGTTTCTACGGCGCGCTCGCAGACGCGTTGTCGACGGCTGGATGTGAAGTCCTCATGCCGGCGCAGGGGAGGCGTGTCGACATAGCGACCCGGTTCGGCGTACGCACGTACCGCCTGGAGTATGTGGGAGGCGTGGCGTTGGTGCGTGAAGCGGGAGTGCGGTGCGCCGGGAGTGAGACCGGCGCACACTCCCATTCGCCCCTGCCGGTGCGGGTGGCGCTGGAGGCCGCCGCGGCGGCCGGTGGCCCGTTGCCCGGGCTCGTCGTCGGCGACCACGGGTGGGTGTGCGGCGCAGGTCAGCTCGGTGTCGAGACGCTCGCGGTGGCCGACACGGACGATCCGGCGGTCTTCGTCGGCGAAGCGGAGGGCCGGGTCTCCGTCGCGGTGCCGCTCGACGACGCGGCGTGCGCCGCCTCGTACGGTCCGCTCGTACGCTATGTGCTCAATAGGGCCTGTTTGGCACGGTAATGAGCCGGGGGGTGCTCCTCTTCCCCACTCGTACCACCCGCCCCTACCCTGGGTTGTGAGCGCACAGCGACGAAGAGTCACCGGAGGGGAAGCCGGGGGCCGTTGCGTGCGGAAGGTACAGGTGGGTCATGGCTGCTGGCAGCGAGAGGCCTCTCAACGAGGTCAAGTTCCTTACCGTGGCGGAAGTCGCCTCGGTGATGCGAGTGTCGAAGATGACCGTGTACCGGCTGGTGCACAGTGGTCATCTGCCGGCGATCCGGGTGGGCAGGTCCTTCCGGGTCCCGGAGCAAGCGGTTCACGAGTACCTCCGGGAGTCCTACGTGGGGGTGGAAACAGCCTGACGGTACCGCTCGGCGTCCCTCGGATTACGTCCGTCACTCGGCGGCGGGTAGGGTGGCCCTTCGTAGGTCGTGTGGGCCCAGACGCCCCGCACCGAGTGAGAAGAAGTGAGCGAGGGTAGTCGTGGGCTCTGTAATCAAGAAGCGGCGCAAGCGGATGGCCAAGAAGAAGCACCGCAAGCTGCTCAAGCGCACGCGCGTGCAGCGTCGCAACAAGAAGTGAGCGTGTCCCCGCGCGTGACGCGGGGACGTTGCCGTGCCAAACGGCACGCTGTTCGCCGTGGCGGCCTTTCCACCGGATAGGTGGAGGGGCCGCCATGTCGTATGTCCGGCATGTCGTGTGCCCGCCTCGTCGCATGTTCGGCATGGTGCATCTCGGGCATGGTGCATGTCCGCAAAGCTGTGAGCCGGTGAGCTCCCGCGTCCTCGGAGCTCGTCCCGTGAGGAAGGGCGCTTTCCGTGGGCAGAGTGGTGCTCGTCACCGGAGCCGCCAGGCAGCTCGGCGGCCGTCTCGTGCGGCGGCTGGTCCGCGATCCCGGCGTGGAGCGGGTCGTCGCCGTCGACGCGGTGGCGCCGGGACACGCGCTGGGCGGCGCGGAGTTCGTCCGCGCGGACATCCGGCGGCCCGCCCTGGCGCGGGTGCTCGCGCAGTACCGCGTCGACACGGTCGTGCACACGGACGTGACGGGCACGGCGCTCGGCGGTGGCAGCCGCGCCTCCGTCAAGGAGAGCAACGTCATCGGCACGATGCAGCTGCTCGGCGCCTGCCAGAAGTCGCCCGGTGTGCGGCGGCTCGTGGTGAAGTCGAGCACCAGCGTGTACGGGTCGGCGCCGCACGACCCGGCCGTGTTCACGGAGGCCACGCCGGTGCGTTCGCTGCCGAGCGGCGGGTTCGCCAAGGACGCCGTCGAGGTCGAGGGCTACGTGCGCGGTTTCGCCAGGCGCCGGCCCGACGTCGCGGTGTCGGTGCTGCGGTTCGCGAACATCGTGGGGCCCGCGACGGACACCCCGCTCGGCGAGTACTTCTCACTGCCCGTGCTGCCGACCGTGTTCGGCTACGACCCGCGGCTGCAGTTCGTGCACGAGGACGACGTCATCGACATCCTGCTGCTCGTGGCGGACGAGGAGCGCAGCGGTGCGCGCGGCAGCGGCACGTTCAACGTGGCGGGCGACGGGGTACTGCTGCTGTCGCAGTGCGCTCGGCGGCTCGGCAAACCGACGGTGCCGGTGCTGCTGCCCGCGGTGACGTGGCTGGGTTCCGCGCTGCGGACGGCGGGCGTCACGGACTTCGCGCCGGAGCAGATCAGGCTGCTGACGCACGGCAGGGTCGTCAGCACGGCCCAGATGCGCGAGACGCTGGGGTTCTCGGCCTCGTACTCGACGCCTGACGCCTTCGAGGACTTCGCGCGGGGCCGCGGCGAGGGGCTGCTGCCGCCCCGGGCGGTGGGCGCGGCCGTGGACCGGCTGTCCTCGGTGGCGGGCAGGGCCGCGGGCCTGGCCGTGAGACGCCGGGCGGGGTTCGTGGAGTACGACAGCGGCGACAGCGGTGACGGCGCGGGCGACCGCGCGGGCAAGGAGCGCGACTGACATGGCCGATGCCAAGGTGATCCCGTTCGGCGAGGGGAGCGGGAAGCGCCCGCGAGGGCGGGGCGCGGGGCGCCCCGGCGGCCACGGGCGCGAGGACGGCCACGGCCGGGGGGAGGGGAGCGCTGACGGCCGGCAGCGCCCGCCGCTGCGTCCTGTGCCCGAGCCGGGGGCCGCGGGCTCCGGCGGTGACGGCGGCGCGGAAGCCGGTGGGCGGCCGGACTGGGAGCAGCGGATCGCGCGGGGCCTGGCGTTCCTGCGGCGCCGCGTGACGGGCGAGTACGAGGTCGACGACTTCGGCTACGACGAGGACCTCACCGAGCAGGTCCTGATGTCGCTGATCAGGCCGGTGTACGAGAACTACTTCCGCGTCGAGGTCAGGGGAGTCGAGAACATCCCGTCCGAGGGCGGCGCGCTGGTGGTGGCCAACCACTCGGGCACGCTGCCGCTCGACGGGCTGATGATGCAGGTCGCGATCCACGACCACCACCCGGCGGGGCGCCGCCTGCGGCTGCTCGCGGCGGACCTGGTGTTCACGCTGCCCGTCGTCAGCGAGCTGGCACGCAAGGCGGGCCACACGCTCGCCTGCACCCAGGACGCGGAGGAACTCCTCGGCCGCGGCGAGGTCGTGGGCGTGATGCCGGAGGGCTTCAAGGGGCTCGGCAAGCCGTTCGGCGAGCGGTACAAGCTCCAGCGCTTCGGCAGGGGCGGCTTCGTCTCCACGGCCCTGCGCGCCGGGGTGCCGATCGTGCCGTGCTCGATCGTGGGGGCCGAGGAGATCTACCCGATGCTGGGCAACTCGAAGACGCTGGCGCGGCTGCTGGGGATCCCGTACTTCCCGCTGACGCCGACGTTCCCGTGGCTCGGGCCGCTGGGCGTGCTGCCGCTGCCGACGAAGTGGACGATCCAGTTCGGCGAGCCGATCGCGACCGACGGGTACCCGCCGGAGGCGGCGGACGACCCGATGCTGATGTTCGACCTGACGGACCAGGTGCGCGAGCGGATCCAGCACACGCTCTACACGCTGCTGGTGGACCGCGGCTCGGTCTTCTTCTGACGCCCTCTGACGCCGCCGGCCGGCCCACCGTGGGCGCTCAGGGCCGCACGTGCAGCCCGAAACCGCTGCGGCCCGCGGGCTCCAGGCCCTCCTTGAGTCGCAGCGAGGGGATCTCGTAGTCGCCGAGGTTCTGCGGCCGGAACGCGATCGGCTCGGTCGACTCCAGGGTGAGCAGCCGCTGCTCCCAGGCCTTGGCCACGTCCGGGAAGTCCTCGCCGGTCATCCGGTCGGCGCCGTACACCACGAACGGCGGCAGCACCTCCATGCCCGGGTAGTAGAAAATGCCGTGCTGGATCGGGAACAGCAGGTCGTGGATGGGGCCGTTGATCCCGCGGTCGGCGTAGTGCGGCTCAAGGCCGCCGGTCGTCACCGACAGCAGGGCCCTCCTGCCCGCGAGGGTCCCCTCGCCGAAGCGCTCGCCGTATCTGGTGTCGCTGTGCTCGCCGACGCCGTACGCGAAGTGGTACGTGAACACCCGGTCCACCCAGCCCTTGAGGATCGCGGGCATCGAGTACCACCACAGCGGGAACTGGAAGACGACCGTGTCGGCCCACAGCAGCTTCTCCTGCTCGGCGCGGACGTCCGGGGTGAGCGTCCCCGCGTCGAAGGCCCGGCCCGAGTCCGCGGCGACCTTCAGCGGCGTCGAGGCGTCGGCGCCGTAGTCCGCCGCGTCCACGACCGCCTTCCAGCCCATCGCGTACAGGTCGCTGACCCGTACCTCGTGCCCGGCTGCCTCCAGCGTGGACACAGCGAGGTCCTTCAGCGCGCCGTTGAGCGACGCGGGCTCCGGGTGGGCGTGAACGATGAGCGTCTTCACGGGGACTCCTTCGGATCGGTGGCTTTCGACATCGGGTGTCTTCGATCCTGCGCGCCGCGGCGCCCCGCGTTCAGGGGCGCTTCTTCCGTCGGACGGGACTTCCTGGTATCGGCAGGGTCACCTTCGCGCGCCCCGCCGTGCCCATACTGGGGTGCATGGACGATCTCGCGGGCTTCCTCAGGACCCGGCGTGCCCGGGTCGATCCGGCGGCCGTCGGCGTCGCCACCGACAGCCGCCGGCGGGTCGCGGGGCTGCGCCGCGAGGAGGTCGCGCACCTTTCCGGGGTGAGCGTCGACTACTACGTGCGCCTTGAGCAGGGCCGGGCGACGCAGCCGTCCGAGCAGGTACTCGACGCGCTCGCCCGCGTCCTCGGCCTGGACGAGACCGAGCGCGGGCACCTGTGCCGGCTCGCCCAGCGCCGCCGCTCCCCGAAGGTGCCCGGCGGGCGGGTGCGGCCCGAACTGCTGCGCGTCCTCGACCTCGTCGGCGAGACCCCCGCGCTGATCATGGACCACCGCCTGGACGTACTCGCGGGCAACCGCCTCGCCAGGCTCCTGCACGGCCGGCCGATCCCGGGGCTGAACACGGCCCGGCACATCTTCCTGGAGGAGGCCGGGCACGGCCTGTACGCGGACTGGGAGAAGTGCACGCTCGACGTGGTCGGCCACCTTCGCCTGGCCGCGGGCAAGTACCCGGAGGACCCCCGTCTCGCCTCGCTCATCGGCGAGTTGGCGATGGGCAGTGAGCGTTTCCGCCGCCTGTGGGCCCGCGCGGACGTGCGGGCGCGCACGCACGGGCGCAAGGCGTACCGGCATCCGCTGGTCGGGCTGCTGGAGCTGCACCAGGAGAACTTCGCGCTGCCGGACGAGTCCGGCATGGAGCTGCTGGTGCTGTCCGCGGCGCCCGGCAGCCCCACCGAGGACGGGCTGCGCCTGCTCGCCGGCCTGGGCGACGACGCGGACGTACGGCCGGTGGAGGCGAGCCGTCAGGCGGACGGGCCTGGCGGCGTCCACACGCCGAGCCACTGATCGGCGTCATAGGCCCGGAAACGCTCGACCTCGGCGAAGCCAAGACGCGCCGCGAGCCGCATCGAGCGTGCGTTGGCCGTCTGGGTGCGCAGCGCGACCGGCTCGCCGGGGCGCTCGCCGGCGAACCAGTCGAGTGCCGCGGTGCACGCCTCGGTGCCGTAGCCGCGTCCCCAGGCCTGGGGGAGGAGCAGGTAGCCGAGTTCGGCCTCCGCGACGTCCGGGCAGGTGTGCTCCTTGCCCTCCGCCTCGAACCGGACGAGCTGGACCATGCCGATCATCGTCGCGTCGCGTTCGATCACGAAGAGGCCGGGGCGGCGCCGTGCTTCCTCGGGCAGCGTGCGTTCGAGTTCGTCGCGTGGGCGGGGGCCGCCCAGGTAGGTGTGCACCTCGGGCGAGGCGAGCAGGTCGATGAAGGCCGGGGTGTCGCGGTCCTCTCGTTCGCGGAGCACGAGCCGCTCGGTCCTCATCGGGGCGGGTGGCCAGGCGACGGAGCCGAGTTCGGTCATGGCGGGTAACCTACCGCAGCACATGCACGAGGGTGGCGGCCCCGAGTGGGGAGCCGCCACCCTCGGGTGCGGAGCGTGCCGCTACTGGTCCGCGTCGTGCCCGTCGATGCCGAGTCCGGGCAGGAGCCCGGGCAGCAGCGGCGGGATCGTCACGTCGGGCTCGGGGGCGCCCGGCGCGTCGTCCTGCGGCGGCGCGGACGGGTCCGTCGCCCCCTGGGACGGCGGGTCGACGAGGCCGCCTGCGGCGCCGCCGAGCAGGCCGCCCTTCTGGGACGAGCCCGCGGAGCCGTTCGAGCCCGACGGGGACGGTGTGCCGTGGCCGTCGGTGCCGCTTTGCCGGTTGCTCTCGCCCGAGCTCGGGGTGGCGGACGAGGGCTTGCGGTGCTTGCCGGTGCCCGGCGAGCCGGTGGCGGTGGAGTCCCCGGACGCGCCGGCGCCGGGCCGCTGCCGCACGGGCCGCGGCAGCTTGGACTTGAGCGGCGCGACGTCCTCGTCTATGGCGACGAAGACCGAGTTGACCTGGTCGCCTACGTCGGTGAGCTGTACGGGCAGCTGCCCGCGCAGCCCCTCCCACGCCTGGCGGTGGGCGGCGGCGAACGACGACAGGGTGGCCATGGGCGCCAGCGAGCCGTTCTTCTCGTATGCCGCGTGCAGCAGCCGGTGGCCCTCCGAGGCGTCGTTCTTCATCCCGGTCAGGGTGCGGCGGATCTCCGCGAGCGACTCGTGGTCGAGGGAGCCGCCGCGGCCCCGTTCCATGAGTCTTCGCGCCTCCGAGAGCCGCGTGGACGCATGGTCGAGGTACAGGCCGCCGCGCGCGGAGTCGTTGTCCGCCAGGTCGAGCCTGATGTCCTCCATGCCGCGCTTGAGCCCGTACAGCGAATCACCGGGCAGTGCGTCGGAGCTGGCAGCGGCGACTCCGCTGAAGGCGCCCGCCGCGACACCGACCGTGAGGCCGCCCGCGGCGAGACTCTTCGACCAACGGGACCTCGGCCGCAGCCGCCCCAGGGGTGACGCCCGGTGCGCTCCCCTCGGTGTCCGCTGCTCCGGCACCGTAGGGCCCGCTCCCAGGCCGGCCGCGCCCTCCTGGACCATGGCCTGCATGGCGGCCACGAGCTGGGCCCGCTGCACCACCTTGACCTCCGGGTCCAGCGCCGGCTTCGGCACTGCTCCGAGGCCGTTCGCCAGGCCCAACAACCGCCCCTGCTCGGCCGGTTCTGCCGGGTCGGCGGACTCGGCCTGCGGCGTCGTCGAGCCGCGGTCGGTCCTGTCTTCCAGGGCCTGGGCGAAGGCGTTCGCCCGCCGGTGTGCCGAGACGTTCGCGATCACTGGCGGCACCTCCTCTCGTCATGACGGTCGACTCCCCTGGGGGTCCGGGTCGGGATCGCCCCCCGTCCACGGGGGTCACAGGGAGCCTGCATCCCGCACAACGAGCGGCCCGGCACTTGGGTTACGCGCGGGAATCTCCCGATTCGGAGCGTCGATGGGTCATCAACGGAGCGTGATAACACGGGCGTTGATGACCGCTCGCCGGCCGGCGCCGGCCGGCCGCCCCGCTCAGCGCGCGTCGTCGGGCAGCAGCCGGGCGAGCGTCCGTACGGCGCGGTACTGGAGGGTCTTGATCGCTCCCTCGTTCTTGCCCATGACACGGGCGGTCTCGGCGACCGAGAGGCCCTGGAGGAAGCGGAGCGTCACGCACTCCTGCTGCTGCGGGTTGAGCCTGCGCACGGCTTCGAGCAGGGCCGCGTTGGAGAGGGACTCGAGGACGGAGTCCTCCGGGCTGCGCTCGACCTCGTTGGCGTCCAGCATCTCGCCCGTGGTCACTTCGAGCCGGAACCTGCTGGACTTGAAGTGGTCGGCGACCAGGTTGCGCGCGATCGTGACCAGCCACGCGCCGAAGTCGCGGCCCTGCCAGGTGAACGTGGAGATCCGGCGCAGGGCGCGCAGGAACGTCTCGCTGGTGAGGTCCTCGGCGGTGGCCCGCCCGCCGACCCGGTAGTAGATGTACCGGTAGACGGTGTCGCTGTACTGGTCGTACAGCTTGCCGAAGGCCTCGGCCTCGCCGGCCTGGGCGCGCTCGACCAGCTCCATCATGCGGCCGCTGTCGCTGTCGGCGGTCGGCCGGCGCGCGGTGGCCGTGGCGGTGCCGGACGCGCTGCGGGCGCGGCCGCTCCGTCTGCCGACCGCGGCGCCGCCGCTCGCGAGGGCATAGCAAGGTCCGGCAGGGCCGCTCACGGCAGTGGCCGGGACGGCTGCTGCGGCGAAACCGGTGGAAACGGCGGAAACGGTGGACACGGCAAGAACGGGGACGGCGTACGCGGTGGGGACAAGACCGCGCAAATGGTCGAGGACCGTTGCGCGCAGCGTAGCCAGGCCCGAGGCGTCAACCCCGACGTGTGGGTACACGGGACTCCCAGAGGCAGAGCTTCCATCACGTGCAGTGCGGGACCTTTCACCCATCGTGGCGATGTGTGGGGTCCGTTATGCGTCTGAGGAGAATAACGCTTCGTGCAGGGCGTGCTACACCCAGTTGCTAAAATCACCGGTTAGGTCGCTTCGGTGACGGCTCCCCGATGGTTCCGGTAGCGGATGGTGACCGATTACTGACCGGATCGCGCCAAGATCTGATCACCATGGCGATGACGTGGGGCGTGGCGGGCTCCGCCCATCGGACAGACCGCCGATATTCGCACGAGTGGTGTGACCCGCGGCACATTCCCCGGGGGCCTCACGCACCCCGGGCGTTGCGCGGCCCGGCGGGCGGTCAGCGCCTGCGGCGGTGCAGTGCGACGGCGGCGGCCGTGCCGCCCGCGAGCGCGCCGACGCCTGCGGCCGCCGGGATGCCGACGCGCGCGGCCTTGCGGCCCGTGCGGTAGTCGCGCAGCCGCCAGCCGCGCTCGCGCGCGTGCTTGCGCAGCTTCGCGTCGGGGTTGATCGCGTGCGGGTGCCCGACGAGGGAGAGCATGGGGATGTCGTTGTGCGAGTCGCTGTAGGCGGCGCAGCGCGCGAGGTCGAGCCCCTCGGCCGAGGCGAGCGCGCGGACGGCCTCCGCCTTCGCGGGCCCGTGCAGCGGCTCCCCGACGAGCCTGCCGGTGTAGACGCCGCCGACCGACTCGGCGACGGTGCCGAGCGCGCCGGTCAGGCCGAGCCTGCGCGCGATGATCGTCGCGGTCTCCACGGGCGCGGCCGTCACGAGCCAGACGCGCTGGCCGGCGTCGAGGTGGGCCTGGGCGAGTGCGCGCGTGCCGGGCCAGATGCGGTCGGCCATGTACTCGTCGTAGATCTCGTCGCTGATGGTCATCAGCTCGGCCACGCTGTGGCCCTTGACGATGGACAGCGCGGAGTCCCGCACGTCCTGCATGTGGTCGGGGTCCTCGACGCCCGCGAGCCTGAACCACGCCTGCTGCCAGGCGAACCTGGCCAGCTCGCGCCGTTGGAAGAACTTCCGCTTGTACAGGCCCTTGCTGAGGTGGAAGATCGCGGCGCCCTGCATCACGGTGTTGTCGAGGTCGAAGAACGCGGCGGCGCGCACGTCGCCGAACACCGGGAAGTCGGGGACCCGTTCCTCGGGGGCCTCCACGAGGGTCTCCGGGGGCTCCGCCGTCTCGGGAGGCTCCGCGAGCGCGACGTCGGCGGTCGACTTGCGTGCTGCCTCCGCGGCGGCCTCGCCCGCCAGGACGCTCCTGGCTGTGGCGGAGCGCCTGCGCGGAGTGAGCCATCCCCATGCGGCCATGTGGTGAGCATAGCCAGTCCGTTCGGCTCTCCCGTCGCGAAGGGACGCCCGGGAGGTGAACGCCCGCTGTCCGATGTGTTCATCAGCACATACGAGGAACACAGCTTGGCTGTGGACAACCGGCGGGCCGCGGTGGCGTGCGGGCGGAGAATGGCGTCATGACTCCTCTGATGCGGCGCAGGAAGAAGGACGGCGACGGCGACGGCGAGGACCGGGGCGCGGGGGCGCGGGCGGCGCGCGTGCGCACGGTGACGCTGCTGTCCAAACCGGGCTGCCATCTGTGCGACGACGCGCGCGCGGTGGTGGAGCGGGTGTGCGCGCAGACGGGCGCGAGGTGGGAGGAGAAGGACATCAACGAGGACGAGGCGCTGCGCGAGGCCCACTGGGAGCAGATCCCCGTGGTGTTCGTCGACGGCGAGCAGCACACGTTCTGGCGGGTCGACGAAGCGCGGCTGCGCCGTGAGCTGGCCGGGTCCTGAGTCCGCGCGGTCCGGGCCGCGGGCGGCCGCGTGCCCGGATCGGGGGCAACGGTGTGACCTCGCCGTTGGTTCCGCCGGCCGGCGATCAAAGCGCGTGACCCCGGTCACTTTGGTCGGACAAAACGGACACCATCTTTGTGCACGCGTTCACAAAGACATAGCCTGCATTCGACGGGGCGGCCACCCAACGCACGACCGCCTGCAACCCCGCTCATCCCGCAGGAGCACCGTGGCAACTGGCCGAACGCACCGACCGGCGACGCGCAGTCGTGGCATTCCCGAGGCCACCGTCGCCCGGCTCCCGTTGTATCTGCGGGCCCTGACCGGACTCTCCGAGCGCTCGGTGCCCACGGTCTCCTCCGAGGAGCTCGCGACGGCCGCGGGGGTCAACTCCGCGAAGCTCCGCAAGGACTTCTCCTACCTCGGCTCCTACGGCACGCGCGGCGTCGGCTACGACGTCGAGTACCTCGTCTACCAGATCTCCCGCGAGCTGGGCCTCACGCAGGACTGGCCCGTCGTCATCGTCGGTATCGGCAACCTCGGCGCGGCGCTCGCCAACTACGGCGGGTTCGCCTCGCGCGGGTTCCGGGTCGCCGCGCTGATAGACGCCGACCCGGCCATGGCGGGCAAGCCCGTCGCGGGCATCCCGGTGCGTCACTCCGACCAGTTGGAGGAGATCATCCGGGACAACGGCGTCTCCATCGGCGTCATCGCCACGCCGGCCGGCGCCGCCCAGCAGGTGTGCGACCGGCTCGTGGCCGCCGGGGTGACGTCCATCCTCAACTTCGCGCCGACCGTCCTGTCCGTGCCCGACGGCGTGGACGTGCGCAAGGTAGACCTCTCCATCGAGCTGCAGATCCTCGCCTTCCACGAGCAGCGCAAGGCCGGCGAGGACGTGCGGGACGTGGCCGCGCCGCCGCCGACCACGGTCGCGCAGGACGGCGCCTCGTCCCGCCCCGCGGGCGCCGGTGCGCGCACCGACCGCGAGGGACCCGACGACGAGCTGCCGGCGGTGATGCCGGCATGAGCCTCCTCGTCGTGGGCCTGAGCCACCGCAGCGCCCCCGTCAGCGTCCTCGAGCGTGCGTCGCTCCCGGCGGACGCCCAGGTCAAGCTGTTGCAGGACAGCCTGGCGGCGGAGCCCGCCGCCGAGGCGGCCGTCCTCGCCACCTGCAACCGCATAGAGCTGTACGCGGACGTCGACAAGTTCCACGCGGGCGTCGCCGAGCTGTCCATGCTCCTCGCGCGGCACAGCGGCGTCGGGCTCGACGAGCTCACCCCCCACCTCTACGTGCACTACGAGGACAGGGCCGTACACCATTTGCTGTCGGTTGCCTGCGGCCTCGATTCCATGGTCGTGGGCGAGGGGCAGATCCTCGGCCAGATCAAGGACGCCCTCGCGCTCGGCCAGGACCTGCACACCGCGGGACGCCTGCTCAACGACCTGTTCCAGCAGGCGCTCAGGGTCGGCAAGCGCGCCCACAGCGAGACGGGCATCGACCGCGCGGGCCAGTCGCTCGTCACGTTCGGGCTCGAACAGCTCGCGGGCGCCGACGGGATCTACGCGTGGGCCAGGGGCAAGCGCGCCCTCGTCGTCGGCGCCGGGTCCATGTCGTCGCTCGCCGCCGCCACCCTCGCCAGGGCGGGCGTCGCCGAGATCGTCGTCGCGAACCGCACGGCGGCCAGGGCCGACCGGCTCGTGGAGATCCTCCAGCAGCCCGGCGGCACCGGCGTGCGCGCCCGCGCCGTCGAGATGGCCGCGGTCGAGCGCGAGCTCGCGGCCGCCGACATCGCCGTGTCCTGCACCGGCGCCACCGGCCTCGTCCTGACCGGCGACGCCGTGCACGCCGCCGCCGACGCGCGGTCGGACGCCGCCAGGCTCTTCCTGCTCGACCTCGCCATGCCGCGCGACATCGACGCGGTCGCCCACCGCGTCGACGGTGTCACCTTCGCCGACATCGAGACCCTCGCCGAGGCGTCCGCCGACGCGCCCATGGCCGCCGACGTCGACCGTGTGCGCGCGATCGTCTCCGAGGAGGTCGCCGCGTTCGGCGCCGCCCAGCGCGCCGCCCACATCACGCCGACGGTCGTCGCGCTGCGCGCCATGGCCGCCGACGTCGTCAGCAGCGAGATCGCCCGCCTCGACAGCAGGCTGCCGGGCCTTGACGCCAAGGAGCGCGCCGAGATCACGCGCACCGTGCGGCGCGTCGTCGACAAGCTGCTCCACGCGCCGACCGTGCGCGTCAAGCAACTCGCGGCCGAGCCCGGCGGCGCCGGGTACGCGGACGCGCTGCGCGAGCTGTTCGACCTGGACCCGCAGACGGTCGCCGCCGTCAGCCGCGCCGACAGAGGCCAGGCATGACGACGACACCCACCACTCACGTACCCGAGGGCGCCGCCCGGCCGCTGAGGCTCGGCACGCGGCGCAGCGCGCTCGCCAAGGCGCAGTCCCAGCGCGTCGCCGACGCCGTCGCCGCACACGCGGGGCGTCCCGTCGAGCTCGTCGAGATCACCACGTACGGCGACAGGAGCCGCGCGCACCTCGCGCAGATCGGCGGCACCGGCGTCTTCGTCACCGCCCTGCGGGACGCGCTGCTGCGCGGCGACATCGACTTCGCGGTGCACTCCCTCAAGGACCTGCCGACGGCGCAGCCCGAGGAGCTGGTCATCGCCGCCGTGCCCCGCCGCGAGGACCCGCGTGACGTGCTCGTCGCGCGCGACGGGCTCACGTTCGACGCCCTGCCCGACGGCGCCCGCGTCGGCACGGGCTCCGCGCGCAGGTCCGCACAGCTCCTCGCCCACGCGCGCGGCATCGGCCGCGCCATACGGATCGTGCCGGTCCGCGGCAACATCGACACCCGGATCGGCTACGTCCGCGGGGGAGAGCTCGACGCCGTCGTGCTCGCCGCCGCGGGCCTGAACCGCCTCGGCAGGAGCGGCGAGGTCACCGACGCACTGTCGGCCGGCACCGTCCTGCCCGCCCCCGGCCAGGGGGCGCTCGCTGTAGAGTGCGCCGCGGTCAACGTAGACCTCGCCGCCTTGCTCGCCGAGCTCGACGACCCGGGCACCCGGGTCGCCGTGACCGCCGAGCGGTCTCTGCTCGCCGCCCTGGAGGCCGGCTGCACTGCTCCCGTGGGAGCACTCGCCGACCTGCTGGCCGACGGGCAGATTGTCAACGAAATGCGCCTGCGTGGCGTCGTCGGCACCGCCGACGGCTCGACGCTCGTGCAGCTGTCCACCACCGGTCCCGTACCCGTGTCGCACCAGGACGCCATCGCGCTCGGCCGCGAACTCGCCTCCGAGATGCTTGCCAAAGGTGCGGCCGGTCTTATGGGGGAGCGAGCACTTTGAGCCCCACCACGACTGACCTTCCGGCCTACTCCGCATCGGGGTACGTCACCTTCCTCGGTGCCGGACCCGGAGACCCGGGCTTGCTGACTCTGCGCGCCGTCGAGGCGCTTGCGGGGGCGGACGTACTGATCGCCGAGCCCGAGGTGCTCGACGTCGTACGCACCCATGCCCGCGCCGGTGTGAGCACGCCCGCACTGACGGTTGTTGATGATGCGTCAACAGCCGCCGGTATCCCCGCGATCAGGGATGCCGCCAATCTTGTCATGGAGGCCGCGCGGGGCGGCAAGCGGGTCGTCCGTGCCGTCCCCGGCGACCCGGGGCTCGACGGTGACGCGGGCCGCGAGATGCTGGCCTGCGCCTCCGCGGGCATCCGCTTCGAGGTCGTGCCCGGCATCGCCGCCGCGGTCGGCGTCCCCGCCTACGCGGGCGTTCCGCTTCGGGACGCGCACGGCGCGGACGTCCGGTTCGTCGACGCGCGCACCGCGAGCGACCGGTGCTGGACGGAGGTCGGCGCGAGCGACGCGACGGCCGTTGTCTCCACCACGCTCGACACGGTCGCGGCCGCCGCCGGCGAGCTCGTCGCGGCGGGCCGCAAGCCCGACACCCCCATGACCGTCACGGTCGCCGGCACGACGACGCGCCAGCGCACCTGGACGGCGACGCTCGGCACCATAGCGGTGACGCTCAAGCAGGCGAAGGCGCTGCCGTCGCCCGAGGGGCACCAGCCGGCGATAGCCGTCGTGGGCGAGCGCAGCGCCGCCGCCCAGCGCGATCAGCTCGCGTGGTTCGAGTCCAAGCCGCTGTTCGGCTGGAAGGTCCTCGTGCCGCGCACGAAGGAGCAGGCCGCCTCGCTGTCCGACCAGCTCAGGTCGTACGGCGCGGTACCGCACGAGGTGCCGACGATCGCGGTGGAGCCGCCGCGCACGCCGCAGCAGATGGAGCGCGCGGTCAAGGGCCTGGTGACGGGCCGCTACGAGTGGATCGCCTTCACGTCCGTCAACGCGGTCAAGGCGGTACGGGAGAAGTTCGAGGAGTACGGGCTCGACGCGCGCGCGTTCGCGGGCATAAAGGTCGCGGCGGTCGGCGAGGCCACGGCCGCGTCCCTCGTCGACTTCGGCGTCAAGCCGGACCTGGTGCCGAGCGGCGAGCAGTCGGCCGCCGGGCTGCTGGAGGACTGGCCGCCGTACGACCCGGTCTTCGACCCGATCGACCGGGTCTTCCTGCCGCGTGCGGACATCGCCACGGAGACGCTCGTCGCCGGGCTGATCGAGCTGGGCTGGGAGGTCGACGACGTCACGGCGTACCGGACGGTCCGCGCGTCGCCGCCGCCGGCCGAGACCCGCGAGGCGATCAAGGGCGGCGGGTTCGACGCGGTGCTGTTCACGTCGTCCTCGACGGTCCGCAACCTCGTCGGCATCGCGGGCAAGCCGCACAACGTGACGGTGATCGCCTGCATCGGCCCGGCCACGGCGAAGACGGCGGAGGAGCACGGCCTGCGGGTCGACGTCATGTCCCCCGAGCCGTCGGTGCACAGACTGGCGGAGGCGCTGGCCGCGTTCGGCGCGGCGCGCCGCACGGCCGCGCTGGAGGCGGGCGACCCGGTCA
>NZ_JAGIQL010000131.1 GCF_017813245.1 Streptomyces montanisoli
CGGCGCGGCGTGCGCGGGCCGGGCGGCGTGCGCGGGCTGGGCGGTCTGCGCGGCCTGAGTGGCCTGCGCGGTCTGCGCCACCTGCGCGGCGTACGCGACATGGGCCGAAACGGTCATCGGCGAAACCGTGGCGGTCGCACACGGTCATCCGCTTAACACCTTCCGATCCGATCCTTAACGCAACCCTAAGGAACACCGGGTCCCGCCCGATACGCCGGATCTCCACGCGCCGCGACGGCTAGCGTGGGCGGTGCGCCCGGTCAGCGGGCGGCGCCGGACACCGGCGTCGGCGTCCGGCGCCGGATGCCGGCCCGGACGTCGGCCCCCTCATGCGTCGGCCGCCCCCCACCGGCCGACCCACGGGCGCCCCGGCCCGACCACTTCCCCCCCACCGGGCCGGGGCGCCCCCGCCCGCGGGGCTTCGGCGGCTCAGGCGGGCCCCGGCAGGCCGTTCGCGCGGATCACGTCCGCGTACCAGTGAGCGCTGGCCTTGGGGATGCGCCGCTGGGTCGCGTAGTCCACGTACACCGCGCCGAAGCGCTTCGAATAGCCGTACGCCCACTCGAAGTTGTCCAGCAGCGACCACAGGAAGTACCCGCGCACGTCCGCGCCCGCGTCCAGCGCCCTGCGCACCGCGGCCAGATGGCCGTGCAGGTAGGCGATGCGCTCGGGGTCGTCCACGCGCCCCTCGGGCGAGACGTAGTCGTCGAAGGCCGCGCCGTTCTCCGTCACCATCAGCGGCAGGCCCGGGTGTTCCCTGTGCAGCCCCATCAGCAGCTCGTACAGGCCGTCGGGGTCGATCGCCCAGTCCATCGCCGTGCGGCCGAGGCGCTCAGGAAGGTGGAAGACGACGTCCTCCGAGCCCGTCCACGGCGAGTGGTCGCTCGCGCCGTGCCCGCCGTGGAACCGCTCGCGGCCGGTGTCCTCGGCCTCCGGCGCCGAGACGACGGTCGGGGTGTAGTAGTTCACGCCGAGCAGGTCGATGGGGTGCGAGATGGTGGCGAGGTCGCCGTCACGCACCAGCTCCCCCCAGTCCACGACGCGTGCGGTGTCCGCGAGCAGGTCCTCCGGATAGGCGCCGTCCAGCACGGGCCCGGTGAAGACGCGGTTGCCGACGGCGTCGATCCTGCGCGCCGCCTCCGCGTCCGCCGCGCCGCTGGTGAGCGGACGCACCTGGTGCAGGTTGAGCGTCAGGGACAGCCGCGCGTCGGAGGGCAGCGTGTCGCGCAGCACCTCGACGGCCCTGCCGTGCGCCAGGTTGAGGTGGTGCGCGGCGCGCAGCGAGGCGGCCGGGTCGGTGCGGCCCGGGGCGTGCACGCCGGAGCCGTAGCCGAGGAACGCCGAGCACCACGGCTCGTTCATCGTGGTCCACATCGGCACCCGGTCGCCGATCGCCCCCGCCATGATGGCGGCGTAGTCGGCGAAGCGCTCGGCGGTGGCGCGGGTGGGCCAGCCGCCCGCGTCCTCCAGGTCCTGCGGCAGGTCCCAGTGGTAGAGGGTGGCGACGGGCGTGATGCCCGCGGCCAGCAGCTCGTCCGTGAGGCGGCGGTAGAAGTCGAGGCCGCGCTCCACGGCGGGACCGCGCCCCGTGGGCTGCACGCGCGTCCAGGAGATGGAGAACCGGTAGGCGGTCAGGCCGAGTTCGCGCATCAGCGCGACGTCGTCGCGGAAGCGGTGGTAGTGGTCGGCCGCGATGTCGCCGGTGTCGCCGTTGCGTACCCGGCCCGGTGTGTGGGCGAAGGTGTCCCAGATGGACGGTGTGCGGCCGTCCTCGGCGGCGGCGCCCTCCACCTGGTAGGCGGCCGTCGCCGCGCCCCAGGCGAATCCGGTGGGGAAGGGCGCCGTCGCGGCGGTGTGTCCGGCGGCGGCCGTGGCGGTGCGGGGACGGACACCGGTCTCCGGTTGCAGTGCGGTCATGTCGGGAGCGCTCCCATGCGAGGCTTGTCGGGACGGGGTGTGCGAGGCGGGGACGAGTCCGGGGACGAGGCGACGCGCGGCCGCCGGCGACGGTGTGTCACCGGCGGCCCTGCGGTCAGCCCTTGACGGCGCCGGACATGATGCCGCCGACGATCTGCTTGCCGAACAGCACGAAGACGACGAGCAGCGGCAGGGCGCTGATCAGGGCGCCGGCCATCACGATGGACTGGTCGGGTGTGTACGACGCGCTCAGCTGGCCGAGCGCGACCTGGAGGGTGGGGTTCTGCTGGTTGAGCGCGAGGTAAGGCCAGAAGAAGTCGTTCCACGCCTGGACGAACGTCAGCATGCCGAGCACCATCATCGCGGGCCTCGCGACCGGCAGGACGATGCTGTAGACGATGCGGAAGTTGTTGGCGCCGTCGACCTTGGCCGCCTCGATCAGCTCGTACGGCAGCGCTTCGAGCAGGTACTGCCGCATGAAGAACACACCGAACGCGGACACCAGCGTCGGGAAGATCACCGACTCCAGGTGCCCGCCCCAGCCGATGTTCGACATCATCATGAACAGCGGCACGACGCTGAGCTGCGGCGGGATCGTGAGGGTGGCGATGACGGCGGTCATCAGCCAGTTCCTGCCGCGGAAGCGCATCTTGGCGAACGAGTAGCCCGCCAGGGTGCAGAAGAACAGGGTGGCCGCGGTGATGCAGCCCGACACCACGATGGTGTTGAGGATCGCCTTGCCGAGGTGTGCCTGCTGCCACGCGGCCGACAGGTTGTGGAAGAGACGCCCGCCCGGGACGAGCGGCGGGGTCGCCGCGAGCACGTCGTTCTGCGTGTGCGAGGCCGCGACGAGCGTCCAGTACAGCGGCAGGATCGAGATGAGCCCCGCGATGATGAGGACGACGTACGTGACGGGGCCGGCGTGCAGTTGGCGTCCCGCGCCGACACGGAGCCGGCCGCGTGCGGTGCGGGCGGCGGGGCTTGTGGTGGTCATGGCGGAGGACTCCCTCAGGCGGCGGACTTGCGAACGAGGCGGCCGACGAGCAGGTTGATGCCGGCGATGATCAGCAGGAGGGCGAGCATGGCCCAGGCGACCGCCGCGGCCGGCCCCAGGTGCCCGAGACCCCAGCCGTAGTGGTAGAGGTACACACTGAGCGTCTCGTACTGGTTCTCGTTGCCGCCGGTGGCACCGAGGGAGCCGCCCTCGAGCAGCAGCGGTTCACCGAACAGCTGCATGGCGCCGATCGTCGAGATGACGATGGTGAACAGGATCGTGGGCCGCAGGGACGGGATCGTCACCTTGCGGAACTGCTGCCAGCGGGACGCGCCGTCGATCGCGGCGGCCTCGTAGAGGTCGGTGGGCACGGCCTGCATGGCGGCGAGGTAGATCAGGGTGTTGTAGCCGGTCCAGCGCCAGATGACGATGGCCGAGATGGCGATCTTGGACGTCCAGTGGCCGTTGGCCCAGTTGGTGTGGCCGAGACCGATGAAGTGCAGCAGCCAGTTGAGGATGCCGCCGTCGGCACGGAAGACGAGCGCGAAGACGAGCGCGGCAGATGCCACCGAGGTGGCGTACGGGGTGAGGATGAGCGTCCGGAAGAACGTGCTCGCCCGCAGTTTGTAGTTGAGGAGATGAGCGAGCCCCAGCGCCATCAGGAGCTGGGGGACGGTCGAGATGACCCCGATGACGAAGGTGTTGGCGACCGAGGTCCAGAACTCGGAGTCGTGCAGGATGGTGTCGAAGTTGCCCCAGCCCACCCAGCTCATCTGGTCGAGCCCCGTCATCTCGACGTGGTGCAGGGCGATCCAGCCGGTGTAGACGAGGGGGAAGAGGCCGAAGGCGCCGAAGACGAGGAAGAACGGCGCGATGTACGCGTACGGCGACGCCTTGTCGTCGAACCGCCACAGCCGGCTGCGCCACTTCCCCCCGCGGCCTCCTGCCGCGCGCGGGGGAGCGGGCCGGCGGGGCGGCGGGATGTGCGCGTCCCGGGTGGGTGTCGTGGTGGCCACGGTCGGAGTCCTTGTCCTTGGGGAGTGTGGGTGGGCCGGTCGCGCCGCGGCGGCCGCCGGGGCCGGGGGAGCGGCCTGACGGCGGCCACCGCGGCGACCGTGTCCCGGCACCGTCACGGAGCCGGGACGCGGTCAGGGCCGCCGGGGCCGGGCCGAGCCGTCAGCCGACGATCTTCTCGATGTTCTTGGTCGCCGCCGCCCACGCGTCGGCCGGCTTCGTCCCGCGCTGCTCCATGTTGTTGATCTGGTCGGAGAACGCCTTCTTGATGTCGGCGTCCTTCGGGCCGAGAACCGCCACCGGGATGGACGAGGCCTCCTGCGCGTAGATCTTGCCGATCGGCGCGTTGTTGAAGTACGGGAGCTTCCCGTTCTGCACGTCAGGCAGGCTGTAGGCACCCTGGTTGGACGGGAACAGGCCGGCCGCCTTGAACACCGCGGCCTGCTGCGCGGGCGACGTCAGCCACTTGGCGAGGGCCGCGGCCTCCTTCGTGTGCTTGCCGGCCTTCGGCACCGCGAGGAACGAGCCTCCCCAGTTGGCGGCCGCGGTGCCGGGTGCCTTGGCGATGTCCCACTTGCCCTTGTAGCTCGGGCCCGCGTACGTGGCGATCTGCGCGGCCATCCACGCAGGGCACACCACCGTCGCCATGGTGCCCTTGCGCAGGGCCGTCTGCCATGCGGGGTCGAACTGGGGCAGTCCCTGCGTGAGCTTCTCCTTCGCGGCCTGCGCCGCCAGGTCCCAGCCCTTCTTCACGCTGGGGCTGCTCTTGTAGACCGGCTTGCCGTCCTTGTCGTAGTACTGCTCGGTGCTGGAGCTGACGACGGCGTTGTACATGGCGCTCGCCGAGTCCATGAAGTACGTGCCGCTGGGCGCGTTCTTCTTGTACTGCTCGCCCAGCTTGAGGTAATCGTCCCAGCCGCCCGCGACGAGCTTCGCGACCTGGTCGCGGTCCGTCGGCAGCCCCGCCTTCTTGAACAGGTCGCGGTTGTAGCACAGGGACATCGGGCCGATGTCCGTGCCGGCTCCGATGATCTTGCCGTCGTCCGTCGTGGCCTGGGCCTCCTTCCACGACACCCAGTCGGACGGCTTGATCGTCTTGCTGAGGTCGACGAAGGAGTCCGCCTTGGTGTCGACGACCTCCTTGATGCGGCCGACCTCGATGCCCGTCACGTCACCGAGCCCGCTGCCCGAGTTCAGCTCCTGAAGCAGCTTCGGGTAGTAGTTGGCCTCGTCCGCGGTGACGTTCTCCTTCACCGTGATGTTCGGGTGGAGCTTGTGGTACTTGGCGAACAGGCCGGCCTCCTTGTAGCCGAACTGCCCGTAGTCCGCGACGGTCAGCGTGATCTGCCCGTTCGCCGAGTCGGAGCCCGAGCCCCCGCTGTCGGTGCCGCTGCTGCAACCCGTCAGCAGCAGCGCGGAGGCGGTGAGGGCCGAGGTCGCGACGACCACGGCGCTCCTTCTGCCTCGGCGGCTGCTGACGGTGCGGGTGATGCGCATTCCACTACTCCTTGTTCCGGGGAGGAGGACTTGTCCGGGGTGACCCCGGCGGAGGCCGGCGCGGGGCCGGCGGCGGGCCGGCGCGTGGCGAACCGGCGTACGGTGACTGGGAGCGCTCCCAATCCGGTGCTGCTCGAAGACTCACGCCAAAAGGGGCGCAGTGTCAATACTTGAAGTCGCTTCCGTTGCCGGAGCGTGTCCTTGCGCGCGTGGTGGTACCCGCACGTACGTGGTGGACCATGACCGGGAGGCATCGGCCACAATGGGGCGGCCCCGTCCGCGCGAGGCTCGCGCAGAGCTGGAAGGTGAACGATGAGTCGAGTCGCGAAGAACCCGGCGTCCAGGGGTTCAGCCCGCCCGACCCTGGAGGCCGTCGCGGCGCGCGCCGGGGTCGGCAGGGGCACCGTGTCCCGCGTGGTCAACGGTTCGGAGGGGGTGAGCGCCAAGGCGCGTACGGCGGTGCAGAAGGCGATCGCCGAGCTGGGGTACGTGCCGAACAGGGCGGCGCGCACTCTCGTCACAAGTCGAACGGACTCGGTCGCGCTGGTGATACCCGAGGCCGAGACGCGCCTGGTCGCGGAACCGTACTTCTCGGACACCATCCGGGGCGTGACGGCCGGCCTCGCCGACACGGACATGCAGCTCCTGCTGATCCTCGTGCGGACCGCGAAGGAGCGGGAACGCCTGGCCGCGTACCTCTCGGCTCAGCGCGTGGACGGCGTGCTGCTCGTCTCCGTGCACCGGGACGACCCGCTGCCGAACCTGCTGGAGACGATCGACATGCCGGCGGTACTCGGCGGCAGGCGCTCCGACCGCGAGCCGCTGAGCTACGTCCACGCGGACAACGAGTCGGGCGCGCGCGCCGCCGTCGAGCACCTGCTCGACCGCGGGCGGCGCGCGATCGCCACGATCACCGGGCCGCTGGACATGGAGGCCGCGCGCGCCCGCCTCGACGGCCACAGGAAGGCGCTCGGCGCGGAGCCGCCCGACGCGTCGCTCGTCGCCCAGGCGGACTTCACGGAGGAGGGCGGCATCCGCGCCATGCGGGCGCTGCTGGAGCGCAGGCCGGACGTGGACGCGGTGTTCGCGGCGTCCGACGTGATGGCGGCCGGCGCGATGCAGGTCCTGCGCGAGGCGGGGCGGCGGGTGCCGGAGGACGTCGCGGTGGTCGGCTTCGACGACTCGATCGTGGCCCGCCACACGGACCCGCCGATGACGAGTGTGCGCCAGCCCATCGAGGAGATGGGCCGCACGATGACCCGGATGCTGCTCGACGAGATCGCCAACCCGGGCCTGCCCCACCGCCACGTGGCACTGGCGACGGAGCTGGTGGTACGAGAGTCGTCCTGACGGAGGCGGGTCCCCCGCGGGCCGGGGGCGGCCTACGCACCCGTCCGGTCTGCCGCGAACACCGCCGCCAAGGGCGCCGCCCAGCCGAGCAGTCGCTCGTCCGCATCCGGCCGGGCGACGCACCGCGCGCCGGGCGGAAGACCGCCCGGCGCGGCCGCTCGCCGCGTGCACGCCCGTACGCCTCGCGGGTCACGGCGCGGCCCTCAGACGGCGCCGGGAGAGCCGGAGCCTTCGAGGAAGCCGAGCAGCACGACCGCCTCCGCGCGCAGGTCCGCCACCCGGGCCGCGTGCTCGGGCGCGGCCAACTCGTCCGCCGCGCTGAGCCGTTCGGCCGCCTCGGCCCGCAGGATCCCGGCCATGTCGTCCTCGCCGAGCTCGCGCCGCGGAGCCTCCACCGCGCCCGCGCCGATGGCCGAGCCCTCGATGGCCCCCGCTCGCGGCGCCCCGTCGATCGGGACGGCCCCGGCGTTGTCCAAAGCGGCGAGCGCCGACCTGATGGCACGCACCGCCACCTTGTCGCGGGCGCGCATCGCCTCGGGCAGGGCCTGGCGCAGTCGTACGTCGAGAGACATGGTGGGGACGGTACGTACCGGTGTGCGCGGCGCGCAACGGGTTATCGCGGCGGCGTGCCGGCCGCGGCGATGGGCGGCCGGTACCCGAGGCGACCGCGCGTGGCGGCCAGCAGGATCAGGGCGGCCGCGACCGAGGCGACGAACAGGGCGTGCGTCGTGGCCGTCGGGGCGAGGTGCGGGAACATCCCCGACCAGGCGATGGAGAGGTAGTTGTTCACCCCGGTGTGCAGCAGCATGGCGATCGGCAGGCTCTCACCGCTGCGGTTGAACACCCACGTCATCACGAAACTGAACGCGACGGTGGTGACCACGAAGACCACCGGCTGCCGCCATGTGACGTCGGGCCAACCGCCCCACTCGGTCAGGAACAGCGGAAGGTGCCAGGCGCCCCACAGCGGGCCGACGATCAGAGTCCCGGTCAGCGGTCCGTAGCGGCGCTGCAGGCGGGGCATCGCGAAGTCACGCCAACCGGGCTCCTCGGCAAGGCCGGTGGTGACCATCTGCAGCAGCAGACCCGGCACGTACGCCGTCAGCACCGCTGCGCTCGGCAGCACCGGGCCCGCCCCGGCGAGCGCGACGGAGGCGATGGTGAGGGCGGCGGGCGCCGCGACGATCACGCCCGCGTACCAGCGCCAGTTGACGCGCCACTTCGCCAACCGGCCCGTCCAGGCGCGCAGTCCGGGACGGCCGTCGGTGATGGCGGTGACGGCGAACGCCGACAGGATGGGGCCGAGGTAGGCGCCGGGGAGCACGCCGAGCAGCTGCGTGGTGCCGAGCGCGGAGGGGAAGGCGAAGTGGGCGATGCCCAGGCCGTTCTCGGAGAGCACGTACGGCGTCCATGCCAGCCAGCTCAGGACGAACGCCATGAGGAAGAACGAGGTCAGTGGGGCGCGGGCGATGCGCCCGCGCAACCCCGTACGGCGGTGGGGGCCCGCGGCGGCGCCTTCGGGGCCGGTGACATCCGGCGGTCCGTCGCGGAGTGGCTCTGACGGTGTGTTGACGGGAATGCGGCTGCCCACTGGATGCGTCCCTTCGGCGGTGGCTGAGCGACGCGTTCAGCACACCACCCGGGGGAGGTCCGAGGCATTGCCGCACACTCCCCGACCGGGGGTACAGCAGGCTGTACCGGCCCGGAGGCCGCGCCCGGAGGTCACACCCGCCGGCGCGCGTTCTCCAGGTAGTGCAGGACCGCGGCCACGCGCCGGTCGAGACGGTCGGTGGGCGACAGGTCGAGCTTGGCGAAGATGCTGCGGATGTGCTTGTGCACCGCGCCGTCGGTCACGACGAGGCGCTCGGCGATGGTGGTGTTGCCGAGGCCCTCGGCCATCAGCGCGAGCACCTCGCGCTCGCGCGGGCTGAGGCGTTCGAGACGCGTGTCGTGGTGCGAGCGCGTGAAGAACTGGGCGACCACCTCGGGGTCGATGGCGGTGCCGCCCTCCCGCACGCGCCACAGCGCCCGCAGGAACTCCTCGACGCGCCCCACCCGCTCCTTGAGCAGGTAGCCGAGCCCCCCGACGCCCCCCGTCAGCAGCTCGGTGGCGAACGTCTGCTCCACGTACGCGGACAGCACGAGGACGCCGAGCCCCGGCTGCCGGCGGCGCGCCTCGACGGCGGCGCGCACGCCCTCGTCGGTGTGCGTCGGCGGCATGCGTACGTCGAGGATCGCGACGTCCGGCTCGTGCTCCGCGATGGCGGCCAGCGCGTCCTCGGGGTTGTCCGTGGTGGCCACCACGTCCAGTGACTCGGCGCGCAGCAGCAGGGCGAGGCCCTCGCGCAGCAGCGGGTCGTCCTCGGCGATCACGATCCGCATGGGAGGTCCACCTCAAGGATTGTGGGGCCGCCCGGCGGGCTGGCCACGTCGAGCGTACCGTCAAGTGCCGCCACCCGGCGTCGGATACCGGTGAGGCCCGAGCCGCCGTCCTCCAGCGCGCCGCCCCTGCCGTCGTCCTCGACGCGCAGCCGCAGCCGGCCGCCGCGGCCGACAGCCGTGACGGCGCAGCGCCGGGCGCCGCTGTGCTTGGCGACGTTCGTCAGCGCCTCCGCCACGACGAAGTACGCGGTCGCCTCGACGGACGCGGCGCAGCGCTCCGGCACGTCGACGTCCGTGGTGCACGGCACAGCGCAGTCCGCGGCGAGCCCCGAGAGCGCGCCGCCGAGCCCGCGGTCGGCCAGCACCGGCGGCAGGATGCCGCGCGCGACGGTACGCAGCTCCGCCAGCGCCTGCTCGGCGGCCGCCTGGGCGCGTTCGAGCAGCTCGTCGGCGGCCGCGGGATCACGGGCCACCATGCGGCGCGCGGCGCCGATGAGGACCGTGACGGACACGAGCCGGTTCTGGGAGCCGTCGTGCAGCGAACGTTCGATGCGGCGCAGTTCGGTGGCGTGCGCGTCCAGGGCGGCGGCCCTGGTGGCGGTCAACTCGGCGACGCGCAGGGACAGGTCCGTCTCCGCTCCCGCCGCGAGGAGCCGGCGTCCCGGCCGCGCCTGGAGCGCCGCCATGCCCGACGCGAGCCCGAGGATGATGGCGATCCAGCCCACGCCGAGCAGGCCCGCCGCCAGGGCGTCGAGCCAGGAGTTCGCGGTGCCGATGCCGATGGACGTGCTGGTCGAGCCCTGGGGCGCGAACTTCCACCACAGCGGGAACGTGATGTCGCGTACGGCGGCGAACGGCAGCAGCACCCCGGCGAGGCCGAGCAGCAGCCCTCCCGTGGCATGCACGACGAGCCACCGCGCCTCGCGCCGCGTGCCGGGGTCGCGCACGGCCCCGCGCAGCCCGCGCGGCGCCGGACGCGGCGCGACGACCTCGGGCCCCCAGCGGCCCAGCCGCCGGCGCTCCCGCCGCGCCAGCGCGTGCAGCGTCCGCAGCGCGAGGGGCGCCACCAGCAGCCCCACGCCCACCAGGCAGGCGACCGCGGTGACACCCAGGACGGCCAGGACCGCCAGCGCGAGCAGCGCCGTGCCGAACCCGCCCGCGAGGTGGCCGAGCGCGGAAAGCGAGGCCGAGACGGCCTTGACGACGGTGCCGGTGCCTTCGGCCGTCCGGCCACCGGCCGCGGCGCGCTGCCGAGCCACCACGCGCACCTCCCGCGTCCACGGGCCGGCTCGCGACCGCCGTGCCCCGTCTCGCCCCGGACGGGCGCCGCCGCCCAGTATCCACGGTGAGGGCCGGGGCGTGCTGCGCCGGTGATCAGCGGCCTACGGCTCCCACGGTCAGTGCGACCGGGTCCCCGCGGCGCCCACGCTCAGTGCTCCCCGGCCCCCGTGAGGGCCTCGCGGCGGAAGCGGGCGGGTGACACGCCCGTCGCCGATCGGAACGCCCTGCTGAAGGCGGACTCGGACCGGTACCCGACGCGCGCCGCGACGGAGACCACCGTCGCGTCGTCCGCCGTGAGCAGATGGGCCGCGGTCATCAGCCGCGCCTGGGTGACGAACGCGCCGACGGTCATGCCGGTGCTCTGCCCGAAGCGGCGCAGGAAGGTGGCCCGGGACATCGACGCCGCGCGGCGCATCCGCTCGATCGACCAGTCGTCCCCCGGCGCCTCGAATATCCGCTCTATCAGGGACGCGATCGTCGCGTCGCCCGCCGCCGTCCACAGGGTGGCGTTGGTGTTCGCGCCCCGCGCGGTGCGCAGGACCATCGCGAGGAGCGCCGTGCACAGGCCCGCCAGGATCGCCGCCGTCCCGTCGCCCTCGCAGTGCGCCTCCGAGCGCATCAGCGCGCTCAGCGTCCCGAGCACGTCGGCGCTGTCCGGCGACCGGCCGAACGAGACGTGGATCGGGTCGGGGAGGCTGCGGAACAGCAACGCGCCGCTGCCCGCGCCGAACCCGTAGCGGCCGCAGAACAGATCGCTGACCTCCGGGCCCCCGCGCTCGCTGCGCGCCGTCAGGAAGGCCGCGCCGCTCGTCACCTTCGTCCCCTGCGGTGTGCCGTCGCCCGGTGTGACGATGCGGTGGGGCGCCCCGCTGGGGACGACGACGACATCGCCCGGGCCCATGTCGAGCACCTGTTTTCCGATGTGCAGCCGGCACGAGCCTGCGAGCAGCACGTGGAACGGCGCCTCGCGCCCGGCGCGTGCGGGGGAGTCCATACGGGTCGCCGGGCCGACGAGGCAGCGCATGTCGAGGCTCGCCTCGACGCGGGCCAGGCGGAGGAGGTGGCTGAGCGTGTCCATCTGATACTTCCGGGCTGGAAAGTGATACGCAAAGCACTATTCGTACCAATCGATCCGAGGGAAGCTCAAACTCATGGAAACCACGACCGAAGCTCTCTCGGCCGATGTGCTCGTCATCGGCTTCGGCAAGGGCGGCAAGACCGCCGCACACGCGCTCGCCGAAGCGGGCAGGCGTGTGGTCCTCGTCGAACGGTCCGCCCACATGTACGGCGGCACCTGCCCGAACGTGGGCTGCGTCCCGTCGAAGATGCTCGTCCACTACTCGAACGCGAAGCGCCTCGAGGACGAAGCGCGGGAGTACTTCGCGAAGTCGGTCGCCGGAGTACGCGCGCTGACCAGCGCCTTCCGCGCCGGCAACCTCGAAGCGATGAACGGCCACGAGACCGCGACGGTCATCACCGGCGAGGCGAGCTTCGTCGACGAGCATACCGTCACCGTGGGCGCGGGCGAGGACCGCATCACCGTCACCGCGCCGACGATTCTGATCAACACGGGCTCGGAGCCGGTCATCCCCGCGATCCCGGGACTTGCCGAGAGCAGCCACCTGGTCAGCAGCACCGACCTGATCGAGAACGACCGGCTGCCGGCGAGCCTCGTCATCGTCGGCGGAGGCTACCTCGGCCTCGAATTCGCCTCCATCTACCGGCACTTCGGCGCCGAGGTGACCGTACTGGAGGCGGCCGACCGGCTGTTGCCGCGCGAGGACGAGGACATCGCGCTCGCCGCCACCGAGATCCTCGCAGGCGACGGCATCCGCATCCTCACCGGCGTACGCGTCACGGGCGTCAGCGACAACGAGGACACCGCGACCGTCTCCTACGAGAAGGACGGCCGGACGCTGACGGTCGACGGGCACGCGCTGCTGCCCGCCACCGGGCGGCGGCCCGTGACCGACCACCTGAACCTCCAGGCCGCCGGCGTCCGCACCACCGCGCGCGGCGCGATCGAGGTCGACGAGCACCTGCGCACCAGCCGCCCGCACATCTACGCCCTCGGCGACGTCAACGGCGGCGAGCAGTTCACCTACGTCTCCTTCGACGACGCCCGCGTGGTGCTCGACCAGCTGCTCGGCGAGGGCAAGCTCCAGCGCACCGTGACCGACCGGGTCGCCGTGCCGCACACGCTGTTCATCACGCCGCCGCTGGCGACCGTCGGCCTCAAGGAGACGCAGGCACGCGCCGAGGGACGCAAGATCAAGGTGTCCCGCGAGAAGGTCGCCGACATCGTCGCGATGCCCCGCGCCTACACCGTCGAGGAGACGCGCGGCGTATGGAAGTTCATCGTGGACGCCGACACCGACCTCGTGCTGGGCGCGGCACTCCTGACCATCGACGCGCAGGAGATCATCAACACCGTCGCGCTCGCGATGCGCCACGGCATCACGGCGACCCAGCTGCGCGACTCGATCTACACCCACCCGAGTTCCACCGAGGGACTCAACGAGGTGTTCGACAAGGTCCTGCCCGAGTGAACGTTCCGCTCACAGGTTGAGAAGAGTCGCCACCAGTTCGCGGCGGCTGCGGACACCGGTCTTCGCGAAGACGCTCTTCAAGTGGTCCTGTGGTCCTGCATGGTGGCCGCGGTGATGAGCAGTTCCGTCGCGATGGCCCGCGAGGGCAGACCGGCGACGATCCTCGCCAGGACGTCGCGCTCGCGCGGCGTGAGCCCGTACGCGAGCAGCGGGACCTCGGCGACGTCGGCGGGCGGCGCCGGGGGCATCGTCACGGCGAGCGGCCCCGGGCCGGGAGCGGCGTCGGCGGGTGCCCGGTGGACGGTCCGTCGCAGGGCCGCGGCAATCGGGGCGGACAGCCGCCGCGGAATGTCGACGTCTGCCGGGGTGAAGTCGGGCCGCCCGCCCCCGCGGAACAGGGCTACGGCGCCCCAGCGCCGGCGGTCCACGACGAAGCCCGCCCGCAGCTCGTGGCGCGCGCCGATCATCGGGAGCACGGCACGGTAGCGGTGGCTGGTCTTCGGGTCGCCGCCGGTGGCTGGTCTTCGGGTCGCCGCCGGTGGCCGCGCCGAGCGTGCCCGCTGTCACGCCGGCGCGTGCGAGCGCCGCGAACTAGAGGACATCGTCCACCGGATACTCGTCGTGCACGGCGGCCGCCGCCGCTTCCGGTGTGAGCCCGGCACTCACGTCGTCGGTGATCAGCAACGTGGTGGGGTCGATCGCGCCGAAACGGTAGGAGTCGGCCGGGACGAGCCGCGTCAGCGGCTTGGCGACCCGGCGCCGCAGCTCCCGTGAGCCGAGGTCGAGACGGCAGACCGCCTCGATGTCGCGCACGGTCTCGCGCCGGGCCACCGGGGAACTCGCGGTATCGAGTCCGACGGTGAGCATGCTCGGCGACATGCTGCGACATCGTTCTTCCGGACCGAGGGTAGGAATCCGGGCCGCCCTCGTCGCGGGCGGCGTTCCCCGAGATCGACGCCGAAGCGGTCAGGGCCGGTGTCTGTCGACGTCTGCCTGCTCGACTACGGCCGCA
Source organism: Streptomyces montanisoli (assembly GCF_017813245.1). Taxonomy (GTDB): domain Bacteria; phylum Actinomycetota; class Actinomycetes; order Streptomycetales; family Streptomycetaceae; genus Streptomyces; species Streptomyces montanisoli. The sequence goes on from NZ_JAGIQL010000131.1 coordinate 13,997, forward strand.
CGGCCGGGCAGGTCTACCGCGCCGCGCTGTCGGGGAAGGACTACGACATCGTGGTGATCGGCGCCGGCGTCAGAATGGACCCCGCGCTCACCGCGCCATTCCAGCGGTGGTGGCCCGAACGGGGGCCACTGGTCCAGTACTTTGGTGGGGCTCATCCACCAGCGCTGGTGGGCGGCAAGGAAGAGGTGCGAAGGCATGAGTGCGGGCGAGGCCGTCGGCGAGACCGGGACGGAAGGGGCCGGCCCGGCAGAGGCGTCCGCTGCCGCGTCGGACAGGATCCAGGGGGGAGTCTCGGCGGAGCGCCTGGTGCTGTTCACCGACGCGGTGACCGCGATCTCCATCACCCTGCTGGTCCTGCCGCTGGTGGACCTCGTCCCGGAGGCGGCGTCCGCCCACGAGAGAGCCAGCGAGGTGATCACCGGTCACCTCGACCAGATCTGGAGCTTCCTGCTCAGCTTCGCGGTCATCGCCAACGTCTGGCGTGAGCACCACCGGGCCTTCTCCTCCGTCTCGAGGCTCACGCGCTCGCTGACGATATGGAACATGGGATGGCTGCTCTCCGTCGTCGTGCTTCCCCTGCCGACGGAGATGATCGGCACGTTCGGCGCCCGCGACCGATTCGTGGTGGCGTTCTACTACGCGACGCTCCTGGCCGGCATGGTCTGCCGGCTCGCGATGCTGCGGATCCTCAAGACCACCCCGGCACTCCTGGAGGAAGGCAGCGAGGCGGCACGCCGCAGGGCGGGGGACCAGTACACCGAGAGCTACCGCAACGTCCTCGCCCTGGCCGTCGCCTTCGTCATCGCGCTCGCCGTGCCCGTCCTGCAGTACTACAGCCTGGTGCTGCTCGCCGTCCCGCCGAGGCTGGCGCGCCTCCAGCGGCGGCGAGCCGCCCGCTGACGAGGCGCGTGGCCGGACACTCGTACTCCGGGCGGCCGGCCGGCTGCCGCAGCGCTCAGGGAGTCCGCGGCGCCGGTGCTCCGGTCGCGATCAGGATGAACTGGGCGTAGGAGTCGGCGTTCATGAGGGAGCGGCGACCCATTGCGTACCAGTTGGTGGCCTTGCCGGGCACGTCCTTGCCGGCGTAGGAGTTCGGATCCCCCACCTTCCGTTCGTCGAGATGCTCGGTCTCCAGTTTCGCCGCTGTCTCGGCGTCGTGGTTCTTCATGCCGTCGGCGACTCTGTCCTTCACCAGCTCGTCGTCCCTCGGGCTGTACTGGTAGTCGAGGGTGCCCGCGAAACGGTGGCTGGCCTCGTGCACGATGTACCAGGGGGTCTGTCCTGGCTTCAGAAGGTGGATGGGGCCTGAGCGCTCGAAGAGGGCCGGCGGGGTCTCGTGCCTCATGTTGGGGCCCCGGAACCTTTCGCCGAGGTTCTGCTCGACCCACCCCTGGGCGCCGAGCGGCCCCTGGTCGGCGGAGGCGAGCGCGATCTGCAGGCCGTTTGCGTCGAGTCCCTGCTTGATGCGCCGGACGACGTCGCTCACATGACGTACGAAGTCCGCGCGCTCCGGGGCCGACGCCGCCCGGAAGGCCGGGAACCCGGATTGCAAGCCCGTCAGCAGGGCACCGGCCGGTTGACCGTTGCACTGTTCGAGCATGGCCAGTGCCTGCGCGACGTACCTCTTGGCCTCGACGAGCGCCGCGCGCGTGGCTTTTTCCCGGCTCTCGAATTCTTCCTGGGGGACTTTGCCCTTCGCGGAGAACACGGCGTTGCTGCTGCTGTGGACGGACCGGGTCGCCTCGTCATACCGGTCCCCGATGATCGGCTTGTCCTGTCCCTGGATGCCGAGCTCGCTGGAGCTGCGGATCTCCTTGCTCTCCTGGTTCTGCCAGCTGTGCATATGGCCTACCCCGTGCCCGCTGTAGCTGGCTCCTGGCATGAAGTCCCAGACCGCGCGCTGGACCGCCAGACCTGCCCGGGCGGCCGTGGCCCGTGGCGCCGGCCGGCGTGTGCCGAGGGCCTTGGCCACGGCCGCGTTGCCCGCCTGGCTCTGCAGGGTCGCCATCCAGTGGGCGTCCGCCGAGCGTGACGCGCCGACCGCCGCTGTCTCTTGCGCGTCCGCCGGCCGTTGCCGTGATGCTCGCGCGTGCACGTGACTCCCCTTCGATCGGACTCGCCAGGAGTCAAGGAAAGCACAGCGCGAGCAGAGGCGTGCCACAAGGCGGGGCACGGTGTGGCCGGCCGACGCAGCAGAAGCGCCCCCGACCCGCGGAATCGCAGGTCGGGGGCGCTTCCCCGAAGGGTGAGTGACGGGACTTGAACCCGCGGCCCCCTGGACCACAACCAGGTGCTCTACCAGCTGAGCTACACCCACCATGACCGGCTCGATCTTCCGACCGGCCGAGAAAAAGTGTACAGGGTCCGCGGGGGTGCTCGTGCCCCCATTAAGGATGGCGACTCCCGAGTCGACGGTGGCGCCTCGCCGGCGCGTCAGGACGGGGCGACCACGTGTTTCGCCGCGATGCGCTTCGCCGTGTCCGAGTCCGGGCCGGGGTCCGGTACGAAGACCGCCTCGCGGTAGTAGCGCAGCTCGGCGATCGACTCGCGGATGTCGGCGAGCGCCCGGTGGTTGCCCTTCTTCTCCGGGCTGTTGAAGTACGCCCTCGGGTACCAGCGGCGCGCCAGTTCCTTGATCGACGAGACGTCGACGATGCGGTAGTGCAGGTAGCCCTCGAGCTCTGCCATGTCCCTGGCGAGGAAGCCGCGGTCCGTGGCCACCGAGTTCCCGCACAGCGGCGCCTTGCCCGGCTCCTTGACGTGCTCGCGCACGTACGCGAGCACCCGTGCCTCCGCGTCCGCCAGGGTCGTACCGTCCGCCAGCTCGTCGAGGAGGCCCGAGGAGGTGTGCATCGCGCGCACCACCTCGGGCATCGTCTCCAGAGCCCCGTCCGGCGGGCGGATCACGATGTCCACCCCTTCGCCGAGCACGTTCAGCTCCGAGTCGGTGACCAGCGCGGCCACCTCGACGAGTGCGTCGTTCGCCAGCGAGAGCCCGGTCATCTCGCAGTCGATCCACACCATTCGATCGTTCATGCGCCTCACCCTACGGCGCGCTCCGCTGCCCGGGCAGGCCCGGACGCCCCGAGCCCGCCGCGTACAGGTCGGAACCCGGCTTGTCCGCGTCCGCGGGCGCCGCGCCGTTGCCGCCGGGCACCGGACGCCGCGACTGGGCGGGGACGCCGGGCTCGCCCTGCGCCTGGCCCTGCGCCGGGCCCTGGCCCTGTACCTGGCGCGCCTCCGGCGCGTCGCCCTGCGGCCGCCGCGCCCGGTAGGCGGAGCGGTACGCCGCCGGCGACGAGCCGAGCTGTCGGCGGAAGTGGCCGCGCAGCGCGACCGGCGAGCGGAACCCGCAGCGGTTCGCGACCTCGTCCACCGAGTAGTCCGACGTCTCCAGCAGACGCTGCGCCTGGAGCACCCGCTGGGTGATCAGCCACTGCAGCGGCGCGCTGCCGGTGAGCGACCTGAACCGGCGGTCGAACGTCCTGCGGCTCATGTACGCGCGGGCCGCCAGCGTCTCCACGTCGAACTGCTCGTGCAGGTGCTCCAGCGCCCAGGCGACGACCTCGGCGAGCGGGTCGGAGCCGATCTCCTCCGGTAAAGACCTGTCCAGGTAGCGCTCCTGCCCGCCGCTCCTGCGCGGCGGTACCACGAGCCGCCGCGCGAGCGCGCCGGCGGCCTCGGAGCCGTGGTCCGTGCGGACTATGTGCAGGCACAGGTCGATTCCGGCCGCGGTGCCCGCGGACGTGAGCACGTCGCCGTCGTCGACGAACAGCTCCCTCGGGTCCACGTGGACCGACGGGTACCGCTTGGCCAGCGTCGGCGCGTACATCCAGTGCGTGGTGGCGGGGCGGCCGTCGAGCAGTCCCGCGGCGGCCAGCACGAACGCGCCCGTGCACAGGCCGACGATCCGCGCGCCCTCCTCGTGCGCCCTGCGCAGCGCCTCGAGCGCCTCGGGCGGTGGCGGCGCGGTGATCGACCGCCAGGCCGGCACCACGACCGTGCCGGCCCTGCCGACGGCGTCGAGGCCGTAGGGCGCGGACAGTTCGAGCCCGCCGGTGGTGCGCAGCGGGCCGTCCTCGCCCGCGCACACCAGCAGGCGGTAGCGCGGGACGCCGGCGTCCTGCCGGTCGATGCCGAACACCGAGAGCGGGATCGAGCTCTCGAAGATGGGACCGCCGCTGAAGAGCAGCACTGCGACGACTTCCCGGCGGCGACGCCCGGAAAGCTTCCGTACTGACTCCTGTGTTGCGGTGGAGTCCTGGCTCATGGCGCTAAGCCCCCCTCGGTGTTCGCGTCTCCCCGTTCCTGTCCGGCCTCTCGCTCCTGCACGATTCCCCTCGGTCTTGCACGGATCCCCGGCCTTCGATGCTCATGATCGAATCTACTGTGTTCCGTGGTGCCGGCGTGACCAGATCACCAGTCGCCGTTATGTCGACATGGCAACTTGGCGTGAAGCATTCGATCACGAAGCGTTGCACTCGCGAGCCCCTCAGGGAAGTACGCCTTTGGCCCATGGCCCGTCCCGGCGGGCGGGATTGGCCGGACGAAAGACGTTCGTGCCTGGTGGCGCGCGGGTTGGCGGGTGATTTCGCCAAGGATTCGGCAAGGTCCAGAAGTTGGCTGAAAAGAGTCGGGTGAGCAGGTGTGAACTGCTCAATCCCCCGGAGTGCGTCGATCAAACGCGTGTGAGCCCTCGTGCATTGGTGCGCTGGTCCGTGCCCCCTTGTGCGCCCCCGTGCGCCGGGGGCCGGGTGCGCGCTCCCGCCGCGACGCGGCCGTCTCGGCGCGGCCGGATCCGTACACCGGGGCCGCCTGGGAGCCTGCGGGGCGCCGGGGACGGTTCAGCAGGAGCCGGCACCCGGCGGCCACGGCGGCGAGGCACGCGGCCGTGGCCACGCCCGCGCGCGGGGCGCCCGCACGGAACGTGCCGTACGCGGTGAGTACGAGCGGGGCCGGCAGGCAGCACGCGACGATCCACCGCAGCAGCGCGTGCGCGCCCCGGACGCGCGTGCGCGCGG
>NZ_JAGIQL010000132.1 GCF_017813245.1 Streptomyces montanisoli
GCCTGCCCCCCCCCCCCCCCCTCATATCAAGTAGAAGACGGGATACGGGATGTATGAGTGACAGGAGTTCAGACGAGTGCTTTTCCAATCTCCCGTCGGGGCGCCGCTCGTGCCCGTCGCGGGGCCGCCCGTGCCCGTCCCGTCGCTGCCGGAGGGGCCGGCGGCGCCTGCGGGGCCGGCGGCTTCGCGGTCGGTGTCAGTCATGGGGAGCCGGATCCTTTCGTGGTCGCGTGGGAGAGGCGGACGCCCTGCCGCGCCGCCCGGCCGGCGATTCGCCGGTCCAGCCGAGCGCGGCGGAGATGTCGCGCGCCGCCTCGACCACGCGGGGTGCGCAGTCGCGGATGAACGCGGGGGTGACGCGGGAGCGCGGACCGCAGACGGAGACCGCGCCGCGCACGTCGCCGTCGAGTCCGAACAGCGGTGAGGCGACGGAGCCGGCGTCGGACTGGCGCTCTCCGTGCGAGCTGGCGTAGCCGAGTTCCCTGATCCCGGCCAGTTCGGCGCGCAGGTCGCCCGGGTCGGTGGGCGTGGTGTCGGTGAGCGCGGGCAGCGAGGCGGCGAGGATCTCCTCGCGCCACGGCTCGGGCAGGTGCGCGAGGCAGCACTTGCCCGAACTGCCTGCGTGCAGCGGGAACCTGCGGCCCAGTTCCACGGTCATCTTCACCTCGTGGGTGCTCACGATCTGGTCGACGTACGCGCGCCCGCCGGGTACGAGGGCGCTGAGGGTGACGGTCTCGCCCGTGTCCGCCTGGAGCCGCCTCAGTGTGGCGGCCGCCACCGCGCGCAGGTCGAACTCGCGCAGTGCGCGGGCGCCGAGCGCGGCCGCGCTGGGGCCGAGCCGGTAGAGCCGGCTCTCCTGGTCGAGTGCCACCATGCCGCGGCCGACGAGGGTCTGGAGGATGCGGTGGACGACGGCCTTGCTGAGGCCGAGTTCCCGTGCGATCGCCGAGACGCCGAGTTCGTCGGGTCCGTCGGTGAACAGCAGGAGGACGTCGATCACCCGGCCCGCTGTCTCGGTTCCGGGCTGTGCCGTCGTTCCGGGGTGGGTCGCTGTTCCGGGTTGAGTCGTCATGGGCCCATTCTCGCCTGCCCCCTTTTCGGGATCGCGGGCCGCCATCGCACGTTTCGGATGCTGCGTACCGCTCAATGGAACAACAGAGAAACACCGCTTCCCTGTGAGGTCAAGACCGAATACGCAGGGGGCTTTGAATTTTTCGGGTCTCTCGGAGAGGTATTGACGTTTTCCCGAACGCGTTGGAATCATTGATTCACCAACATGTTCCGCTGAATGGAACAGTCGGAAGGAGGTGGACACCGTGCAGGTGGAACCTGCCGGGCCGGTCGACGCGGCCGCACGGCACACGGACGACCTCGCCCGCTGGGCCGCCGGCCTCTCCTGGCGCGACGTGCCCGAGCCGGTGCGCGGGCGCCTCTCGCTCGTACTGCTCGACACCCTCGCCGTGACACTGGCGGGGTCGCGCACCCGCGGCCAGCGCGCGCTCAGAGAGGTCTGGACCCTGCCGCCCGGCGACGCACCGGTGCTCGGCGGTGGCGCGGTGACGGCGACCGACACGGCCGCCTACCTGAACGCGACGGCGCTGGTGTGCTGCGAGCTCGACGAGGGCGGCAAGTACGCCAAGGGCCACCCCGCGGGGCATACGTTCCCCGCGGTGCTCGCCCTCGCCGCGTCCATCGGCGCCACGGGCGAGACGACCGCCCGCGCCCTGCTCGCCGGGTACGAGGTGGCCGCGCGCTTCGGCCGCGCCACCGCGCTCCGTCCTGGCGTGCACCCGCACGGCAACTGGGGCGTCACGGGCGCGGCCGCGGGTTGCGCGATCCTGCTCGGGCTACCCGCGCCGCAGGTGGCGGCCGCGATCGACACGGCGGCCGGGCTGCCGGTGGCCGGCCACTTCGACTCGGCGCTCGACGGGCACCGGGTGCGCGACGCCTGGATGGGCGCGGCGGCCGTGTCGGGGCTCGCAGCCGCGCGGCTCGCACGCGCGGGCGTCGTGCGCAACACGGGAACGGCGGCCCTCTCGCTCGGCACCCTGCTCGGCGGCTTCGACGCCACCGCGCTCACCGAAGGCCTCGGCACCGACTGGCAGATCGGCCACAACTACTTCAAGCGGCACGCCTCGTGCTCGTACACGCACCCGGCGGCCGACCTCGCGCTCACACTGCGCGCCGACCAGCGTCTCGGAACACTGACGCCCCGACAGGTCGTGGAGGCCGTCGACACACTGGACGTGGCGACGCACCGGCTGGCAGCGCCCCTCGGCCGCACCCACTGGGACAGCGGGCTGGGCGCGATGTTCTCCGTGCCGTACGCGGTGGCCGCCGCGCTGCTGGACGGCGAGGTCGCCCCCGCCACGGCCGACGCCACCGAGCACGAGCGGCCCGAACTCTTCGCGCTGGCACGGAAGGTGACCGTACGCGAGGACCCCGCACTGACCGCGCGGCTGCCGCGTGAACGCCCCACACGCCTGACCGCACACCTCACGGGCGGCCGTGGCAGTGTGCAGCTCACCGCGCCGCATCCCGTCGGGGACAGCGAGCACCATCCCTTCACGGCCGGGGCGTTGGCATCGTTCCTCGCCGGACTGCTCGGCGACCGGCCCCTGGTGGACACACTGGTACGGCTCGCCGACGACCTGCCGGACGCGGACGACATCGGCCCGGCCCTGCGCGCGCTCGCGGGCCCCACCACCGCACATGCCGCATCCGCCGCCTCGGGAGGCACAGCATGAGGATCCTGTCCGTCACACCGGTACGCGTCGACGCGGCCGAACTCGCGCGCAGGCGCGACCGCTACCGCGAACTGTCGCCTCCGGGAGTCGAGTTCGTCCTCGAACCGGCGGACGCGACGGCGCCCGCCCAGTTCGCCACGCGCGACGACATCGCCGCGTCGACGGCGTCCGTCACGCGCGCGCTGGTCGCGGCCCCCGGCGACGGCTTCGCCTACCGTATGCCGGACTGCGTCCTCGACCCGGCCGTGCCCGTCACACCGGACGGCGCACGGCACGAGCAGGTACCGCACGAACACGTCCCTGCCGTCGGCATGCTGCGGCTCACCGCCGCGCACCTGGTGGCGACGGGCCGCCGCTTCGGCGCCGTGACCCGCAACCGCGCGATCGGCGACGCGCTGGCCGAGCGGATCGAGGAGTACGGCTACGGCCCCTGGTTCGCCGGGGTGGCCGTGCTCGACCTGGACTTCGACGCCATCGCCGACACCGGGCGGTGGAACGAGGCGGTGCGCGGCGCGCTCGACGGCCTCGCCGCGCGCGGCGCCGACGCCGTCGTCAACGGCTGCTCGGCGGTGACCGTGGACGAGGACGCGGCGGCGCTCCCCGTACCGCTCGTCGACCCCGCTGAGCTGGCGCTGCGCCTGCTGGCGTCGGGAGAGCGGGCCGGAGCGCGTACGGGGGCCGAGGCATGAAGGACGCCATGGCACGCGACGACACCGAGCGGCGACGGGCCGAGCAGCGGCAGGCCGGGCAGGCGGCGGTGGACGAGCCGGCCGTCGACCTGGTGGTGGCGGGCGCGGGCGGCGGTCTCGCGGGCGCGCTGCGCGCCGCCGAGGCGGGCCTCAGTGTGCTCGTCGTCGACCCCGACGAGCAGTTCACGCGCGGCAACAACACCTCGATGTCCACGGCGATGATCCCCGGCGCGGGCTCGCGCTGGCAGCGGGAGGCCGGCGTCGAGGACAGCCCCGAGCGCTTCCTCGCCGACATCTCCGCCAAGACCCACGGCACGGCCGACCCCGTGCTCGCCGCCGCGCTCGCACAGTTGAGCGCGCCGCTGGTGGAGTGGCTCGCGGACGGCGCGGGGCTGCCGCTCCAGCTCGTACGGGACTTCAGTTACCCGGGCCACTCGGCGGACCGGCTGCACACCGTGGAGGGACGGCATGGGTCCGTGCTCCTGCGCCACCTGCACGAACGGGTGCGGCGTGCGCCCACGATCGACATGCTCGTCCCCGCGCGCCTCGTCGACGTCGTCACGAGCGGTGTCGCGAGCGGTGCCCCGAGCGGCGTCGCGAGCGGCGTCACGACCGCTGGAACCGGAACGAACGGCCAGGGCCCGGTGTGCGCCGCCGTGGTCGAGTACCCGGGCGGCCGCCGCGAGACGATCACCACGCGCGCCGTCCTGCTGGCCACCAACGGCTACGGCGCCGACCGCGCCCGCGTGGCACGCCACCTGCCCGGGATCGCGGCGGCCGACTACCACGGCGGCCAGTTCTCGCGCGGCGACGCCCTGGAGATCGGGGCGCGGCTCGGCGCACGCTCCGCGTTCCTCGACGCCTACCAGGGGCATGCCGCGCTCGCCCGCAGGTCGAGGACGCTGGTCGGCTGGGCGACGATCATGCATGGCGCGATCATGGTCGACGCGGGCGGCGCCCGCTTCGGCGACGAGACCACGGGCTACTCGGAGTACGCGGCGGCGCTCGCCGCCCGGCCGGGCGCCCGCGGCTGGATCGTCCTCGACAGCCGCATCCACGACCTGTGCAGGTCGTTCACGGACTTCCGGGAGACGGTGGAGGCGGGCGCGCTGGTGTGGGCGGACGACGTCGAGCGGCTCGCCGCGCGCACGGGAACGCCGGCCGGCGCGCTCGCCGAGTCGCTCGCCGCCCAGGCCGCCGGGGCGAAGGCCTGGGCGGGAGCCGGGGCGGAGGCCTGGGCGGGAGCCGGGGCGGAGGCCTGGGCGGGAGCCGGGGCGGAGGCCTGGGCGGGAGCCGAGGCAGGAGTCGGGAGCTCGGGCGACGACCCGTTCGGACGCACGTTCTTCGAGGCGCCGCTGCGCCCGCCGTACGCCGCCGTCGAGGTGGTGCCCGCGCTGTTCCACACCCAGGGCGGCCTCCAGGTGGACGGCGACGCGCGCGTACGCGGCGGCGACGGCGCCCCGATCCCCGGCCTGTACGCGTCCGGCGGCGCGGCGCACGGCATCTCCGGGCACGGCGCCGCCGGCTACCTGGCGGGCAACGGCCTGCTGCCCGCGCTGGGCCTGGCCTGGCAGGCGGCGAACGACGTCGCCCGCGCCGTCACACGTCACACCGTCACACGTCACACCGGCACACTTGTCACCGGCACACCTGAGGAAGGCACCGCACCATGACCGAACTGGACCTGCTGATCAAGAACGTGCGCCTGGTGAGCCACGACTCCGACACCGTCCCGACGACGGACATCGGCATCAAGGACGGGAAGTTCCACCGCGTCGCGCCCGGCATCGAACCGTCTCTCGCGCGCGAGGTCGTCGACGGCAAGGGGCTGCTCGCCTTCCCCGGCGTCGTCGACGCGCACCAGCACTGGGGCATCTACAACCCGCTGTCCGACGACACGGCGACCGAGTCGCGGGCCTGCGCGCAGGGCGGCGTCACCTCGGCGCTCACGTACATGCGGACCGGCCAGTACTACATGAACAGGGGCGGCAGCTACAACGAGGTGTTCCCGCTCGTCCTTGAAGGCGCGCAGGGCCGCTCGCACGTGGACTACGCCTTCCACCTGGCGCCCATGCAGAAGTCGCACATCGAGGAGATCCCGGAGCTGATCGCCCGCTTCGGTGTCACCTCGTTCAAGATCTTCATGTTCTACGGCAGCCACGGCCTGCACGGCCGGTCGGCCGACCAGTCGTCGTTCCTGATGACGCCGCCCGGCGAGCGCTACGACCTCGCGCACTTCGAGTTCGTCATGCGCGGCGTGCAGGCGGCGCGCGAGGCGTACCCGGAGCTGGCCGAGTCCATCTCGCTGTCGCTGCACTGCGAGACCGCCGAGATCATGACCGCGTACACGAAGCTGGTCGAAGAGGCGGGCACGCTCGACGGGCTCGCCGCGTACAGCGCGTCCCGCCCGCCGCACTCGGAGGGGCTCGCCGTGACGATCGCGAGCTACCTCGCGGCCGAGACGGAGCTGCCCAACATCAACCTCCTGCACCTGTCGTCACGCAAGGCGATCGACGCGGCGATGCTGATGGCCAAGGCGTTCCCGCAGGTCGACTTCAGGCGCGAGGTGACGATCGGCCACCTGCTGGCGAACATCGACACGGCGTCGGGCGTCGGCGGCAAGGTCAACCCGCCGCTGCGGCCGCAGGCCGACGTGGACGCGCTGTGGGAGCACCTGGTCGCGGGCAACGTGAGCTGGGTGGTCAGCGACCACGCGTGCTGCAAGGAGGAGACGAAGTTCGGCGACCCCGCGAGCGACGTGTTCCAGGCCAAGTCGGGGTTCGGCGGCACGGAGTACCTGCTGCCAGGACTCGTCGGCGCGGCGCCTTCGCACGGCCTGCCGCTGAGCAAGGTCGCGGAGCTGACGGCGTGGGCGCCGGCGCGGCGCTTCGGCCTGCACACGAAGGGCCGGATCGCGGAGGGCTACGACGCGGACCTGGCGCTCGTCGACCCGTCGCGGTCGTGGACGGTGGACGCGGCCGACTCCGAATCCGCCCAGGAGTACACGCCGCTGCAGGGCCTGGAGATCGGCGCGCGCGTCGAGTCGACGTTCCTGCGCGGCAGGGCGATCTACGCGGACGGCAAGGTGACGGGCGACCCGCAGGGCCGCTACCTGTCCCGCCCGACGACGCGCTGACGCGACGCGTCGGGCGGCGAGTGGCGGGCCCACCGGCCCGGGGCGCGCCCGCCCCCGGGGGCCCTGGGGCGTCTCGGCCGCGTCCGGGCCAATGTCCGCGCCCTGGCGGGCACCGGCCGTGGCACTCGCTGCCCCGCCCCGGGCAGGCGGGAGGCCCGCCGCCGACGCGACGCCGACCAGGCCGGCGCATGCGCCACGCCGGGCGCGCCCGCACACGCACCCGGGCACACAGGTGAGCGGAATGGCCCGGTCCTTCGCCCCGCAGGGAAGCACCTGCCCGGACCGGTGGGACGCCAACGCCCGGCGAGCGGCCTCGCGCCCGTGCCCGCGTGGCGACGCTCCCGCCGGCGCGCGCCCGTACCCCGGCGCACAAACCGGCCACGCGGTCCCGCGCCCTCGGCGCCGCAGACACGGACGCACCGGTCTCGGACCGGCGGCCACAACGCGCGCGCGGGCGCGGCCGGCGAAGGCTGGGGCCCGGGGGCGTCTTCCCCCGGGCCCCCAGCACCCGGGCCCCCAGCACCCCGCGCACCGGCCGAGACGGCCTCGCCACGCCGTCAGCCGTCGGCCGGGTCACGGCACCGGACCATCACGCCGACCCGACCCGGCGCGGCACGCGGCACGCGGCTGGGGTGACGGCGTCACAGCGTCACCCCAGGCGCTTGACCAGCGCGCGGTACTCGTCCCACAGCGCGGCCGGCGCGTGGTCGCCGAATGTGCCGAGGTGTGCGGGGATGAGCCCCGCCTCCTCGCGCCACGCCTCGCGGTCGACCGTGAGCAGCAGGTCGAGGTCGGCGTCCGTCAGGCCGAGGCCGTCCGTGTCGAGCGCGTCCCGCGTCGGCAGGATGCCGATGGGCGACTCGACGCCGTCCGCCGTGCCGTCGAGGCGCTCGACGATCCACTTCAGGACGCGGCTGTTCTCGCCGAATCCCGGCCACACGAACGAGCCCTCGCCGTCCTTGCGGAACCAGTTGACGTAGTAGATCCGCGGCAGCTTCGCCGGGTCGTGGTCCGCGCCGACCTCCAGCCAGTGCGCCATGTAGTCGCCCATGTTGTAGCCGCAGAACGGCAGCATGGCGAACGGGTCACGGCGGAGCTCGCCGACCTTGCCCTCGGCGGCGGCCGTCTTCTCCGACGCGACGTTCGCGCCGAGGAACACACCGTGCTGCCAGTCGAACGACTCCGTCACCAGCGGCACCGCGCTGGCGCGGCGCCCGCCGAAGAGGATCGCCGAGATCGGCACGCCCTTCGGGTCCTCCCACTCGGGCGCGATGGTCGGGCACTGCCCGGCCGGGACGGTGAAGCGGGCGTTGGGGTGGGAGGCGGGCGTGGTGGACTCGGGCGTCCAGTCGTTGCCCTTCCAGTCGGTGAGGTGCGCGGGCGGTTCCTCGGTCATGCCCTCCCACCAGACGTCGCCGTCGTCGGTGAGCGCCACGTTGGTGAAGACGGAGTTGCCCCACATGGTCTTCATCGCGTTGGCGTTGGTGTGGTCGCCGGTGCCGGGGGCGACGCCGAAGAAGCCGGCCTCCGGGTTGATGGCGTAGAGGCGGCCGTCCTCGCCGAACCGCATCCAGGCGATGTCGTCGCCGATGGTCTCGACCGTCCAGCCGGGGATCGTCGGCTCCAGCATGGCGAGGTTGGTCTTGCCGCAGGCCGAGGGGAACGCGGCGGCCACGTACTTCGCCTCGCCGCGCGGCGGCGTGAGCTTGAGCACGAGCATGTGCTCGGCGAGCCAGCCCTCGTCGCGCGCCATGACGGAGGCGATGCGCAGGGCGTAGCACTTCTTGCCCAGCAGCGCGTTGCCGCCGTAGCCGGAGCCGTACGACCAGATCTCGCGGTCGTCGGGGAAGTGCGAGATGTACTTGGTGGGGTTGCACGGCCACGGCACGTCGGCCTCGCCGGGCGCGAGGGGCGCGCCCACGGTGTGGACGGCCTTGACGAAGAACCCGTCCGTGCCGAGCTCGTCGAGTACGGGGCGGCCCATGCGCGTCATGGTGCGCATGGAGGCGGCCACGTACGCGGAGTCGGTGATCTCGACGCCGATGGCGGAGAGCGGGGAGCCCAGCGGGCCCATGCAGAACGGGACGACGTACATGGTCCTGCCGCGCATCGCACCGCGGAAGACGCCCTGCTCGCCGGTGAAGACGTCCCGCATGCGCGCGGGGTCCATCCAGTGGTTGGTGGGGCCGGCGTCCTTCTCCTCCTTCGAGCAGATGAACGTACGGTCCTCGACGCGCGCCACGTCCGACGGGTCGGACGCCGCGTAGTACGAGTTCGGGCGTTTGGCCGGATCGAGCTTGACGAACGTGCCCTTGGCGACGAGCTCCCCGCACAGGCGCTCGTACTCGGACTCCGATCCGTCGCACCACACGACGCGGGCGGGCTGGGTGATCGACGCGATCTCGTCGACCCAGGCGATCAGCCCCTGGTGCCCGGTGGGCGCCTGTGCCGGATCGGACGTGCCGACGGTTTCGGACGTGACGACGGGAGCTGCCATGTCGCTTGCCACGAGTGCTCCTTGATGAGGGTTTTGTGTTGAGGCCCCTTGGGGGCTGCGACCCGGACGCTTCGCAGCATGCTCATCCGGTGCCGACCGCACTCATTTGATCATCCGGCTATCGCGCCCATATGTCCAGAGGGCCTCACACGTGAGCATCGCCACGACGGCCGCGCCCCCGCGCCATGGCAGCCGCGCCCCCGCGCGAGGTACCCGAAGGCGCGGCCTGCCGTCAGCGGCGTGTCGCGCGCATGCGCCGCCGTCGCGGCAGCGACTGCGCGCCCACCCGCCACGCGACGGCCGCGGCCACCGCGACGGCCACGCCGAGCACCGCGGCGGGACCGCCGATCAGGAACCCGACGACACAGGCCACCGCGACCGCGGCGACCACCAGATGGAACCCGTTTCGCGTACCCACGGGGACCCCTTCCTCCCGGCCTTGCGCACATCTGTGAACGTCCACCTACCCAGAGTGTGGCAATGTACGACACAGAGTGAAAACGGAAGACGGTACGGCCGCCCGGCCGTGCCCGACAATGAGACGCATGGACGTCACCCCGAACCCCTGCCGCCTCGTGGCACACGCCACGGGCCTCGGCCTGCGCGAGCGCAAGAAGCTCAGGACGAGGAACGCGATCCGCCGCGCCACGTACCGGCTGATCGCGCAGGAGGGGTACGAGGCGACGACCGTCGAGCAGATCGCGGAGGCGGCCGAGGTCTCCCCGTCCACCGTCTTCCGCTACTTCCCCGTCAAGGAGGACATCGTCCTCACCGACGAGTACGACCCGGTGATGGCGGAGGTCCTGCGCTCCAGGCCCGCGGACGAGCCGATGCTCGAATCCCTGCGATACGTGATCATCGAGAGCCTGCGGAACATGCTGCGCGACCAGCCGGAGGAGCTGTACGCGCGCACCCGGCTGATGGTGGACGTCCCGTCGGTGCGCGCCCGTATGACGGAGGCGATGACCGGCACGGCGCAGATCCTGGCGGACATCCTCGCGGAGCGCACGGGGCGCGACCCGGCGGAGCTCGAACTGCGCCTGTTCGTCTCGACGGTGCTCTGCGCACTGCGCGAGGTCACGCTCTACTGGGGCGAACGCGACTTCCAGGACGACCTGTTCGCCCTCGTGGACCGCGCCGTGACCCTCCTGCGGGACCTCGACCTGCGCCAGTGACGCGGTGGCGGGTTGACGCGATGACGCGTCAGGCGGCGGCTAGCCCCCGCTAGCCGTCCCGCCGTCCGGAGCCGAGCGCGGTGGCCAGCGCGTCCGGGTCGGACGTCGGCGCCTCGCAGACGAAGTGACGGCACACGTACGCGGCGGGCTCGCCCGACACCAGCGGCCGGTCCGCGAGCAGCGGGAACTCGTCGCTGCCCGCCGCACCGGCCGCGACGACCGCGCCGGGCGCGGTGGCGAGCAGGGCGACGCGACGCAGCTGGCCGGCGGCCCGCCCCTCCCCCACGACGGCCACCTCGCGCGGCCCGTCGAGCGCGGCCTCCGCGACGGCGAGTCCCCAGCCGACGAACCGCGGCACGCGCGGGCCGAGAGCACGCACGACGCCCAACGCTCCCTCGGCGGCCGCCCGGTGGCGGGTGGAGGCGGTGTGCGCCGCGTACGACAGGAGCGCGCCGGCGGCGGCCGTCCACCCGGACGGGGTCGCGTTGTCGGTGGGGTCCTGCGGGCGGCGGATCAGCCGCTCGCCGTCGTCGGCGGTGTCGTACAGGGCGCCGTCCTCCCCCGCGAACCGGTCGAGGACGCCGTCGAGCAGGAGGCCGGCGAACTCAAGCCACACGCCCTCGCCGGTCACCGAGGCGAGCGCGACGAACCCCTCGGCGACGTCGCCGTAGTCCTCGAGGACGCCCGCGCTCGCGCCGGACGTACCGTCCCTCGACGTCCGGTGCAGCCGGGTCGTCTCGTCCAGGTGTACGCGTACGAGCAGGTCGGCGGCCTCCGTGGCGCGCTCGACGAGGTCGGGCCTGGCGAAGTACGCGCCGGTCTCGGCGAGCGCGGCGATCGCCAGGCCGTTCCACGCGGCGACCACCTTGTCGTCGCGCCCGGGACGCGGCCGCCGGTCACGGGCCGCGAGCAGCTGCTCCCGCACGCGGGCGGCCCGTTCGGCGTCCTTCGCCTCTTCCTCCCCGTCAGGCAGCTGGAGCACGGAGGTCCCGTGCTCGAAGGTGCCCTCGGGGGTGACGCCGAAGAGCCCGGCGGCGAACTCAGCGTCGTCCTCACCGAGCACCTCGGCGAGTTGCGCGGGCGACCACACGTAGTACGCGCCCTCCGCGTGCGCGCCGCTGCCGTCATCGCTGTCGGCGTCGAGCGCGGAGGCGAACCCGCCCTCGGGGGTGCGCAGTTCGCGGACCATGAAGTCGGCGGTCTCGACGGCGATACGGCGCGCGAGCTCGGAGCCTGTGGCGCGCCACAGGTGCGCGTACACGCGGCACAGAAGCGCATTGTCGTACAGCATCTTCTCGAAGTGCGGCACGACCCAGCCGCGGTCGACGGAGTAGCGCGCGAACCCCCCGCCGAGCTGGTCGTAGAGCCCGCCCCTCGCCATCGCCTCGCACGTGTCGGCGGCCATCTGGAGCGCGCCCTCGGCGCCGGTGCGCGCATGGTGGCGCAGCAGGAACTCCAGCACCATGGACGGCGGGAACTTGGGCGCGCCCCCGAACCCGGCGTGCCGCTCGTCGAAGTCCCTGGTCAGCCCGAGCAGCGCCTGCGCGAGCTCCGACTCGCCCGGCGGGGTGGCGCCGCCCGAGGCGAGGGAGCGGCCGGAGAGCTCCCCGACGATGCGCCCCGCGACCTCGGCGACCTCGTCGCGCCGGTCGCGCCACGCGGCGGTCACGCCTTCCAGCACCTGGGAGAACGACGGCATGCCGGAGCGCGGCTCGGGCGGGAAGTACGTACCGAAGTAGAAGGGCCGCGCGTCGGCGTCGAGGAACACCGTCATCGGCCACCCGCCGTGCCCGGTGGCGGCCTGCACGGCCTCCATGTACACGGCGTCGACGTCGGGCCGCTCCTCGCGGTCGACCTTGACGCTGACGAAGTGCTCGTTCATGTACGCGGCGGTGGCGTCGTCCTCGAAGGACTCGTGCGCCATGACATGGCACCAGTGGCACGCGGAGTACCCCACGGACAGCAGCACGGGCACACCGCGCCGCCGCGCCTCCTCGAACGCCTCCGGCTTCCAGGGCCACCAGTCCACCGGGTTGTCGGCATGCTGAAGCAGATAAGGCGAGGTCATACCGGCCAGCCGATTCATGCACTCCAGCCTCTCACAAGGCCCCGATTCGGACGGTCCGGCATACCGGGAACAGTAGGCTGGGCGCAGCAGCGCCGGACCTGTCCGAATGGCTCCTCGTGGAGGGTGCGCCGTGACCGCCGACATGGTGACGCCCGCGTGGATGCATACGCAGATCGGCGCGGAGCAGTACGACTCGTGGTCCGAGGAGCAGTGCGCCGGCATCGAGATCGTGGACGGCATGGTCGTCGTGAGTCCGAGCGCCCCCAAGCGACACAACCGGCTGGCCAGGCTGCTGGCCAACGCCCTGGACGCCGCCGCGGGCCCCGCCTGGAACGCCGACACGGACTTCGATGTCCGCCTGCAAGACGTCCCCCTCACCAACCGCCGTCCGGACGTCACCGTCTACCGCGCGGAGACCATCGACCTCACGCCCACCCGTCCCGAGCACGTGCTCCTGGTCGTCGAGGTGGTGTCACCCGGCTCGGAGACCACGGACCGGATCGTGAAGGTGGACCAGTACGCGAGGGCCGGCATTCCCTTCTACTGGCGTGTCGAACAGGCCGCCACGGGTGTCCCGATCGTCTACACGTACGTTCTCGACCCGGCCACCAAGGCCTATAGGGAAGGCGAGATGTACACGGGCGTGGTCAAGGCCGCCGCACCCTTCTCCGTCACGGTGGACCTGGGGACCCTCTGACAGCGACCGGCCGGCGGACCGGCCCGCGGACCGGCCGGTGGACGACGTGGGCGGGGCGCCCACGGCACCGGTCAGCCGGCCGGTCGTGGGCGCCCCTGTCGCGTCGTCGTCAGATGAGGCCCTGTGCGAGCATCGCGTCCGCCACCAGTTCGAAGCCGGCGATGTTCGCGCCCACCACGTAGTTGCCCGGGCTGCCGTAGCGCTCCGCGGTGGTGTAGCAGGAGTCGTGGATGTGGCGCATGATCTCCGCGAGGCGTTCCTCCGTGTGCGCGAACGTCCACGAGTCGCGTGAGGCGTTCTGCTGCATCTCCAGCGCGCTGGTGGCAACGCCGCCCGCGTTGGCAGCCTTGCCCGGCGCGAAGGCGACGCCGGCCTCCTGGAATACCCGTACGGCCTCCGGCGTCGTGGGCATGTTCGCGCCCTCGGCGACCGCCTTCACGCCGCCGCGCACCAGGGTCCGCGCGTCCTCCTCGTGCAGTTCGTTCTGCGTCGCGCAGGGCAGGGCGACGTCGCACGGGACGTTCCACACGCCCGCGCCCTCCACGAACTTGACGTTCTCGCCGCGCCGCTCGGCGTACTCGGAGATCCGGCCGCGGCCGACCTCCTTGATCTCCTTGAGCAGGGCCAGGTCGACGCCCTTCTCGTCGACGATGTAGCCGTCCGAGTCGGAACACGTCACCACGGTCGCGCCGAGCTGCTGGGCCTTCTCTATGGCGTAGATGGCGACGTTGCCCGAGCCCGAGACGGCGACGCGCTGGCCGTCGAGGGACTCGCCGCGGCTGCGCAGCATCTCGGCGGTGAACAGCACGCAGCCGTACCCGGTGGCCTCGGTGCGCGCCTGCGAGCCGCCCCAGTTGACGCCCTTGCCCGTCAGGACGCCGGACTCGTGGCGGTTGGTGATGCGCCTGTACTGGCCGAAGAGGTAGCCGATCTCCCGGCCGCCGACGCCGATGTCGCCGGCGGGGACGTCGGTGTACTCGCCGAGATGACGGTGCAGTTCCGTCATGAACGACTGGCAGAACCGCATGATCTCGGCGTCGGAGCGGCGCTTCGGGTCGAAGTCGGAGCCGCCCTTGCCGCCGCCGATGGGCATGCCGGTGAGCGCGTTCTTGAAGATCTGCTCGAAGCCGAGGAACTTCACGATGCCGAGGTTCACCGACGGGTGGAAGCGCAGCCCGCCCTTGTACGGCCCGAGCACGCTGCTGAACTCGACGCGGAAGCCGCGGTTGACGTGCACGTCGCCGGAGTCGTCCGCCCACGGCACCCGGAAGATGAGCTGCCGTTCCGGCTCGCAGAGGCGCTCGATGATGCGGGCGTCCACAAACTCTGGCCGCTGCCGCAGCACCGGGTCGAGGGTCTCCAGGACCTCCCTCACGGCCTGATGGAACTCCCCCTCGCCCTGGTTACGGCGAAGGATCTCCGCGTACAGCGGCTCGATGACGCGCATATGGACGACCTTCCGTATGTCGGACTTCCGTGAGTCGTGATCGCGTGCGGGGACGGCCCCGTCGCGGGGGCGCCCTGCGGTCCCCCTCCTCGTCGAGGACGTCGCTCAGACGGCAAGCCCCGAGGCTCACGAAAGCGACGCACAGAACCACTGCGTCCTACATGCTTTTCCAGCGTCCCGAGAACCAACCGTCCCGTTCGCATCGCGGACACGCAGTCTGGTCGCGACACTCCGCACAGCCTTCAGCCCCCTAGGCCGACGTCCTGGACGAGCCGTTCCCAGCGTCCGTCCGTCGCGTTCCAGGTGACCGTGACGGCGCGGCCGCGCGGGTCGGGGGTCGCGAGGCTCTCCAGGCCCCGGTCGCCGAGGGCGACGAGCGCTTCGAGGGCCGCGTCGGGGACCTCGCTCGGGACGCGGAACGCCAGGCGGCCGTCGCGCTCCTCGATCACCAGGTTCGGGCCGGCGATCCGGCCCTCGCCTCGGCGCAGCCGTTCCCGGATCGTCGCGCGTGCGGCGTCGAACGTGCGCTGCGCGGCCTGGGTGGCGAGCGTCTGGAGGAACGGTACGACGCCGACGGTGACCGCGAACGCCGCTGCCTCGAAGACCTGGTCGGGGATGCCGGCGGGCTGGCCCTGCGCGTCCGCGTAGGGAGAGGGGACGGGGGCCGGGACCCGAGCCGGCGGGCCGGGCGCGAAGGGCACGGGCGCAAAGGGTTCGGGCGCGGGCGGCTCGGGGGCGGTCGTCACGTCCGACGTGAACAGCGGGTGGGCGAGCAGGGCGTTCCACGGCTCGCCCGTCTTCGCGGCGAGAGGGACGAGCCGTGCCGCGACGCCGCCGAGGTGGAAGGCGTACATGCGCTCCGCGTGCCGGTCGGAGTGCGGCCTGTGTGCCTGTGCCGCGTCCAGCCAGGACCACAGGGTTCGCGGGGTCGCGCCCGCCGCCGCGGCGCGGTCGGCCGGCGGCGCCAGGTTCGGGTGGTCGAGCGCCTGCAGCAGAGCGGCGATCGCCTCGATGTCGCCCTGCGCGGCGCGCGCTCGTGAGTCCTCGGCCACCGAGCCCCTCCTCTCCTCCTCCTGTCACGACACGGTCATCATGTCGCAGTCGCGCGCGGCGGGGGCGCCGTTCGAGGCACGGGGGCCGGTTCCGGGCGCCTCCTCTCCGTACCCATCCGCGCCGCGTCAGGCGGGGGTCCGGGCGGGTGCGCCGGCACCTTCGCTCGCGATGTCCCCCGTCAGCGCCGACAGCGCGTCTGCGTGTGCCGCGCCGCTCTCCTCGACCACCTCGCGCAGGCTCTGCGCCGAGCGGATCGGCGCGAAGCGCACGTGCCCGGCCCCGTCCGCCCGGTAGCCGTAAACGGCGGGCCTGGGCAGTGAGTTGTAGGCGAAGTGCGAGGAGAAGTAGTAGGCGCCGGTGTCGTACAGGGCCACGAGGTCGCCCGGGTCGATGGCGGGCAGTTCACGTTCCACGGCCGTCAGGTCGCCTGCGAAGCAGCAGGGACCCGCGATGTCCACGGTCTCGGCCGGGCCCTGCTTGGGGGATCCGTCCGCGTCGAAGACCCCGGCCCGCAGGGGCCAGGCGTCCGGCATGAAGACGGTGCGGGTGGCGACCTGCGCGCCGGCGTGGGTGACCGCGATGCGGCGGCCGCCGGCCGACTTGGTGTACTCCACGAGCGACGCGATCGTGCCGCTCTTGGCGAGCAGCGAGCGGCCGAACTCGGTGACCAGGGTGTAGCGGCCGTCGAACAACTCCGGCACGACGGTGCGCAGTTCGGCGACGTAGTCGGCGTAGCCCGGCCGGTTCTCGTCGGTGGTGAAGTCGACGGGCAGGCCGCCGCCGATGTCGAGGCCGGTCACCTGGCGGCGCCCCAGGGTCTCGTTGATCCGCTCGGCCAGCTCGTACGCCGCGCGGATGCCCTGCGCGATGAGGGGCAGCGGGCAGCCCTGCGAGCCCACGTGGGCGTGCAGCCGGTTCAGCCACGGCCGGCCGACGAACGCGTCGATCACGGCCTCGACGGCGCCGGGGTCGCGCAGCGGGATGCCGAATTTGGACGTCGCGGTGGCGGTGCTCATGGCGCCGATGGCTCCCGCGCCGACCTGCGGGTTGACCCGCAGCCCCACGGGGCCGCGCGCGGGGCGCCCGGCCAGGATGCGGTCGACGCGGGCGAGTTCCTGGAAGTTGTCCAGGTTGATCGCGACGCCCTGGCCGAGGGCGAGTTCCAGCTCCTCGACGGTCTTGGCCGGGCTGTCGAAGACCAGTTGGTCGTACCCGAACCCGGCGGCGAGCGCCTGTTGCAGCTCACCGGGTGAGGCCACCTCGCAGCCCATCCCGGCCCGGGCGAGCAGCCGCAGCACGGGGACCAGGCCGCACGCCTTGGCCGCGAAGGTGTGCTGCACGGTGGCGGGCCCGGCGAACGCGGTGTGCAGGGACGCGACCGCGTCCAGCACTCCGTCCACGTCCATCAGGCCGATCACGGGCGACGACGGGCCGATCAGCCCCTCGGCGACGGCGCCGCGCAGCGCCGCCTCGCGAGCCGTTCGCCGCCGCTCGGCCAGACCGGAAGTCACGTGAAACACACCTCGTTACCTCGTTACCTGCGTCGGGAAGTCCCGCGAATTCCAAGAAGTCTGCGTCGCGGCTCGTGCGCCGGGTGGGCGCGGCGAGCCGCATGGACAGTCTCGACGTCACGCCGGCGCACGTCTTCGTCGCACGCGACCATGCCTGACCTGCCGGGTTGTTCCAGCGGACAGGTAAACGATCACTGGCAGGAGGTGGGTGGAGGGCGGGGTCAGGCGGTGCGGCGCGCGAGGCGCAGGCCGATGTCCGCGAGCAGCCTGCCGTCGGCGTTCGTGAGGTCCACGCCGAACAGTTCGCGTGCACGGCGCAGCCGGTAGCGCAGGGTGTTGGGGTGGATGTTGAGGCGCGCGGCTGCCGCCGCGGTGTCGCCGAAGGCGTGCAGGTAGGCGGCGGCCGACTCGCCGTACGCCGAGCCGTGCGCCCGGTCGTGGGCGACCATCGCGTGGACGGGGCCCGGCAGGTCGCCCCAGAGCGGCTCCACGTGGTCGAGCACCCGCAGCAGCCCCGCCATCGGCGCGACGTCGCCGTACACCGCCCACGTCGGCGCCGCGGGTGCGGCCCCGGCGCGCTCCCGCAGTACCCGCACCACCAGCGCGGCGGTCTCCCGGGACGCGGGCAGCCCGGCCGGTCCGTCCGCCACCGAGCCGACGCCCGCGAAGACGACGGTGTGCGGCACCGAGCGCGCGGTCGCCACCAGCCGGCGCGCCCGCTCCGCGGCGGTGTCGGCGCCGCCCGGTATCAGGACGAACAGCCGCCGCCCCGAGCGCGCCGTCACGCAGCTGGGACGGTAAGACGCGGCCTGGAGCGCCAGCACGTCGAGCACCCGCTGCTCCGCCGTGGCGGGCGGCGCGGTAGCGGGCAGCGCCGCGTCGGAGGCGTCCGGGACGTCCGGGGGTTCCGGGGCGGCCGGGGTGTCCGGGACGTCCCGGGCGCCCGCGGCCGACGCGTCCCGCGTGCGCGTGTCGTGGGCCTCGACCACGGCGACGGAGTACGGTCGGCCCGGCGCGAGCCCGAGGAGCCGCGCGGCCTGCTCGGCGTCCGCGCCACCCGTCAGCACCGTACGCACCGCCTCCTCCTGCCGCCTCGCCGTCCGGCTCCCCCACGCGTTGTGGTGCGCGAGGTGCGGCACGGCGGCACGCGCGGCGGAGCGCAGCGCGGCCTCGGCGTGCTCGGGGAGCGGGGCCTTGTCCGCCGCGGCCCAGATCGACCCGAAGATCTCGCCCCCGTGCCGCACCGCGATGGCCAGGCGCTCCGCGTACGGGCCCTCCGCGGGCCGCCGCACCGCGCCGTCGGTGGACCACAGGGCGCGGAAGAAGCCGCTCTCGCGCAGCTCGTCGACGCGCCAGCGCGGCACCTGCTGGCCCAGGATCGTGAGCCTGCGCATCGGGTCGGGCTCGTGCTCGACGCGCGAGTACGCAAGGACGCGCGACTGCGGGTCCTCGATGGTGACCGCGCCGCCGACCAGGTCGGCCACCGTGTTGGCGAGACCCGGCAGGTCGCCGAGGCGCAGCCCGTCCCCCGCGGGCGAGCCGGACTCGGCGCACCGCAGGAGAGCGGTCCGCAGCCGCGCGTGCACTTCGCTCCAGCTGGCGGAGGGGGCTCGCGTCAGCAGCGCGGTGCGCCCCTTCCGCGCGGCCTCGGCGAGGGCATGCGGCACTTCCTCGGTGCCGCAGCGCATCACCACGGCCGTCGCCCCGGCCCGGTCGGCGGCGCGCAGCACCTCGCGGGCGTCGGGCGAGCCCGCGTCGAGGCCGACTCCGAGCAGCACCAGGCCGGGCGCGGTCCAGGCGCCGTCGCGCGCGTCG
>NZ_JAGIQL010000133.1 GCF_017813245.1 Streptomyces montanisoli
CCCGCGCGCGCCCCGGCGAGACCGGCCTCGAGATCGGCGATGCGCGCGTCGCGCTCGGCGAGTTCGGCGCCGAGGCGGCTGAGCACGTCGTCGACGTCGGCCATCCGGTAGCCGCGGACGGCGACGGGCAGCCGCACCGCGTCGATGTCGGCGCGGCTCACCGGGCGCGTCTCGGGCAGCGGGTCGATCAGGCGCTGCGGCGCGGTCTCCGGCAGCACGGTGCGGTCACCCCCGCCCACGACGGCCATCGTGACCGCGGCGACCACCACGACCATCGCGATGAGCAAGAACCAGAACACGCGCTTCTCCCCGGTGCCGAAGCCGAACTACGTCAGACCGATCGTGCCACGCCCCACTGACACCACCGACGCGCACGGCCCCGAAACGGCCCCCACAAGTCCGGGGCCGGTAGCCGGAGCCGATCGCCGGGGCAGCAGGCGCGAGTGTGGGCACCGGCGCGGCCGAAGACGGCCGGGCGGGTCAGGACCACTGCCGGACGGTACGGCCGGGCGATCGTGCACGGCGACGGAGCGGGCCGCCAGTCACCGGCAGGCGCCGAGCAGGACCCGCCTCGGTGTTGGCCAGGACCGGGCCGGCCGCACCACGTGTGACGGGGGGTGGCCGCATCCTCTGGGGCCACCGCGCCGGCCAGGGGCCAGGCGGCCGGGCCGGGCGCACGTGTGCGGCGCGGCACAACGGGGCCGGCAGGCGCTGGACGGGCCCGCGTCCGTCGCCGGCGGCTCGCCGGCCGCCGCGCCCTGACGGCGCCCCTGCGGGCCCCGCGGCGCGCTACACGCGGTCCGTGCCCGCTTCCTTGCTGACGAGGGCGACGGCCTCTTCCACGTCGTCCGTGACGTGGAAGAGCAGCATGTCCTTCTCGGCCGCCTTGCCCTGGGCCACCACCGTGCCCCGCAGCCAGTCGACGAGCCCGCCCCAGTACTCCGTGCCGAACAGCACGATCGGGAAGCGCGTCACCTTGCGCGTCTGGACGAGCGTGAGCGCCTCGAAGAGCTCGTCCAGGGTGCCGAGGCCGCCCGGCAGTACGACGAAGCCCTGCGCGTACTTCACGAACATCGTCTTGCGGACGAAGAAGTACCGAAAATTGACGCCCATGTCGACGTAGGGGTTGAGCCCCTGTTCGAAGGGCAGCTCGATACCGAGGCCCACGGAAACGCCGCCCGCCTCGCTCGCGCCCTTGTTCGCGGCCTCCATCGCGCCGGGGCCGCCGCCCGTGATCACGGCGAAGCCGGCCTCCACGAGCGCCTTGCCGATGCGCGTGCCCGCGTCGTACTCCGGGGAGTCGACGGGCGTGCGTGCGGAGCCGAAGACGCTGATCGCGCTCGGCAGTTCCGCGAGGGCGCCGAAGCCCTCCACGAACTCGGACTGGATGCGCATGACCCGCCACGGGTCGGTGTGCACCCACTCGGAGTCGCCCCCCGTGTCGAGGAGCCGCTGGTCCGTGGTGCCGGCCTGCACCTGGTCGCCCCGCCGGAGCACGGGCCCGAGCCGCTGCTCCCCCGACTGCGCCGGTCTCGTGGGATCGTCCATGAGCCGCCCCTTCCGTACTTTGCTGATGTTCTGTCCTCGTTCCTGTCGTTCTCTGCTTATCGGCGGAATTTCCCGTGTTTACACACAGTTGCCGACCGTTCCGTACGGTTCCGGCCGACTTCCGCTCTCCTCGCCAGCCTAAGGGCACGAACATGACGAACAGCGAAATTCCGGCCGTCGGTACGGCGCCGCGCGCGTCACTCAGGAGGTGAGCCAGCCCCGCAGCCGCTCCTCGCAGTGGGCGATGCGCTCCACCGCGACCCTCTCGTCGGCCTTGTGGGCGAGGAGCGCGTCACCCGGCCCGTAGTTCACCGCGGGCACGCCGAGCGCGCCGAAGCGCGAGACGTCCGTCCAGCCGAACTTGGGCTGCGCCGTGCCGCCGACCGCGGCCATGAACGCGGCCGCCGCCGGGTGCGAGAGGCCAGGCAGCGCGGCGCCCGAGTGGTCGTCCACGACGAACTCGGCGACGCCGCAGTCCGCGAACACCTCGCGCACGTGCGCCACCGCCTCGTCGGCGCTGCGGTCGGGCGCGTAGCGGTAATTGACGGTGACGGTGCACGCGTCGGGGATGACGTTGCCCGCGACGCCGCCCTCGACGCGTACCGCGTTCAGCCCCTCGCGGAACGTGAGCCCGTCGACGACCGGCTGCCGCGGCTCGTAGGCGGCGAGGCGCGCGAGGATCGGGGCGGCGGCGTGGACGGCGTTTGACCCCATCCAGCTGCGCGCGGAGTGTGCCCGCTCCCCCGCCGTCGTGAGCTTGACCCGCAGGGTGCCCTGGCAGCCGCCCTCGACCTGCGCGTCGGTCGGTTCGAGCAGGACGGCGAAGTCGCCCGCCAGCCAGTCGGGGTGCGCGTCGGCGACGTGCCCGAGGCCGTTGAGGTGGCCCGCCACCTCCTCGTTGTCGTAGAAGACGAACGTGAGGTCGCGGTTGGGTTCTGGGACGGTGGCGGCGATGCGCAGCTGCACCGCGACGCCCGACTTCATGTCGGTGGTGCCGCACCCCCACAGCACACCGTCCTCGTCGAGCCGGGAGGGCAGGTTGTCCGCGACGGGCACGGTGTCGATGTGGCCGGCGAGCACGACGCGCTCGGCGCGGCCCAGCCGGGTGCGGGCCACGACGTTGTTGCCGTGCCGGTCCACCTGGAGGTGCGGGAGTGTGCGCAGCGCCTGCTCGACGGCGTCGGCGAGCGCCTCCTCCGAGCCGCTGACGGAGGGCAGGTCGACGAGGCGTGCGGTGAGCGTGGCGGCGTCGAGTGTGAGGTCGAGCTTGTCGGACATGGAGTGACACTAACGCCCCTCGGCGCACGGCCCGAAGCGCGCGGTCCGCGGTGCCGCCCGGCTGTCCACAGGCGGTTTTCCACAGGGGCGGTGCCATTGGCCGCACTCCGCTACGGTGACCTTCGTGTCCGAGACCTCCAAGCGATCCCGCGGCGGCCGTTTCCTGCGCTGGGCGGCCGCGTTCGTCGTGCTGATCGGTGTCGCCTCGTACGCCGGTGTGCAGTACGTCACCGGCGGCGGCAGCGCTCCCACGTCGTGCACGGTCCGTGCCTCAAAGGCCCCGAACGGCGGTGGGGAGACCGCCAGTTACGAGCTGTCGCCCGAGCAGGCGGCCAACGCGGCGACGATCTCCGCGGTCGGCATCACGCGCGGGATGCCGGAGCGCGCGGTCACGATCGCGCTGGCGACGGCGATACAGGAGTCCGGGCTGCGCAACCTGCCCCAGGGGGACCGCGATTCGGTAGGCCTGTTCCAGCAGCGCCCCTCCGCGGGCTGGGGCACGCGGGAGCAGATCCTCGACCCCGTCTACGCCTCGAAGCAGTTCTACACGCGCCTCGCGAAGGTCCACGGCTACGGCCAACTGCCGTTGACGGTCGCGGCGCAGCGGGTGCAGCACAGCGGCTTCCCCGGGGCGTACGCGAAGCACGAGGCGGACGCGTCGCTGCTGGCGGCGGCGTTCACGGGCCAGGCGCCCGCGGTGCTGACGTGCCCCGGCCCCGTCGACCGCGAGCCGGGGGATCCGGCGAAGGTGCGCGCGGCGCTGGTGGAGGCGTTCGGGCCCGGGGTGCTCCCGTCGAAGCCGAAGACGGCGCCCGCGGGCAGCGGCACCTCCGGTGGCGGCGGCACGGCCGTCTCCGGCACGGCGGCTGTCGCGGCCTCCGCACCCCCGGACGACGGCGTGGCGGACGCGCGCACGCCGGACGCGAGCGCCGGCGAGCTGTCCGTCCCCGTGCGGGCGCTGCCGGGCTCGGGCGGCGGTTCGCACGGCGAGATGGCGGCCGCGGCGACCGAGCAGCGCGGCTGGGAGCTGGCGCACTGGGCCGTGGCGCAGGCGGGCGTGCTGCGCCTGGAGCGCGTCGCGTACGCGGGCCGGGTGTGGAGCGCGCAGGACGCGGGCGCGGGGTGGCAGCGCGTCGACAAGTCAGGGAACGCGGACGACACCTCCACGTCCGAGGTCACGATCGCGTTCGGCCAGTAGTTCGCCCCGTCACTCGCACGGTGCGCGCCCGGCACACTCGCGGGGCACTTTCCCCAAGATCGCCCAGGCGCGGTCTCAACGCGCAGATGCCCTTGCGGCGCCTGGGGAGTGACGGTTCGGCAGGCGAGTACGGAAGCTGATCCTTTGCCGTTTTCGTCCGACTCCGACAATACGACGCATTGCTGATTCTTTACGTTGGCCCGCCGCAACCTCCCCCGCCCTTCGAGCGGTTGTCACGGCGTCCGACCGACGTCCGACACGAAGGCGCCCGCCGACCCGGCGGAGCCGGCGGACGCCGCTCAACCGTCGAAGGAGCATCATGTCCCTCCCCATGACCCGCCGCATCGCCCGCGCCGCGCTGCTCGTCGCCGCCGGCGCGGCCGCCCCCGTCGTCGCCGCGGGCGCCGCCAACGCCGCGTCGCTGCCGGGGGCCACCGACCTGGGAGCGGTCTCCTCGCTCGACGGCGCCAACGTCGGCAACACCCTCGACAGGGGCGCCCAGCAGGCCACCGACATGGCGGGCCAGACCGGCAGCCACATCGTCGGCACGGCCGTGCCCGCCGCGGGCAGGACCGTCGGATCCGCGGGCAAGACCGTCGCCCCGGCCGCGCAGAAGGTGGCCGGCGACACCGCGGGCACCGCCGGCACGATGCTCGGCGACACCGCCAAGAACAACCAGCTGCCGAGCCTCCCGCTGGGCGGCTGAGTCCACGGCAGGCGAGAGGCCCGGAGCGGGGTGACGAAGTGCTCCGGGCCTCTCGCGCGTTCTCGGGCTCTCGGCGGGCCGATCAGCCGTGCAGGCGCTTGACCGCGGCCTCGATCCGCTCGTCGGTGGCCGTCAGCGCCACGCGCACGTGCCGTGCGCCCGCCTCGCCGTAGAAGTCGCCGGGCGCCACGAGGATGCCGCGCTGGGCGAGGTGGCCGACGGTCTCCCAGCAGTCCTCGTCGCGCGTCGACCACAGGTAGAGGCCCGCCTCGCTGTGCTCGACGCGGAAGCCGTCCGCCTCGAGCGCGGCGCGCAGCGGCCCGCGCCTCGCGGCGTACCTGGCGCGCTGCTCGGCCACATGGGCGTCGTCGCCCAGCGCGGCGACCGTGGCCGCCTGGACCGGGGCCGGCACCATCATCCCGCCGTGCTTGCGCACCTTGAGCAGTTCCCCGAGCACGTCGGGATCGCCCGCGAGGAAGGCCGAGCGGTACCCGGCGAGGTTGGAGCGCTTGGAGAGCGAGTGGACGGCGACGAGCCCCTCGTACGAGCCGCCGCAGACGTCGGGGTGGAGCACCGAGACGGGCTCGTGGCCCTCCCAGCCGAGCTCCAGGTAGCACTCGTCGCTGAGGACCAGCACGCCGTGCTCGCGCGCCCAGGCGACGATCCTGACGAGCTCGTCCTTCGCGAGCACGGCACCCGTCGGGTTGGACGGCGAGTTGAGCCACAGCAGCCTGAGGCCCGCCGGGTCGAGTTCCGTCGGGTCGTCGTACGGTGCGAGGCCCGCGCCGGCCAGGCGCGCGCCCACCTCGTACGTCGGGTAGGCGAGGCGCGGGTAGGCCACCCGGTCGCCCGCGCCGAGCGCGAGCTGGACGGGCGCCCAGGCGACGAACTCCTTCGAGCCGACGACCGGCAGCACGTTGCCGTGCGTGAGCCCGCGCGCGCCGAGCCGCCGCTCCGCCCAGCCGGTGAGCGCGTCACGCAGCGCCGCCGTGCCCCACACGGTGGGATAGCCGGGCGAGTCCGCCGCGCCGGTGAGCGCCTGCCTGACGACCGCGGGGACCGGGTCGACCGGGGTGCCGACCGACAGGTCCACGAGCCCGTCGGGATGGGCCCTCGCGGTCTCCTCGTACGGCTTCAGCTTGTCCCACGGGAAGACCGGCAGTGACTGCGACAGGGGTGCGCGCACGCTACTCACTCACTCTCTCGTACGCCTCGGTCCCGCACGGCGACGGCCGTGCGGGACCGAGGTACACCAAATACGCCGGATAACGCCGTGTCAGGTGTTCTGCGGCGGCAGTGCGGCGATGAGCGGGTGGTCCCGCTCGATCAGCCCGAGCTTCGAGGCACCACCGGGCGAGCCGAGCTCGTCGAAGAACTCGACGTTCGCCTTGTAGTAGTCCTTCCACTCGTCCGGGGTGTCGTCCTCGTAGAAGATCGCCTCGACCGGGCAGACCGGCTCACAGGCACCACAGTCGACGCATTCGTCCGGGTGGATGTACAAGGACCGTGAGCCCTCGTAGATGCAGTCGACCGGGCACTCCTCGATGCACGCCTTGTCCTTCACGTCGACACAAGGCTGCGCGATGACGTAGGTCACGCTGTCGTTCCTCCTCCATAGGGCGCGGCGGGCCGATCTGCGGCTCCGTCCACGGGCGCGCGGGAGCGCGGCGTCGTCGATGCCCGCACCTAGTATCTCCGTTCCCGGGCACGATCCGAACAGGAGGGGCGGTCAGAGCCATGGAAATCACCGGCGGGGGGCGTCTTGTCGTCCGAATCACCCCTTCCGATCTGGGCAAACGGGTATCAGTCAGACGGCTGACCGGCGGGTCGGACGGTGCGCCGGAGTTCACCGACACGGTCGGCGTTCTCACATCGTGGAACGACGGCGTGATGCTGATCACACGCAGGACGGGCGAGGTCGTCACGCTCGACGACTCCACGCTGGTCGCGGGCAAGGTCGTGCCCGACGCGCCGGCCCGGCGGCGCGGCCCTTCGGCCACGCGGGCGGAGCTGATCGAGGCGGGTGCGCGGGCCTGGCAGCCCGTGGAGTCGGAGCGGCTCGGCACCTGGCGGTTGCGTGCCGCCGCGGGATTCACGCGGCGCGCGAACTCGGCCCTGGCCACGGGCGATCCCGGGCTGCCGCTCGCCGAGGCACTGGACGGGGTGCGCCGCTGGTACGGGGCGCGGGGCCTGACGCCGTACGTGCAGTTGCAGGCGGCCTCGCCCGACGTGGAGGAACGGCTGGGCGCGGAGATCGCGTCCCTCGGCTGGCGGCCCGAGGGGGCAACGGAGGTGTGGACGGGCTCTCTCGCGCGCGTCGGCGACCTGGCGGCCGACACTGGCCGGGTCGTGCTCGGACGCTCGCCGGACGGCGAGTGGCTGCGCCGCTACCACCGCGCCGGCGGGGGCGCCGGGGAGCACGTACTGCATGTCGTGCGCAGCGGCCCCTCGACCTGGTTCGCGACCGTCCCCGGCGACGCCGACGGCGACGGCGACGATGGCGACAGCGGTGACGGCCCGGCGGCGATCGGGCGGTGCGTGGCCGACGGCAGGTGGGCCGGGTTCATGGCCGTCGAGGTCGGCCCCGCGCACCGGCGCAAGGGGCTCGCGCGCGCCGTGATGGCGGCGCTCGCGCGGCGCGCGCTGGACGAGGGTGCGTCGGCGGCCTGGCTCCAGGTGGAGGAGGACAACGCGGCGGCACGCGCCCTGTACACGGGCATGGGGTTCACCGCCCACCACGGTTACCGCTACTTCCGGGACACTTCCGGCGGGACGGCCTGATGGCCGAGGAGGAGCAGCGGCGTGACGGGCGGCGCCGCGAGTTCGCGCGCGAGGCGCGTGAGGCCCGCCCCGACGTGGCGGTCCTGTGCCTGCTGATCGGCGCGGAGGCCGCGGGGGCCTCAGGGGCCTCGGGAGAGACCGGCGACGCGCTCGCCGACGAGGCGCAGATGGAGCTCGACCGGCTGGCCGGCCTGCTGCCGTTCGGCGCGGGGAGCCCGGAGGAGTGGGCGCGCGCGGTGGCGGACCTGCTGGGTGGTCGCTGCGGTTTCCACGGCGGGGCCGCCGACTACCGCAGGCTCGAGTCGTCGCTGCTGCACGAGGTGGTGCGGCGCAGGCGCGGGCTGCCGATCATGCTGTCGGTGGTGTGGACGGAGGTGGCGCGGCGCGCGGGCGCGCCCGTCTACGGCGTGGCGCTGCCGGGACATTTCGTGGTCGGGTTCGGGCCGCCGGAGCGCCAGGTGCTGGCCGACCCGTTCGCCGGGGGCGCGCTGCTCTCGGCGGGGGACGCTGCCGCGCTGGTGGCGGGCACCGCCGGGGAGGAGCTGCGCCCCGAGATGCTGCTGCCCGCCGACCCGCTCGACATCGTCAGGCGCGTCCTGAACAACATCAGGGCATGGGCGTCGGACCGTCCCGAACGCGGCGATGTGGCGCTGTGGGCGCTTGAGTTGGCCATGCTGCTGCCCTCGCGCCCGGCGCGGCTGCGCTACGAGCACGGCAGGCTGCTGGTGGAGCGCGGGGACTACCTGCGCGGCGCCTCCGAGCTGGAGGAGTACGCGGATGTCGTGGCGGCCGTGGAACCGTCGACGGCGCAGGCGATCCGGCGGCGCGCACGCGCGGCCCGCGCGATGCTCAACTGAAACGGCCGCGCCCGTGGTCAGCGGGCGTGCCGCACCGCGCGCCGGAGCGCACGGCGCGGCACGCGCGGTCCGGAAGGCCCCCCGCGCGTTCCGGAGCGGTCTCCAGGTTTTCACCGCCCCGCCGCGGCGTCCATTCGTACAATTGCGTACCCACCGAGGAGATCGAGGCGGGGCATGGGTGAGAAGGCGGCCTCCGGCGTCCTGTCGGCGCGTGACGACGCCCGCATGCTCGATCTCACCGCCCAGCTCCTGCTCGCCGACGACCCCGAGGAGATCTGGGCGCGGGTCGGTCTGGAGATCATGTCGGCGCTGCCCGGCACGGCGGTGCTCTGCAAGGACGACGAATGGACGGCGACGGCGGGCCGCGTCCTCGCCTGGCCCGTGACGCGGCGGCCGACGGCGGCTCAGCTCGCCTGCATCCGCGGCGGCTACCCGTTCGCAGACGGCGGCCGCGCGATCCCGGACGGCCGTCCGCTGCTGGCGAGCGGCGTCGCGGGCCGCGGCCCGTGGGACGACAGCGAGATGCACGAGGTGACCCGTGCCCTGTTCGGCACGCGGGACGTGCTGGCCCTGAGGTACGACGGCGGCGGCCCGGGACCGGTGCGCGGCATGCTCGTGCACTGCTCCGAGCCGGGCGGCAGCGCGCGGGAGCGCGCGTACGTGGCCCGTATGCATCCGCTGCTGCGCGGCATGGACAGCCATGTGCGCCTGCTGCGGCGCTGCTCGCCGGCGCCCGCGGTGCGGGCGGGCGCGTGCGAGTACGGGCTCACCCCGCGGGAGAGGGCGGTGCTCGTGCTGCTGGCCGAGGCGCTGCCCGCGACGGCCATCGGCCGCCGGCTGTGCGTCTCGGTGCGCACGGTCCACAAGCACACGGAGAACATCTACAGAAAGCTCGGCACGCGCGACCGGCTGGCGACGGTGCTGCGCGCCCAGGCGGCCGGTCTGCTGCCTGCATCCGGGCGTATCTGACCCGGGGTC
Source organism: Streptomyces montanisoli (assembly GCF_017813245.1). GTDB lineage: Bacteria > Actinomycetota > Actinomycetes > Streptomycetales > Streptomycetaceae > Streptomyces > Streptomyces montanisoli. Next base: position 9,347 of record NZ_JAGIQL010000133.1, read on the forward strand.
CGGCGCGAACAGCCGAGAAGAAAATGCGCTTTGCAGCCATATGGGGTGTATTGGGGTTCAAGAGATCTTGGGCCCGAAGAGGAGGCACTCCATGCGAGGAGCCACGCACGCCAAGTGGGCGGCCGGCGCGGTCGCCGTAGCCCTCACGGCGACGGCCTGCGGCGGGGGCGGCGGCGGAAGCAGCAGCGGGAGCGGCGGCGCGAACGGGATCGTGAGTGCCTCGTGGGGCGACCCGCAGAACCCCCTGGAGCCGGCGAACACCAACGAGGTCCAGGGCGGCAAGGTCCTCGACATGATCTTCCGCGGCCTGAAGCGGTACAACCCCAAGACGGCCAAGGCCGAGAACTGGCTCGCGCAGTCGATCACGACGAAGGACTCGCAGAACTTCAACGTCACGGTGAAGAAGGGGTGGACCTTCTCCAACGGCGAGAAGATCACAGCCAAGTCCTTCGTCGACGCCTGGAACTACGGCGCGTACCTGAAGAACAACCAGGTCAACGCCCCGTTCTTCCAGTACATCGACGGTTACGACGCGGTGCACCCGACGACGGGCCAGCCCTCGGCCAAGACCATGTCGGGGCTGAAGGTCACGGGACCGCAGACCTTCACCGTCCGGCTGTCGCAGAAGTTCTCCATGTGGCCCGACACCCTCGGCTACGCGGCCTTCTCTCCGCTGCCCAGCGTCTTCTTCACCGACCACGCCAAGTGGCTGTCCAAGCCCATCGGCGACGGCCCGTACACCATCAGCAGCTACACCAAGGGCTCGCAGATGAAGCTGCGGAAGTGGAAGAACTACCCGGGCCCTGACAAGGCGAAGAACGGCGGCGTCGACCTGAAGGTCTACACCGACAACAACACGGCGTACACGGACCTGACGGCCGGCAACCTCGACCTGGTCGACGACATCCCCGCGTCGCAGCTCAAGAACGTCAAGTCGGACCTGAACGGCCGGTACCTCAACACCCCGGCGGGCATCATCCAGACCATCGCGTTCCCCTTCTACAACAAGAACTGGAACGGCAAGAACTCGGCGAAGCTGCGCACCGGCCTGTCGATGGCCATCAACCGCGCGCAGATCACCAAGACGATCTTCGAGAACACGCGCACCCCCGCCACCGACTGGACCTCGCCGGTGCTCGGCACCGCGGGCGGATACCAGCACGGGCTGTGCGGCAAGGCCTGCGTCTACAACCCCGCCGAGGCACGCAAGCTGATCAAGGAGGGCGGCGGCATCCCCGGCGGCCGGATGACGATCACGTACAACGCCGACACCGGCTCCCACAAGGAGTGGGTCGACGCCACCTGCAACAGCATCAACAACGTGCTGCACAACAACAAGGCGTGCGTCGGCGCACCGGTCGGCACGTTCGCCGACTTCCGCAGCCGCATCACGCAGCACAAGATGAGCGGCCCCTTCCGGGCCGGCTGGCAGATGGACTACCCGCTCATCCAGGACTTCCTGCAGCCGCTGTACTACACCAACGCCTCGTCGAACGACGGCAAGTTCTCCAGCCCGAAGTTCGACAAGCTGGTCAACCAGGCCAACGCCGAGACCGACAGGACGAAGGCGGTCAAGCTGTTCCAGCAGGCCGAAGGTGTCGTGCGGGACCAGATGGCGGCCATCCCGCTCTGGTACCAGAACGGCAGCGCGGGCTACTCGGACCGGGTCTCGAACGTCGAGCTGAACCCGTTCAGCGTCCCGGTGTACGGCGACATCAAGGTCAAGTGACGCCGCAGAGCCCGCGGCCCGGCGCGGTCCACCGCGCCGGGCCCGCGTACCCGCCGCCGTGCCGGCGCCCGTACGCACCCGACGACACGCGGAGGCCGGCATGGGACGCTATGTGATCCGGCGGCTGCTCCAGATGATCCCCGTGTTCATCGGCGCCACGCTGCTGATCTTCCTGATGGTCAACGTCATGGGCGACCCGATCCAGGGCCTGTGCGGGAACAAGGCGTGCGACCCGGCGACGGCGGCCCAGCTGCGCAGGGAGTTCGGCCTCGACAAGCCCGTGTGGCAGCAGTACCTGACGTACATGGGCCACGTCTTCGAGGGCAACTTCGGCACGGCCTTCAACGGGCAGCCGGTCATCGACCTGATGGCCGCCGCCTTCCCCGTCACCATCCGGCTGACGATCGTGGCGATCATCTTCGAGATCATCATCGGCATCGCGCTCGGCGTGGTCACCGGGCTGCGCCGCGGCCGCCCCGTCGACACGACGGTGCTGCTGCTCACGCTCGTCGTGATCTCCGTGCCGACGTTCGTGACCGGCCTGCTCATCCAGTTGCTGCTCGGCGTGGAGTGGAACGTCATCTCGCCGTCCGTCTCCCCCGAGGCGCCGTTCAACGAGCTGATCGTGCCGGGTCTCGTGCTCGCGTCCGTCTCGCTCGCGTACGTCACCCGGCTGACCCGGACCTCCATCGCGGAGAACCGGCGCGCCGACTACGTGCGCACCGCGATCGCCAAGGGCCTGCCGCGCCGCCGGGTGGTCGTGCGCCACCTGCTGCGCAACTCCCTGATCCCGGTGGTCACGTTCATCGGCACGGACATCGGCAGCCTGATGGGCGGCGCGATCGTCACGGAGCGGATCTTCAACATCCACGGCGTCGGCTACCAGCTCTACCAGGGCATCCTGCGCCAGAACTCGCAGACCGTCGTGGGCTTCGTGACCGTGCTCGTGCTGGTCTTCCTCGTCGCCAACCTGCTGGTCGACCTCCTGTACGCCGTACTCGACCCGAGGATCCGGTATGCCTGAACACACCCCGGGAGGCCCGGGCGACGGCGCCATCGCACCCACAGGTGCCGGCGGCCAGATGGACATCGCGACCGAGGGCGCGGGGCCGGGCCCCGCGCCCGGCGGGCCCGAGGAGGGCGGTTTCGGCCAGCCGCGCAGCCTGTGGTCGGACGCGTGGCACGACCTGCGGCGCAACCCCGTCTTCATCATCTCCTCGCTGGTGATCCTCTTCCTGATCGTCATCTCGATCTGGCCGTCGCTGATCGCCTCGGGCAACCCGCTCTCCTGCGACCTCGCCCATGCGCAGGACGGCCCGTCGCCGGGCCACCCCTTCGGCTTCAACGGCCAGGGCTGCGACGTCTACACGCGGACGGTCTACGGCGCGCGCGCGTCCGTCACCGTCGGCGTGTGCGCCACGGCCGGCGTCGCGGTCGTCGGCTCGATCCTGGGCGGGCTCGCGGGCTTCTACGGCGGGACGTGGGACGCGCTCCTGTCGCGGCTCACCGACATCTTCTTCGGCATCCCCGTCGTGCTCGGCGGCCTCGTGCTGCTGTCCGTGATCACCAGCTCCACGGTGTGGCCCGTGGTCGGCTTCATCGTGCTGCTCGGCTGGCCGCAGATCGCCCGCATCGCGCGCGGCTCGGTCATCACCATCAAGGAGAACGACTTCGTGCAGGCGGCGCGCGCCCTCGGCGCGTCCGACTCGCGGATGCTGCTGCGGCACATCATGCCGAACGCGATCGCACCGGTGATCGTCGTCGCGACCATCGCGCTCGGCACGTTCATCTCGCTGGAGGCCACGCTGTCGTTCCTCGGCGTCGGCGTGAAGCCGCCCACCGTCTCCTGGGGCATCGACATCTCGTCGGCGTCCCCCTACGTACGCAACGCGCCGCACATGCTGCTGTGGCCGGCGGGAGCGCTGGCCATCACCGTGCTCGCGTTCATCATGCTCGGCGACGCGGTGCGCGACGCCCTCGACCCCAAGCTGCGCTGAGGAGCCCGGCATGCTGCTCGAAGTGCGAGACCTGCACGTGGAGTTCCGCACCCGCGAAGGGGTGGTCAACGCCGTCAACGGCGTCAGCTACGAGGTCGACGCGGGCGAGACGCTGGCCGTGCTCGGCGAGTCCGGCTCGGGCAAGTCCGTCACGGCCCAGGCGATCGTGGGCATCCTCGACGTGCCGCCCGGCAGGATCGGCGGCGGCGAGGTCCTCTTCAAGGGCCAGGACCTGCTGAAGCTCAAGGAGGACGAGCGGCGCAAGGTGCGCGGCGCCGGCATGGCGATGATCTTCCAGGACGCCCTGTCGTCGCTGAACCCGGTGCTCAGCGTCGGCCAGCAGCTCGGCGAGATGTTCGTGGTGCACCGCGGCATGTCGCACAAGGACGCCAAGGCCAGGGCGGTCGAGCTGATGGACCGGGTGCGCATCCCGGCCGCCAGGGAGCGCGTCGGGCAGTACCCGCACCAGTTCTCCGGCGGCATGCGCCAGCGCATCATGATCGCGATGGCGCTGGCGCTGGAACCGTCGCTGATCATCGCGGACGAGCCGACGACCGCCCTGGACGTCACCGTGCAGGCGCAGGTGATGGACCTGCTCGCGGAGTTGCGGCGGGAGCTGCACATGGGGCTGATCCTCATCACCCACGACCTCGGCGTGGTCGCGGACGTCGCCGACCGGATCGCCGTGATGTACGCGGGCAAGATCGTCGAGACGGCGCCCGTCCACGACATCTACAAGGCCCCGGCCCACCCGTACACCCGCGGCCTGCTCGACTCCATCCCCCGGCTCGACCAGAAGGGCTCGGAGCTCTACGCGATCAAGGGCCTGCCGCCGAACCTGCTGAACATCCCGCCCGGCTGCTCCTTCCACCCGCGCTGCCCGCGAGCCCGGGACGTGTGCACCACGGACGAGCCGCCGCTGTACGAGGTGAGCGGCACGCGCCACAGCGCCTGCCACTTCTGGAGGGAGACGCTCCATGACGTCGACAACTGAGTCGTCGGTGCCGGCGGGCACCACGTCCGAGCCGGTGCTCGAGGTCCGCGACCTCGTCAAGCACTACCCGCTGACGCAGGGCATCCTCTTCAAGCGGCACGTCGGCGCGGTGAAGGCGGTCGACGGGGTCTCCTTCGACCTGGCGCGCGGCGAGACGCTCGGCATCGTGGGCGAGTCGGGGTGCGGGAAGTCGACGGTCGCGAAGATGCTGGTGCACCTGGAGGAGCCGACCGGGGGCCGCATCGCGTTCAAGGGCCAGGACATCACCGGGCTGTCCGGCCGGGGGATGAAGTCGGTGCGGCGCAACATCCAGATGGTCTTCCAGGACCCGTACACCTCGCTCAACCCGCGCATGACCGTGGGCGACATCATCGGCGAGCCGTTCGAGATCCACCCGGAGGTGGCGCCGAAGGGCGACCGCCGCCGCAAGGTGCAGGACCTGCTCGACGTGGTCGGCCTCAACCCGGAGTACATCAACCGGTACCCGCACCAGTTCTCCGGCGGGCAGCGGCAGCGCATCGGCATCGCGCGCGGGCTCGCGCTGCAGCCCGAGGTGATCGTCGCGGACGAGCCGGTCTCGGCGCTCGACGTGTCCGTGCAGGCGCAGGTCGTCAACCTCATGGAGCGGTTGCAGAGCGAGTTCGAGCTGAGCTACGTGTTCATCGCGCACGACCTGTCGATCGTGCGGCACATCTCGAACCGGGTGGCCGTGATGTACCTGGGCAAGGTTGTCGAGATCGGCACGGACACCGAGATCTACGAGCACCCGACGCACCCCTACACGCAGGCGCTGCTGTCGGCCGTGCCGCTGCCCGACCCGACGGACCGCGAGCACCGGGAGCGCATCCTGCTCGCGGGTGACGTGCCGTCGCCGGCGAACCCGCCGTCGGGCTGCCACTTCCGCACCAGGTGCTGGAAGGCGCAGGAGGTGTGCGCACGGGTGGAGCCGCCGCTCGCGGTCCCCGAATGGTTCCGCGACGGCGGCGGCCCGACGGCGCACCCGTCGGCGTGCCACTTCGCGGACGAGTCCACGGCCCCGCCGACGGGTGAGCCGGGCAAGCGCCCGGGCGCCCCTGACGGGGGTCCCGGGAGCGGCCCCGGCGCATCCGGACGCCCGCCCGAGGAGGCGTGAGAGGACCCGCGGCTCAGGCCAGGCCCAGCGAGCGCTTGAGGAAGTCGAGCTGCAACAGCAGCAGGTTCTCCGCGATCTCCTCCTGCGGTGTCATGTGCGTCGCGCCCGTCAGCGGGAGCACCTCGTGCGGCCTGCCCGCCTCCAGCAGTGCCGTGGACAGCCGCAGCGAGTGCGCGACCACGACGTTGTCGTCCGCGAGGCCGTGGATGATCATCATGGGCCGCGCGGGCTCGGCGGCGAGCGAGAGGCCCTCGTCGGTGATCAGCGAGTTGCGCGCGTACACCTCCGGGTTCTCGTTCGGGTCGCCGAGATAGCGCTCCTGGTAGTGCGAGTCGTAGAGCCGCAGGTCGGTGACGGGGGCGCCGACGACGGCCGCGTGGAAGACGTCGGGCCTGCGCAGCACGGCAAGCGCCGCGAGGAAGCCGCCGCCCGACCAGCCGCGCACGGCGACCCTGCCGAGGTCGAGCGGGAAGTCCTCGGCCAGCGCCTGGAGCGCGGCCACCTGGTCCTCCAGGATGACCGCCGCCATCTCGTCCTTGATGGACTTCTCCCACTCGGGGCTGCGTCCCGGAGTGCCCCGGCCGTCCGGCCTGATTACGGCGAACCCCTGGTCCGCGAACCACTGGGACGTCAGGTGCGCGTGGTGCGAGGCGACCGCCCGCTGGGCGTGCGGGAAGCCGTAGGGGTCGAGGAGCACGGGCAGCTTCCCCTGCGACGCGTCGTAGTCCGTGGGCAGCAGCACCGCGGCGGGGATGCGCCGCTCCCCCGCCTCGACCAGCCGGAAGCGCGCGGTGAGCACCGGCTCCTGCGCGTACGAGACGACCTCCACGGGCGGCCTGCCCTCCCGCAGGACGGTCACCGCGGGGCCCTCGGGGCCGGGTCCCGCCGTCCGAAGGACCGTGGCCTGCCCGCCGCGTACCGCCGTGTGCAGGCCGGGGCCCTCCGAGACGCGCCGCACGCCGAGTTCGTTGACGCGGTAGACGTGCACCTCGCCGGTCCCGGGGTCCTCGGCCTCGAGCCCCGCGGAGGCCGAGACGAGGATGTCGCGCACGTCGATGTCGAGCACGGAGCGTACGTGCAGCTGCCCGCCCGTCAGCGCCCTGTCACCCACGACCAGGACGCGCGCGCCGCCCTCGTCAGCGATGCGCACGAGCCGGCCGTCCGGCGCCCAGGCCGGTACACCGTCGTGCAGTTCGAGCCAGCGCGGGTCCTCGTCCTCGTGCACGAGCCGGGTCTCGCCCGAGGCGGTGTTGACCGCCAGGTACCGGTGGTGCTTCTGGTCCCTCGACTGGACGAGCAGCAGCGGCGCGCCCGACCGCGACCAGTGCACGCGCGCGAGGTACGGAAAACGCGCCCTGTCCCACACCACCTCGGTGCGCTCGCCCGCGAGGCCCATGAGGAAGAGCGTCACGTCCGCGATGGGCGTGCCCGCGGCCGGGTACGGCACGGAGGCGGGCGGCTGGTCGGGGTGGGCCGGGTCGGAGATCCACCACCTGCGGACCTTCGCGGTGTCCACGCGCGCGACGAGCAGCCGGTCCGACTCGGGCGACCACCAGAAGCCGCGCGTGCGCTCCATCTCCTCGGCCGCGACGAACTCGGCCACCCCGTAGGCGACCTCGTCCTTCTCCGGCGACGCGATCTCCCGGTCGCCCGAGCCGTCCGCCTCGGCCACGCGCAGCGCCCCGCGCGTCACATACGCGATGCGGCTGCCGTCGGGTGAGAGCCGGGGGTCGATGACCGGTCCGGGTGCGTCGAGCTCACGCACCAGCGGCTGTGTGAGGGACGCGGTGAACAGGCGTCCCGACAGGGCGAAGACGGCCGACTCGGCGGCGGCGTCGACCGCGTAGCCGACGATCCCCGCCGAGCCCTCCCTGGTCCGCTCGCGCCGGGCGCGCTCCTGCGCGGAGAGGTGCTCGGGCGCGCCGCCGAGCAGCGCGGCCGGATCGGCGGCGATCCGCTCGCTCGGACCGCCCCGGGCCGCCAGGTCGAGCACCCACAGCCGGTTCACCCGGTCGGTGCCTCCTGAGGACCGCAGGAAGGCCACCCGCACCCCGTCGGGCGAGACCGCGAACGCGCGCGGGGCGCCGAGCGTGAACCTCTGGGTCACCGCGTGCTGACGCGGGAAGGAAAGCTGGTCCGTCGTGGTCATGACCGCGAATCTAGCGCCCCTGTGCGACAGGCGTGCGCCCCCGTCGTGCTGCCGTGCTCCGATCGATGCGTTGGTACGGATAGTTATGATCCGTAGCGGTGGGTGGGTAGGTAACACCCGCCGGGCACATGCTGCCCGCGCTTTCCACCGACCCGGATTTCGACCCGACCCAACCCGCTCCGACTCGCTCCGGCCCGTTCCCGTCCCGTTCCGCCCCTGTCCCAACGCCCCGTGGAGGTGAACCACCGTGGTGCTCTCTATCTCGCTGGCGGTGCTGCTCGTGATCATCGTCGTCATGATGATCCGCAAGTCGGGGCTGAAGGCCGGGCACGCGATCGTCTGCGCGCTGGCCGGCTTCTTCCTCGCGAGTTCGTCGGTGGCTCCGACGATCACCTCGCTGACGTCGAGCGTCGCGGGCATGATCGGGAACATCAAGTTCTGATGGTTGTGACCGGCGCCCCTGGGCGGGCGCCGGGGGCGCTGTCGGTGGCTGCTCGTAGTCTGGTGCCATGACCGACCCGTCCGACCGCCGGCTGCTGCTCGTGCACGCGCATCCGGACGACGAAACGATCAACAACGGCGCAACCATGGCCAAGTACGCGGCCGAGGGCGCCGGCGTGACGCTGGTGACCTGCACCCTCGGCGAGGAGGGAGAGGTCATCCCGCCCGCGCTCGCCCACCTGGCGGCCGACCGGGACGACACGCTCGGCACGTACAGGATCGGCGAACTGGCCGCCGCGATGGAGGCGCTGGGCGTCACCGACCACCGCTTCCTCGGCGGTCCAGGACGCTTCCGCGACTCGGGCATGATGGGCCTCCCGCAGAACCACCGGGAGAACGCGTTCTGGCACGCGGAGGTCGACGCGGCCGCGCCGTACCTGGTGGAGATCGTGCGCTCCGTCCGTCCGCAGGTCCTCGTCACGTACGACGACGACGGCGGGTACGGGCACCCCGACCACATCCAGGCCCACCGCGTCGCGATGCGCGCGGCCGAGCTCGCCGCCGACGCGGCCTACCGGCAGGACCTGGGGCCCGCGCACGCCATCGCGAAGGTGTACTGGAACCGCGTGCCGCGCTCGGTGGCGGAGGCCGGGTTCGCCCGGCTGCGCGCCAGTGGCGCGGTGTTCCCTGGCGTCGCCGACGTGGCGGACGTGCCGGGCGTGGTGGAGGACGCGACGATCACGACGGCGATCGACGGCTCCGCGCACGCGGAGCGCAAGACGGCCGCGATGCGGGCGCACGCGACCCAGATCGCGGTGGACGGCCCGTTCTTCGCCCTCTCCAACGACCTGGGCCAGCCGCTGTTCACGACCGAGTACTACGAGCTGGTGCGCGGCGAGGCGGGGGCGCGGCGGGGGGGGCGGGACGGGGGGTCGGGGGGGGCGGCGGGGCGGGGCGGGGACGGGGGCGAGGGGGGGGGGGGGGGGCTGGGCGCGGGCAGGAGCGGGGGG
>NZ_JAGIQL010000134.1 GCF_017813245.1 Streptomyces montanisoli
AGACTGAACACCAGACGTGAGCTCTTCCGATCAGGGGCGGCCGGGCGCGGCGCGGGAGTCGCCGGCGCTGTCGGCCGCACCATGGACAGCGCCTCACTGGCGGGCGCCTGCACCACCTGCGGCCGGGCGCCCGAGGAACGCCGGCCCGCGGCAGCGGCGTCCGGGCGCGAGCTGGTGGCGTGCGTGGTGTCCGGGGCGACGGACACGCACCCCGTGACGGCCGTGGCGGCCAGGCTTGCGGCGCCGAGCAGGAGCATCGTTGTGGTGGTGGTTCTTCGCACCCGGCAACTCTGCTGGTCCGCGCCCCACTTCGGACAGCTATCCGGCGGTAATGAACCCGGAAGGATGATCGTCGCCGAGACGGTGACGCAAGGCCGACGTAAGCGGTGCGGCCGGTGTGCCCGGTGTGCCCGGTGCGCCCGGTGGGCCCGGCGCCGCCCGGCGCGTCAGTCGCCCGTCGAGCCGTCGAGGGACTCGCGGATGAGATCGGCGTGGCCGTTGTGGCGCGCGTACTCCTCGATCATGTGCGTGTAGATCCACCGCAGCGTGAACGGCCGCCCGGTCTTCCGGTCGCGTCTGCCCGTGCCCTCGTCGTCCAGGCCGTGCGCCGCCGCGCGCTTTCTGGCGGTGGCGATCTCCGCCTGCCAGGTGGCGTACGCCTCCGCCCAGGTGTCGTCCTCGCCCGGGTGGAAGTCCCCGTCGGGGTCCTCGTCCGTGAAGTAGATGCCGGGCAGGTCCTCGCCGTCGAGCGTTTCGCGGAACCAGCCGCGCTCGCACTCGGCCAGATGCCGCACGAGCCCCATGAGGCTGAGCCCGGACGGCGCCACCGGCCGCTGCCTGAGCTGATCGTCGGTCAGCCCCGCGCACTTCACGGCGGTGATCGCCCGGTGGTGGTCGAGCCAGCCCTCCAGCATCGCGCGCTCCGCGGCGTCGACCGCCGGCGCCGGATACCGCTCGACCGCGGCGGGGGTGGCGGGCGGCGTACTCGCGGCCGCGGACGAAGGAGCGGCAGCAGTGTGTCCCGCAGGTGTTGGCGTCATGACGGCCATCGTGACCCAAACACGCCCCGCGCGCGACGCGTTATCCGCTCGTCCGCGGCCGGACCGCCGTGCGGTGCCCGAGAAACGGGCGCTCGGGTCGAGACCCGCGACGGCGCGGGCCGGAACAGCCACGACCGGCGAGGTCGCCTCGTCGAGCGAGGGGGCAGGAACGGCCGGCCCGAGGAGGAGCCTGGCGGAAGGCCGCGGGGTGGCGCGGCAGGCGCACGATCGTCCGCGCCTGGTCCGGGACCGCGCCACCGGCCCGTGCCGCCGGGCCGGGGCCACCGGCCGCCTGCCACGTATGCTGCCCGGACGCGCACCCTGGGAGGGCTCAGTGAAGGTCGGCTGCATCGGACTCGGCGACATCGCGCAGAAGGCGTACCTGCCGGTGCTGACCGCGCTGCCCGGCATCGCGCTGCACCTGCAGACCCGCACGCCCGCCACGCTCGCGCGCACGGCCGAGGCGCACCGCATCCCCGGCCCGCAGTGCCACGCCGACCTGGACGGGCTGATCGCCGCGCGGCCCGACGCCGCCTTCGTGCACGCCCCGACGGCCGCGCACCCGGAGATCGTCGAACGCCTCCTGAACGCCGGGATCGCCACCTATGTCGACAAACCGATTGCGTCCACGTACGCCGAGTCCGAGCGCCTCGTGCGGCTGGCGGAGGAGAAGGGCGTCGCCCTCGCCGTCGGCTTCAACCGCCGCTTCGCCCCGTCCTACGCGCAGTGCCTCGAACACCCGCGAGAGCTGATCCTGCTGCAGAAGAACCGGGTCGGGCTCCCCGCGGACGCGCGCGAGTTCGTCGTCGACGACTTCGTGCACGTCGTGGACACGCTGCGCTTCCTCGTCCCCGGACCGGTCGACCACACCGACATCAGGGTGCGCGTGCGTGACGGCCTCCTCCACCACGCCGTGCTCCAGCTCTCCGGCGACGGCTTCACCGCCATCGGGACGATGAACAGGGTCAGCGGATCCACGGAGGAGATCCTGGAGGTCTCGGGGCAGGACTCCAAGCGCGCCGTGCACGACCTCGCCACCGTCATCGACCACAAGGGCCAGCCGACGGCGCGCAGGCGCGGCGACTGGGTGCCCGTCGCACGGCAGCGGGGCATCGAGCAGGCCGCACTGGCCTTCCTCGACGCGGTACGCGCGGGGGAGCGGCTCAGCGCCCGGGACGCGCTGGAGACCCATGAGCTGTGCGAACGGGTGGTGCTTGCGGCACAGGCAGAGGGCGCCTGACCCAGCCGCCACCGCCATTGCCCTCGCCTCCGCCGTCGCCGCCGCGCGAGCGCACCGCCCGCGCCGCGCGCAACGCGCAGAACAGCGCCACCACGGCCACCGCCCCGTACACCGCCCAGTCGCCGAACCGGTCATACAGGGTCGTCCCGCGGGCCATCGGCACATCGAACACGGCGGACGCGGAGCGGTCCGTGCCCAGCCGCTCGCCCACGCGGGCGCCGTCAGGCCCGAAGACCGCGCTGACACCGGTCAGCGTCGCGTGCACCACGGGCCTGCCCGTCTCCGCCGCCCGCAGCGCGCCGAGCGACGCGTGCTGCGCGGGCGCCCACGTGTCCTGGAACGACGCCGTCGACGACTGCACCACCAGCACCTGCGCGCCGTCGTTCGCGAGGTTCCTGCTCATGTCGGGGAACGCCGACTCGAAGCAGATCAGCGGCCCGACGCGCAGCGTGCCGCCGCCGCGCGCGGGCACCCGCATGACCACCTGGCGGCGCCCGGCCACCCGGTCCTCGCCCGCGGCCCTGCCGACCGAGGTGACCCAGCCGAGCAGCGTACGCGCCGGCACGTACTCGCCGAAGGGGACCAGGCGCATCTTGTCGTACGTCGCTCCCACAGGCCCCCGCGGGCCGATCAGCGTACTTCGCTTGAAGACGCCCGCACGGCCCGTCGCGTCCCTGTTGTACGCGTCCACGTTGACCAGCACGTCCGCGCCGACGTACCGGGACATCGCGGCGAGCCTGCGCGCCAGCGAGGGGTGCGTCGAGAAGCTGTGCGTCACGCTGCTCTCGCCCCACACCACCAGGTCCACCCGGCGGCCTGCCACCTCGCGCGTCAGGGACTCGCTCCTGGCGAACCGCAGCTCAGGGGCGCCCGGCGCGCGCGAGACGACGCCCGGCTGCACCACCGCGACCCGCGCCGCCGCGCCCGTCCGCGCGGGCCGCGGCGCCCACGCCCACACCGAGCCCACCGCGACGGCGCCGAGCACCAGCGACACCGTCACCGCCGTCCGCGCCGCGCCGGAGACGAGCAGCAGCGCCAGCGCCACATTGACGCCGACCACCACCAGGCTCACCAGCCACACCCCGCCCACCGAGGCGAGCCGCAGCGCCGGCGCGACCTGCCACTGGCTCGCGCCCAGCACGCCCCACGGGCCGCCGAGCCCCTGCCAGGACCTCACCGTCTCCACCACCAGCCACGCCGACGGCACGACAGCCAGCGCCGCGAGCGCCCGCGACCCGCGCGGCGGCCCGTCCGCGCCGCCGAGCAGCGCCCTGACCAGCAGCCCCCACGGCGCCCACAACAGCCCGAGCAGCGCGCCGAGCACCACGATGAACACGTTCAGGCTCGTGAACAGCCAGTGGTGCACGGCGATCATGTAGCCGGTACCGCCGAGCCAGCCGTCGAGCGCCGCACGGCCCGCGGTCGGCGCCGACCGCGCAAGCAGCAGCCACGGCACCAGCGCCACGTACGCGCACCACCACCAGGACGGCGCGGGGAACGCCAGGGCCGGCAGTGCGCCCGCGCACAGGACGGCCGCGCCGCGCCACCACGGCGAGGCCGGCCACGGCCGCCGACGTGGACGACCGGGCCCCTCGACCGGACCGACCGCACCCTGCATGCCGAGCCTCCTCGCCGCGCGTGACACCCGTGGAGCCGCGCGTGACACCCACGGACCCCCTGCCATGCCTACCCACATCGCACGGATACGCCTCGCGTCTCAAGCGGCGGCCCCCGCAACTCACCAGTGCGCAAGGCGGATGTCATGAGGAGGTATCGTCCGCGCAACGGGGGCGCGCGCCACAGCTTCTCTCGGATCCGCTCACCCCGGCAGGCCCGGTGCCGTGGGCGGAGAGTGGATGGATCATGATCTCTCACGTGTCGCACGGGGCCGGCCGTCCACCCGCGCACACGGGTTTTCGGGCAATCGGGAGTACGGGGTTAGGGCGATGAGACTCTGCTTTCTGGTGGAGGAGCAGTACCGCCGCGACGGCATGCCCGTCGAGGTGATACGGCGCCTGACGGACTGGGGACACCGGGTGGACGTGGTGCGGCCCGGTACCTCGCTCATACCCGTCTCCGAGTCCATACGCGCCGGCAGCCACGACGCGTGGGTGCTCAAGACGGTGTCGGGCGGACCCGGACTCACCCTGCTTGAGGCCGCCGCCGCGGTCGGCCTCACCACGATCAACGACGCGCGCGCCATACGGGGCGTGCGCGACAAGGCGCTCGCCGCGGCCATCGGGCGCAGCAGGGGCCTGCCCGTGCCCCTGACCTACGCGGCCGCCGACTGGCGCACGCTCACCGAGGTGCCCGCCGAGTGCTTCCCCCTCGTCGTCAAGCCGGCCGACGGCAGTTCGGGGCGCGACGTCCACCTGGTGGCCACGCCCGAGCGGCTGGCCGAGCTGGCCGAACCGACCGGGCCGACCGAACCGGACGGGCCCGCCGCTCACCGCGCGGGCGGCGGCATGCTGATCGCCCAGCCGTACGTACCCAACGCGGGCACCGACCTCAAGGTCTACTCCGTGGCGGGTGACCTGTACGCGACGCAGCGGTGCTCGCCGCTCCACCCGGACCGCTCTCTCCCGGAGCGCAGGGTCGAGCTGCCACGCGAGGTCGCCGCCATCGCCGCACGCGTCGGCGAGGTCTACGGGCTCGACCTGTACGGGCTCGACGTGCTGCTCGGCCCTGACGGGCCCGTGGTCGTGGACGTCAACGACTTCCCGAGCTTCCGTCAGGTCCCGGACGCGGTCGACCGCGTCGCGAACGCCGTCCTGCGGCTCGCCGGGCGCGGCGCGGCCGCCCCCGCCGTGCCGCCGCTGCCGGCGCCGCGCCTCGCCCCGCAGATCCCCGTCACGGCAGGCGAGGAGCGGTGAGGATCGGCCTCGTCACCAGCGCCCCCGAACACCCCCTGCTGGCCGCCGCCATGGCACTGCTGACGCCCCATCACGACGTGTGCGTGCTCGACCCGGCACACGCGGGCACCACCGGGCTCGAGGGGCCGCCCGCCGACGTCTACCTGCTCAAGGCGCGCACACCGCGCGCGCTCGCACTCGCGCGGTACCTGGAGGAACGGGGCGCGCCCGTCCTGAACACCGCGTCGGCCACCGAGTTGTGCCAGGACAGGACGGCCATGGCCGCCGTGGCACGCGGCGCGGGACTGCCCTTCGCACGGACACGGTCCGTCGCGTCGCTAGGCCGGCTCCTGGCGGAAGGCGGCCCCGGCCAGCCGGTGGTCATCAAGAGCCGGCACAGCCGCAGGGGAGACCTCGTGGCGCTCGTCGCCGACCGGGCCGCGCTGTGCGCCCTCGAGCCCGAGTGGCGCGACGAGCCCGTCGTCGTGCAGCCGTTCACGCCCAACAACGGCTGGGACCACAAGGTGTGGGTGATCGACGGACAGGTGTTCGCCGCCCTGCGCCGCTCGGAACTGGCCGCCGAACCGCCCGGCACGACGCCACTCGCGGGTGAGGAACTCCCGCCCGGCTGGGCCGCCCTCGCGCTGCGGGTCGGCGACGTCTTCGCGCTCGACGTGTACGGGGTCGACATCATCGACGCGGGCGGCGGCGCGCCGCGCATCGTGGACATCAACGCCTTCCCCGGCGTACGCGGCCAGGCGGGCGCACCGGAGGCGCTGGCGGCGCTGGCGCTGCGCACCGCCACCGAGGCCATCGAGGCCGTACGGGAGCGGCGCCGCGCGGCCGTGCCCGTACGGCCCGGTGCGTGGACCGGTCCGATGCCCGGTGCCTCACCTACAATGCCCGAATGATCTTCATCACCGTCAAGTTCCCCGTGAAGCCCGAGCACGCCGAGGCGTGGCCGGCCGAGGTGGCCGACTTCACGGCGGCCACGCGCGCGGAACCGGGCAACCTGTGGTTCGAGTGGTCACGCAGCCTGGAGGACCCGAACACCTACGTGCTGGTGGAGGCGTTCAGGGACGGCGCGGCGGCCGCGCACGTGGAGTCCGACCACTTCAAGGCCGCGCTGGCGCGGTTCAGGCCGCTGGTCAGCCGCACGCCCGACATCGTGAGCACCACGATCGAGGGCGCGGACGGCTGGAGCGAGATGGGTGAACTGAAGGTCGACTGAGCCGTATCCGGTGGGCCGTGTCGGGCAGGGCCCGTCCGGCAGGCGTGTCCGTTACGTGACGCGCGATCGGCTGTCGCTCGCGCGGGGGATGCCTCAGGCGGCGCTGTCGACGCTGCCGACGGCGGCGGCCCACTCCAGCAGGAGTACCTCGTACGCCTCGGAGGGCCACGTCCCGTCTGCCGAGTCGACGAGCGCGCGGATGCGCTCGTTGGCCGCCGCGGCGTCCGACACCCTGCGGGGTGCGGCGGCGGAGGCGGAGGACTTGGACATGTGGCAAGCCTAGAACCTGATTTCCGCGATCGTGACGATTCCGTGAGCGTCCTTGGTCACATCCGAGACCGGATCGTGCTCCCCGTCACACGGGACCCGTACCTGAGCGGCGAACCGGCGGCGTACCGTGCGTGAAGGAATTGCGATGCCGCCCCCGGACCAGGCACGTTCCGCGGGCGGTGACGGGGGCCAGAGGCGAGGGAACCAACCGGCACCATGGCGCCAGAAGAACCAGCAGAACCGGTACTGCTCGGCAGGACGGGCCACGCGGCCCTGCTCACCCTCAACAGGCCACGCGCGCTCAACGCGCTCACCCACCCCATGATCGGGATGATCGACGCGGCCCTCACCCGCTGGCTCGAAGAACCCGCGGTGCGTGCCGTCGTCGTCACGGGCGCCGGAGACCGCGGCCTGTGCGCGGGCGGCGACATCCGCGCCGTCCGCGAGGACGCCCTGACCGGCGGCCGGACGTCGCCCGCGTTCTGGCGCGACGAGTACCGGCTCAACGCACGCATCGCCCGCTACCCCAAGCCGTACGTCGCGCTGATGGACGGCATCGTGATGGGCGGCGGCGTCGGGATCTCCGCGCACGGCGGCGTACGCGTCGTCACCGAACGCTCCCGTGTGGCCATGCCGGAGACCGGCATCGGGCTCGTCCCCGACGTGGGAGGCACCTACCTGCTCTCCCGCGCGCCCGGCGAACTCGGCACACACCTGGCCCTGACCGGCACCGTCATGGGCGCCGCCGACGCCCTGCTGTGCGGCTTCGCCGACCATGCCGTGGACTCGCGCGACCTGCCCGCCCTCGTCACCGCGCTCGGCGAGGAAACGCCCGCCGAAGCCGTGCGCCGGTTCGCGGCCCAACCCGCCGGGGGCACGCTCGCGGACCACCGCGCGTGGATCGACGCCTGCTACGCGGCCGAGAGCGTCGAGGGGATCGTCGCCCGCCTCCTCGACCACGGGCACCCCTCCGCCAAGGAGGCCGCGCAGACGATCCTCAGCCGCTCACCCACCGCGCTGAAGGCCACCCTCGCGCTGCTGCGCGCGGCCCGCGACGTCGAGAGCCTGGAAGCGGCGCTCGACGCCGAGTACCGCGCCTCCTGCGCCGCGCTCGCGCTGCCCGACCTGCCCGAAGGCGTACGCGCGCAGATCGTCGACAAGGACCGGCGCCCCCGCTGGGACCCGGCGGAACTGGCCGGCGTCGGCGACGCGGACGTGGCGCGCTTCCTCGCCGAGCCCCCGGGCGGCGACCTCGGGCTCGCCGCAGCGCTCGGCTGACCCGCACGGCCCCGGAAGCAGGCGGTGTCAGCCGTCCACGGCCCCGCCGGGCCCGGAGGCGTCGCCTCCGCCGTGCTTCCGGGCCGCGGCGCCGAGGTGGTGGCGCTTGCGCCAGCCGACCACCGCGGCGACCACGGCCGACAGCACGATGAATCCCGAGGCGATCAGGAACGCGGGCGATGTCGGCGACGCGGCCGTCGAGCCCGCCACCACGTACGCCGCCGTGTTCGGGATCGAGCCGAGACCCGTCGCCACCAGGAACGACGGCCACTTCATCCGCGACACCGCCGCGCCGTAGTTGGCCGCGGCGAACGGCACCCCAGGGAACAGCCGGATCGCCAGCATCGAACGGAACCCGTACCTGCTCATCAGCCCGTCCGCCGCCGTCAGCCGCCGCCCACGCACCAGCGTGCGCAGCGCCCGCTGCCCCAGCAGCCGCCCCAGGCCGAAGGCGATACCCGCGGCGAGGACGGTGCCCGCGATGGCGGCGCCGAGCCCGGCGGCGGTGCCAAGGAGCGCGCCCGATGCCGCGTTCAGCAGCGGTCTCGGCGCGAACGCCGCCGCGCACAGCCCGTAGACCAGCGCGAACAGGGCGGCAGCCGCGAACCCGCCCGCGTGCACGGGCCAGCCGTTCGACAGCAGTCGCTGCGGCCGGTACACGGCCACGAGGACGGCCGCCGCGCCCAGCACGGCGACGAGCAGGCCGAACCGGCACCACGGTGACAGGAGCCGGCGGACGACGCGGGCCTGGGCGGCCCTGGGGACGGTGTCGAGCACGCCCGGAGACTAGCCGAGACCGCCGGCGGAGCGGGCGCCGCCCGGTGTCCGCGGCATCCGCCCGGTGTCCGCGGCGGGCCCGGCGTCCGCGACAATGGGGCAGTGAGCCAACCGACCGAGGCGGTGCCCGTGACACGCGCCGTCGACTCCGGCACCGCGCGCCTCCTGCCCGACGTGGACGAGAAGCGCGCCTGGCTGCTGACGCTCGACGGTGCGCCGCAGTCCTACGTCGACCTCGACGACCCCGCGCACCTCGAGTTCGAGTACGTGCGGCGCATCGCGCACGTACTCGACACGACAGGGGAGGAGGGCGCGCCGCTCGCCGTCGTGCACCTGGGCGGCGGCGCCCTCACGCTGCCCCGCTACCTGGCGGCCACCCGGACGGGAGCCGTCCAGGACGTGGTGGAGGCCGATCCGGGCATCATCGCCCTCGTCGCCGAGCATCTGCCGCTGCCGGACGGGGCGGGGATCGCCGTGCACCACGCCGACGCCCGCCAGTGGCTCGCCACCGCGCCCGCAGGCTCGGCCGACGCGATCGTCGGCGACGTCTTCGGCGGGGCGCGCATACCCGCGCACGTCACCTCCGCCGAGTACGCGCGCGAGGTGGCACGCGTACTGCGGCCGGAGGGCGTCTACGCCGCCAACCTCGCCGACGGCGCCCCGTTCTCCTTCCTCCGCCCGCAACTGGCCACCTTCGCCGCCGTCTTCCCCGAGCTCGCGCTCATCGCGGAGCCTGCCGTACTGCGCGGCAGGCGGTTCGGCAACGCCGTACTCGTCGCCTCGTACGCCCCTCTCGACGTCGCCGCGCTGGCCCGCCGCACCGCGGGCGACGCGTTCCCGGCGCGCGTGGAACACGGCCCGGCGCTGCTGCGGTTCACGGGACGCGCCGAAGCCGTACGGGACGACGCGGCGCAGCCCTCACCCCGACCGCCCGAGGGGACCTTCGGCATCGGCTGAGCCCGCATCCGTGTCGACCGCGCTCGCCTCGCCCGTATCGACCGCACCCTTGTCGACCTCGCCGGCCCGCACGCGCCGGGTGATCGACCTCACCTCGGGCACGCACAGCACCGCCGCGGTCAGCAGCACGACGAGCCCCGCCGACGCCCACAGCGCCTGCCCCCGCCCGAGCGTGGACTCCGCCGGGCCCGCGAGCGCGGTCGCCACGGGCACGAGGGCGAGCGAGCCGAGCCAGTCGTACGAGGAGACGCGCGAGAGCTTTTCCTCCGGGATCTCCTGGTGCAGGGCCGTCATCCAGCCCACCCCGAACACCTCCACCGACGCGCCCGCCACGAACATCGAGGCGGTCAGCACGGCGGCCGAGACCGGCACGGCCAGCGCCATCAGCGGCAGGGCGAACGGGAAGATGCCCAGCGTCCCGGCGAGCAGGAAGCGCCGGGGCTGCCACCTGGTCATCACGATCGCCCCGATGACCGTGCCGGCCCCGTACGCCGCGTTCGCGACGCCCCAGGGGCCCGCGCCGCCGTAGTGGTCGCGGGCGACGAGCGGCCCGTACACCGCCTGCCCGGCGACGACCACGGCGTTGACCACGCTGAACTGCGCGACGATGGCCCACAGCCACGGCCGCGAGACGAATTCGCGCCAGCCGTCCCGCAGGTCGTGCAGCACGCCGCCGCCGGGCTCGCGCTCCGGCACGTGGCTGAGGTCGAGGAAGGCCCGCAGCGACCCCGCGAACAGGAACGATGCCGCGTCGCACGCCAGCACCCAGCCGGGTCCCACCCACGCGACGAGGGCGCCGCCCACCGCGGCTCCGCCGATCGTCGCGCCGTTCACCGCCATCCGGTAGACGGCGAAGCCGCGGCCCGCGGCCTCGCCGTCGACGCTGGAGAGCAGCATGCCCTCGGACGCCGGGCCGAACAGCGCCTGGCCCGTGCCGCCGAGCGCCGAAAGCACGACCATCTGCCACAGCTCCGCACGGCCGAGCAGGACGAGGGCCGCGAAGGCGCCCTGCGAGACGCAGTTGAGCGCGTTCGCCGCGACCATCACCCGGTGGCGCGGGATCCGGTCCGCGAGCGCCCCGCCGATCAGCACGAAGAGCACCAGCGGCACCGTGCGCGCGCTCGCCACGAAACCCACGTCGGCCGCGGTGCCTCCGGTGGACAGCACCGCGAAGGCCGAGGCGATCAGGGCGCCCTGCGAACCGAGCTGGGAGATCACGGCCGCGGTGGACAGCAGGAGGTAGTTGCGCGAGTAGGTCCGGGCCACCCACGGACTGTGGACGGATCGGAGCCCGTCCGCAACAGGATTTCCGGTCGCTCACCGGCAGGTCAGCATGGCCGTTGCCCCGTTCAGGCCGTGCCCCGTTCAGCACGGCCGTGCCCCGTTCAGCGCGGCCGCGCCCCGTCACTTCACCGAGCCCGCGGGCAGCCGCACCGTGCTGAGGATCCGCATGGCCGTCTTGTCGGCCACCTCGTCCTTCACGCCACGCGCGCCGTAGAGCACCCAGGTCGTGTAGTCGCCCTTGCCGTTGAGGAAGGTGAAGGCGACGGTCTTGCCGTCCGAGTCGCACTTGGAGTGCTTCGTCAGCCCCGTGGTGGTGGCCGTCGCGACGCTGCCCTTGAGGCCCGACTTCGTGGTGTACGGCCTGGCCTTGCTGACCTTGATCTTCTTGTGCACGGTCTTCTCGGGCTCCGCCTGGCCGTACGCCGCGAACGCCCACGTGCCGGCCTCGGCGACGGCCGCGCTCCCGGTGTCCTTCGCGCCCTGGCCGCCCTTCGTGCCGGCCGCCGCGAGCGACGTGTCCTCGGGCCTCCCGCTCTTCGAGGTGTCCTCGCACCACTTGGGCTGCAGCACGGCAGGCGCCGAGAACAGGGCGAGCGCGGAGCCGTCGCCCTTCTTGTCGTCGCTGAAGCCCTGCATGGTGCCGGACGACTCCACCTCCCAGCCGGGCGGCACGTCGAACTCCGTGCCGTGCGTCGGGTTGGCGACGACCTTCCAGCCGGGGATCGTCGGCTTGGCGCCGTCGCCGCCGCGCGGGTTGTCCGTCGGACCCGCGGCGACGGGCGCCGAGTGCGTGGCCGCCGGCTTCTTCGCCACCGCCTTTGCGGGCGCGTCGTCCTTGCTCGCCACCAGGTACGTGGACACGCCCGCCGCCGCCAGGACGGCCACCGCGCAGGCGATGGCGATCAGCGTCGTGCGCCGCCCACCGGCCGCGGGCTTCACCGGCGTGGGCGTGCCGCCGTACATCGGCACGGTCTGCTGCTGGTAGGGGTTGGGCTGCCCCGGGTGCTGCCCCGGCTGCAGGTAGCCCTGCTGCGGATAACCGGGCTGCTGCCCGGACGGCCCGTACCCCGGCTGCACGTACCCCGGCTCCCCGTAGCCCGGCTGCCCGTAGCCGGGCTGCTGGTACCCGGGCTGCCCGGGCTGCTGGTAGCCCTGTTGCGGATAGCCCGCCTGCTGTCCGCCCTGCTGCCCCGCCTGCTGCTGACCCGTCTGCTTGTACGGGTTCTGGTCCTGCGTGTCTCGCTCGCCCCCGGGCGGCTGCTGTCCTGGCCACATGGCGAGTAACCATAGAGGGGCCGGGCGGCGGCGTGGTCGCCGCTGTGTCACGGTCCTGTCGCATCGCGTGTCAAGGGCCGGCGCGGAGCGAAATCCGGCCACGTCGAGGCGGCCCCCGCGAGCAGGTAGGCTGATCGGGCCAGGGCTCGGGGGAGATGAGCGGGAGGGACCTGCGTTGGACGTCCAGGGGTGGCTCGAGACCGTACCTGCGGTGAGCATCTACCTGCTGGTGGGTGTGGTGATCGGGGTCGAGAGCCTCGGCATCCCGCTGCCGGGCGAGATCGTTCTCGTCGCCGCGGCACTGCTCGCGTCGCAGCAGGGACACATCAACCCGTACATCCTCGCCGCCTGCGCGTCCGCGGGCGCCGTCGCCGGCGACTCCACGGGGTACCTCATCGGCCGCAAGGGCGGCAGACCCCTGCTCGCCTGGCTGGCGCGAAAGTTCCCCAAGCACTTCGGCGAGTCCCAGGTCGGCACGGCTGAGCGGTCGTTCGAGAGGTGGGGCATGTGGGCCGTCTTCTTCGGCCGCTTCGTCGCCCTGCTGCGCATCTTCGCCGGTCCTCTCGCGGGCGTGCTGAAGATGCCGTACTGGAAGTTCCTGATCGCCAACCTGCTCGGCGGCGTGGTCTGGGCCGGCGGTACGACCCTCATCGTGTACGAAGTCGGCAAGGTCGCGGAGGCCTGGCTGAAGAGGTTCTCGTACCTGGGTCTCGTCCTGGCCGTCGTCATCGGCGTCGCGTCGATGCTGGTCGTGAAGCGCCGCGCCAACAAGGCGGCCGAGAAGCGGGCCCAGG
Source organism: Streptomyces montanisoli (assembly GCF_017813245.1). GTDB lineage: Bacteria > Actinomycetota > Actinomycetes > Streptomycetales > Streptomycetaceae > Streptomyces > Streptomyces montanisoli. The sequence continues at coordinate 12,999 of NZ_JAGIQL010000134.1, forward strand.
AGCAGGGGCCCGAGGAGCCCGTGCCGGTGCCCTCCGGCACGGCCGACTGAACAGGCCCCACTCACACCCCGCGCGCCCCGCGCCGCTTCCGCCCCCCAAACCTCTGCGCAGTACCTGACGCCAAGTGGCCAGGACTCGGCTGTCACCCACCCGTGACGGTCAATAGCCTGTGTTTCACCGACCGTTACAGGCCAGCAGACGCGAGGGGCAGCCATGGTCACCACTCAGCAGATCCCCGACATCCTGTCGCCCGAGTTCGCGCACAACCCGTATCCGGCCTACCGGATGATGCGGGAGGAAGCCCCGCTGATCTGGCACGAGCCCACCCAGAGCTACCTGATCTCGCGGTACGAGGACGTCGAGCGCGCCTTCAAGGACAAGGCGGGCGTGTTCACCACCGACAACTACCACTGGCAGATCGAGCCGGTGCACGGCAGGACGATCCTCCAGCTCAGCGGGCGCGAGCACTCCGTACGGCGGGCGCTCGTCGCCCCCGCCTTCCGCGGCGCCGAACTGCAGCAGAAGTTCCTGCCCGTGATCGAGCGCAACGCGCGGCAGTTGATCGACACCTTCCGGCACACCGGCTCCGTCGACCTGGTGGACGGCTTCGCCACCCGCTTCCCCGTCAACGTCATCGCCGACATGCTCGGCCTCGACAAGGCCGACCACGCCAGGTTCCACCGCTGGTACACCGCCGTGATCGCGTTCCTCGGCAACCTCTCGGGCGACGCCGACGTCATCGCCGCGGGCGAGCGCACCCGCGTCGAGTTCGCCGAGTACATGATCCCGATCATCCGCTCGCGCCGCGACGCCCTGGGCGACGACCTGCTCTCGACGCTGTGCCGCGCCGAGGTCGACGGCGTGCGGATGAGCGACGAGGACATCAAGGCGTTCTGCAGCCTGCTGCTCGCCGCGGGCGGCGAGACCACCGACAAGGCCATCGCGTCGATCTTCGCGAACCTGCTGCTCCACCCCGACCAGCTCGCCGCGGTCCGCGCCGACCGCGGCCTCATCCCGCGCGCGTTCGCCGAGACCCTCAGGTTCACCCCGCCCGTCCACATGATCATGCGGCAGACCGCGCAGGCCGTGTCCGTCAGCGGCGGCACGATACCGGCGGGCGCCACCGTCACCTGCCTGATAGGCGCGGCCAACCGGGACTCCGGCCGCTACCGCGACCCCGACTCGTTCGACATCTTCCGCGACGACCTCACCACCACGACCGCGTTCTCCGCCGCGGCCGACCACCTCGCCTTCGCCCTCGGCCGCCATTTCTGCGTGGGCGCCCTGCTGGCCAAGGCGGAGGTCGAGACCGGCGTCAACCAGCTGCTCGACGCGATGCCCGACGTGCGGCTCGCGGACGGCTACGACCCGGTCGAGCAGGGCGTGTTCACCCGGGGCCCGCAGTCGCTGCCCGTGGTCTTCACGCCCGCGGCGGGCTGAACCCTCCGGGGACCGGCGGCGCGCGCACCGGCCGCCGGCCCCGCCGCCCGCCGCGATGCGCCGACCGCGGCGACGGCGCGGCCCGTCAGCCGAGGACCGGTGAGAAGCTCACCGGCAGGTCGAGGAGGCCCCGCATCCAGATCGACGGACGCCACCGCAACGCGTCCGCCTCCACCGCGAGCACCACGTCGGGCAGCGCTTCGAGAAGCGTCTCCACGGCCGTGCGGGCGATCACGTCCCCGAGCTGCGGCCCGGGGAAGGTGCAGCGGTGCTCGCCGTTGCTGAACGACAGGTGCGCGGAGTTCTCCGCGCCGACGTGGCCCTCCGGCCACATCTGCGGATCCGTGTTGGCCGCGGCGAAGCTCATCACCAGGCAGTCGCCGGCCTTGATGTGGCGGCCGCCGAGCTGGGTGTCGCGCACGGCCCACCGGCCGATGAAGTTCTGCGTCGGCGTGTCCAGCCACAGCACCTCGTTGAGTGCCTGACCCACACTGAGCTTGCCGCCCGCGACGGTCGTCGCGAAGCGGTCGTCGGTCAGCAGCAGCCGCAGGCTGTTGCCGATCCAGTTCGCCGTGGGCTGCTGCGCCGCCGCGATGACCGTGATGATGTCCTGCACCGCGGCCTCGTCCGTCAGCCCCGCCGGGTCCAGGAGCATCCGCGACGTGACGTCGTTGCCGGGCGCCGCCCGCTTCTCCTTCACCAGCTGCTCGATGCGCGCCTGCACCCTGCCGTACGCGGCGACCGGGTCCTCGCCCTCGTTCGCGTCGAGCGAAAGACGCAGGTCGCGTACGAGGTCCTCGGTGTCGACGCCGCCCGGCGGCATCCCGCACAGCTGGACGATCGCCCGCATCGGCAGCGGGTGCGCGTACGCGGTCATCAGATCCGCGTGGCCGCTCCCGGCGAACGAGGTGATCAGCGAGTGGCCGATGGCCCGGCACATCGCCGACAGCTCCATCTGGTCGACGGCGTCAAGCGCCTGGCTGATCACCCCGGCGCGCCGCTGGTGCTCGGCGCCCTCGACGAACAGGACCGACGGCTGGTAGCCGACGTAGGGCATCAGCGGCCAGTCGGGCGGGATGTTGTCCCATTGCGTCCAGCGCCGCGAGTCCCTGGCGAAGAGCTCGTCGTGGCCGGTGACGTACGACACCTCGTTGTAGCCCAGCACCAGCCACGCGGGGACGTCGTTGTCGAGGAGCACGGGCGCGACCGGTCCGTGGTCCCTGCGCAGCGACCTGTACAGCTGCGAGGGCGTCTGCTGGTACTCGAGGCCGCTGAGGCGCACGGCCGTCGCGTGGGCCGGGCAGCCGGGCGGCGGGCCCGCGGCGGCCTCCATCGGCAGGGGATCGGTCATGGGGTCATCTCCCGGGCCATGGCCAGTTCGTAGAGGTGGTCGACAAGGGTGATCAGCACATGCTTGCCGGACGAGCGGACGCGCGCGTCGCAGTCGATCAGCGGCACGTCGTCCGAGAGCGAGAGCGCCTGGCGGATCTCGTCGAGCGTGAACGACGCGGTGTCGTTGTCGAACCTGTTCACCGCGACCACGAACGGCGTCTTGTGGTGCTCCAGCCGGTCGACCGCGTACCAGGAGTCGCTCATGCGGCGCGTGTCGACCAGCACGACGGCGCCCAGCGTGCCGGAGAACAGCCGATCCCACAGGAACCAGAACCGCTCCTGCCCCGGCGCGCCGAACAGATAGAGCACCATGCGCTCGTTGAGGCTGATCCGGCCGAAGTCGAAGGCGACGGTCGTGGTGGTCTTGGTGACCATGCCGTCCGTCTCGTCGACGCCGATGCCGGCCTGCGTCATGACCTCTTCGGTGTTGAGCGGCCGGATCTCGCTGACGGAGCGTACGAGGGTGGTCTTGCCCACCCCGAAGCCGCCGACCACGACGATCTTCAGACCGGTCTCCGCCGCGTCGCTCAGGGGTGTGCGGGTGGGCAGTTCAGAGGTTGCGGAGTCCATGGAGCACCTCCTTCAAGAGGTCGGAGTCGGGCAGCGAGGCGGCCGGTCGCGCGCCACGCGGGTGGCGCGCGGTGATCCGGCCCATCGCGTGCAGGTCGGCGAGGAGGATCCGCACCACCGTCACGGGCATCTTCAGCTCGGCCGAGATCTCGACGACGGCGGTCGGGTGGCGGCACAGTTCGAGGATCCGCACGTGTTCCGACTGCAGCCCGGCCGTCGGGTCGCTCTCGCTGACGATCAGGGTGACCAGGTCGAACGTGGTGTCGTCGACCCTGCTGCGGCCGCCCGTGACCATGTAGAGGCGGTCGGGGAAGCCGACGTCGACGGGCTTGCGCGTCATGACGCGGCGTGCTCCCCGGCCGGGCTGCGCGGCTCGGCCCGCAGGTGGTCGCCGATCTGCTCGATCATCTCGGTCATCTGGTGGCCCACGAGGCCCGCGTCCGCGCCGTCCTCCGCGACGACCGCGAGGTGCGCACCGTCGCCCGCCTCCACGATGAACAGCAGGCCGCCGTGGAACTCGGTCATCGAGTGCCGTACACCGCCGTTTCCGCTGCCGAACTCGACCGACGCGCCCTGTGCCAGGGCCTGGATCCCGGAGCAGATGGCGGCCAGCTGGTCGGCCTGGTCGACGGTGAGATGGCGGCTCCAGCAGAGTTTCAACCCGTCGCGGGAGAGCACGAGGGCGTGCCGCGTGCCCGGGGTGCGCTCCAGCAGGTTCTCCAGGAGCCAGGTCAGACTGGTATCTGTGGTCTGCATGGGGGTTCTCACGATTCCTGAGAGGGGTCGGAGGGGCCTTGCTGCGGGCGGCGCGAGCGGTGGAATGCGCCGAACTGCGCGCCCGCGTCCCTGCCCGGCCTCGCCGCGCGCGGCGGAGGTACGTCCTGCACGCGGTCGCGGTCCGCGGCCGCCATCGTCCGTCCCGGCGGCCTGACCGGGAGGCCGCCCGGCGTCGCCACGCGCGGGCCGCCGCTGTAGGCGTTGCCGGCGGGGGGCGCGTCCCGGGGCGTGGGGGGCGCCGCGGGCGGCTGTGCCGGGGCGGGCACGGCCTCGGGCAGCGGCCTGCGCGGCGGCGGCTCGTCGTTCTGCTGCTGGGCGATGAGCTGCGGCGGGATCAGCACCACCACGCCGGTGCCACCGCGTGAGGACGGGCGGTAGTTGACGCTGATGCGGTACCGCTCCACGAGCATGCCGACGACGGCGAGCCCGAGGCGGGTGGACTGCAGCTTGGACAGGTCGTTGTGGCGGCCGGACACGGCCTTCTCCGCCAGCTGCATCACCTGCGGGGCCATCTTCAGCCCGCTGTCCTCGACGATCACGACGATGCCCGCGGTGCGCTCCTCGACGTAGACGTGCACTTCGTCGATGGGCGGCGAGAAGTTCGCGGCGTTGTCGATCAGCTCGGCGAGCAGGTGCATGACGCCCTCGGCCGCGAAGCCGACGATCGCGGCGCTGCTCGAACAGTGCAGCCGCACCCGCCGGTAGGCGGCGATGCGCCCCGTCGCGCCGCGCAGGATGGACTCCATGACGATCGGCTTGTTCCAGATGCGGCTGCCGCGGCCGCCGAGGAGGATCGCGAGCCGGTCGGTGAGCAGCCCGAGCTGGGAGGCGTTGTGGTCGAGCTGGAGGAGGTCGCCGAAGACCTCCTCGCCGTAACGGTCCTCCATGTCACGCAGGTCGGCGAGGATGGTGACCGCCTTCGCCTGCACCTGGCTGAGCGCCTTGGTGCCGGCTGTCTGCGCGACCAGCGCGCGGCGCTCGCCGATCGCGACCTCCTTGACGATCCGTTCCATCAGCCCGCGCAGCGCCGGATCGGCGGGCACTTCGATGTCGCCGAGCACGGTGCCCGCGGAACTGCCCTTGCGCAGACGGGCGAGGGCGGGCGGCAGCACCCTGTCCATCAGGTCGTCGAGTCCGTCGGCCGCCTCGCGGGCCCGCCGGGCCAGGGCCTCGCGCTCCGCCCCGGCGGAGGCCGCTCGCCGCTCGCCGTCGGAGACCTCGGCCGCGAACACCTCGAGCACGCGGCGCAGCCGCTCGTCGTCCGGCTGCCGCACGGCGGCCAGTGCCTCGTCGGGCGACGTGCCGTCCCGCGCCTTCTTCACCACGGCGGGCATCGCCACATTGACGAGGTGCGCCGCGTCCGCGTCCGTCGCCGCCAGCTGGGCGCGCGCGGCGGCGACCTCGCCGCCCGCC